>NZ_JBGUAU010000033.1:0-56613 GCF_041820985.1 Evansella sp. AB-rgal1
TTTCTTTTTGCTATTTTTAAAAAAGAGGTTAGCAAAAATGATACTTCTCTTAGTAAGAGTCATAATAAAAACCGCCAAATATGCAACCACGTATGGAGGCAACTGAAAAACTTGAAATGCGAACTTTTCCAGTATGGCCTTCACCGATAGCATAATTAGAGGCGGTTTTTCTTTTAGCTATAGTTGTTAACAATGATTTCGTAATTATAACGTGGCATTGCTTCTCTTAATTTTTCCTCAATTTCGCGAACCTGGTCTTCTTGAACATTACCATTAATTCTGTCCTCAAACGTTACATTCACCCATGCATGACTTCCCATGATGATAACCATTCCTGGAGTTACGCCAGGCATGTCGTAAATGACGTTCTCAATTCGATCCTGGTCTTGCCCTTCTGTTGGATGTTCATGTACTGGGTCACGATAACTTTTCCCTGTATAATTACTCTCTGTTATGGGATCACTAGGCTCTCTTCTATCCCGAGCCGCTCCATAGTTTGCAGGACCTGGCCCAAATAAGCTTTCCGCCCAATCTTTCTCTACTTCATTATTTGTTGTATTTGTATTCAACCCCTGAACCTCTGGAGTATCTAAATCATTACACGCTGTTCCCATGAGTAACAGGAGTAACATACTTAATCCAATGTATTTTTTCATGAAAACACCTCCTAAAGGTATCATTTCCTAAATACTTCTTTGAAATACATAAGGAAAAATGATGTTTTTTGAAGGGTTTTGAGGCTTTCATTGGTCGTTGTTCCGGACATAAAGAAAAAGTTGAGCAAGGCGCTCAACTTTGAATTAGTAGTATGATGAATGAATTACCAACTTTGTTTTCCCAATCAAGAAAGGTTATGGGCAGTTGCTTTTACTTTTGTTAGGGTTGGCTTGCCTGGTACTTCGTGACAGTGGCGGCAGCGTGGCTCGTAGGATTCTGATGCGCCTACGAGGATGATTGGATCGTCGTAGGATGCTGGTTCGCCGTTGATTAGTCGTTGTGTTCGGCTTGCTGGAGAGCCGCATGATAAGCAGATTGCTTGTAGCTTTGTTACCGATTCCGCTAGAGCCATTAGTTGTGGTACGTCGCCGAATGGTTCTCCGCGGAAATCCTGGTCTAGTCCTGCTACGATGACGCGGATCCCTTGGTCAGCTAGTTCTTGTACCACGTCGACTACATCGTGGTCGAAGAATTGTACTTCGTCGATTGCCACTACTTGTGTGTCTGTTTCTAATAGTTCAAGGATCATCGACGCGTCTTCGATTGGTAGTGCGAATACTTTGTTCCCGTTATGTGATACTACTTCTTTTTCGCTGTATCGGTTATCGATTTTCGGTTTGAAGACTTGTACTTTTTGTCGGCCGTAGTATGCACGTCGAACTCTGCGAATTAGTTCCTCTGATTTCCCTGAAAACATACTTCCACAAACTACTTCAAGCCATCCTTCTCTCCTAGTTAAATGCATATTGCGACTCTCCCTATTTATCTTTTTTGGAAAAAGGTAGTGTTGCTACTTTTCCTTTTTGGATTTATTTAATTAAACGTTTATTTAAGTTTGCATTGATGTGGTTTTGATGGTGTCCATGCATTTTTTATATGTATTGGACTTATTTTTGGAAACGACGTATTTAAAAAGTATTAGGAATCTCCACCAAGTGCTTTTGGCAATAAGACCTTATTTTTTCAAAGCACTATAAAAGAAAGGAACCGTTCAGCCATTTGCTAGATGAACGGTTTTTTTCCTCTCTCTATTATAGTCATGTTAGCCATTTCGAACAATGGACATTTTCTATATTCTTTCTCAAGAATTGCGGAAACGTGTCAATGACAAGGGGTGGCGGAGTAAAAAAAATATTTTCTGAAGGTTGGCAATTTTGTTCTTGTACATGCTCGAAGTTTCACATATTATTAAGTTAACTATGTGGAAAGCTGGTGATATTTTTTGGAATTTTTTAAACCTCGTATTATGACCCCTGAGTTACGCCTTATGACTTCCTTGAATGCTAGAATGACGTTGAGTGAAGAGGAAAGACAAGCTTTTTTGAATTCTGTTAAAGGTTTTGAAGGAGAGTGCCAATTTGATCAGATGGTTGCTACACAGTTAAATGACCGTTGGCTTGTTTTGAATGATTTGTTATTGAAGTTAGGCAAGAGTTCTTTTCAAATTGACTCCCTATTAGTTTCTGGAACAACAATGAATATTGTCGATGTGAAAAACTTTGAAGGTGATTATTTTATTGATGAAAATGGTGTTTGGCGTCATGTTGGTTCGAAACGGGAAATGAAAGATCCCTTATTGCAGCTGAACAGGTGCGAGTCCTCACTTCGGCAGTTGCTGTATCAACACCGATTAAAGTTTACAGTAAAGTCTCATCTCCTCTTTATTAATCCTGAGTTTACCCTATACCAAGTTCCCGTTCATCACCCAATTGTTTTACCAACCCAAGTAAACCGTTTTTTTGAAAAAATGAAGACCATTACTCCGGAAAGGAACCCGAAAAACATCGCAGCTGCGCAGTTACTCTCATCACTCCACACCGTTGATTCTCCTTATGAGCGATCCCCACAGTATTCCTACGATGGGTTGAAGAAGGGGATTTTGTGTGGTTGTTGTAGTTCGTTTATGCTTCAGATTAACCGCTCGTACATGAAATGTAATAACTGTCGTTCATTGGAAAAAATTGATTCGGCTATCTTACGTAGTGTAGAGGAATTTCAACTCTTATTTCCAAGTATGCAAATTAAAACAAATGCTATTTTAGATTGGTGTGGGGGCAATGTTGGATCTGATAAGGTAATTCGCAGAATCTTATGTGAGAATTATCAAATGGTTGGGTATGGAAAAAACTCATATTATATTAAGAAAGATAAATAATGAGATTGACATAATTTTATGAAGAAGGTAACCAATACACCCCTTTGGTTACTTTCACTCCCGGTTCAAGCTCGCGAAGGTAACCAATACGGCCCTTTGGTTACTTTCACTCCTGCTTCATGCTCGCGAAGGTAACCAATACGGCCCTTTGGTTACTTTCACTCCTGGTTCATGCTCGCGAAGGTAACCAATACGGCCCTTTGGTTACTTTCACTCCTGGTTCTCCCCCATGAAGGTAACCAATACAGCCCTTTGGTTACTTTCACTCCCGGTTCTCCCCCATGAAGGTAACCAATATACCTCTTTGGTTACTTTCACTCCTGGTTCTCCCCCATGAAGGTAACCAATACGACCCTTTGGTTACTTTCACTCCCGGTTCTCCCTCACGAAGGTAACCAATACGGCTCTTGAGTTAACCTACTCACCCCTCCCCCGAAGCCCCACAAAAAAACAGGTAAGAAACTGCAATCGCAGTTTCTTACCTGTTTCGGCACTCTAGGCCGTAAATCGTAAATCAAACAAATACAAGATCTTATTTGATGTTGTATTTTTTTCTGAAACGATCCACACGTCCACCTGCATCGGCAAACTTTTGGCGTCCAGTGTAGAATGGGTGAGAATCAGAGCTTACCTCAACGTTCAATAATGGGTAAGTATTTCCTTCAAACTCAACAGTCTCACTGGAGTACTTAGTAGATCCGCTTAAGAACATAAAACCTGTGCTTGTATCCTTGAATACCACTTTACGGTAATTTGGATGGATTTCTGGTTTCATTCTTTTCAACTCCTTCCGCCCTGAGTCTTTCGAAACAGAGTTCTGTATTGATGTGCAATTCACATCAACTTATGCATACTGTGAAATTATATCAACTGTCACAGCAATTTGCAACATCATTCTAAACACCTTGGTTAAAACATGATACGATTTTTCGAAAACAATTAGGAAGACTGTTACTACATATATAATCGCATAGGCTATATGGTAGCGTTGCGGTGTATTCTAGGTAATAATTACCAAAGTGATTTTCTTATAAAGTCAAACCTCATCTTCTCCACAATATTTATGAATCAATTCAATGCGTATCATTAAATATCGGACAACCTATAGCTTTTCATCAATAAAAATCACTTAAAACTAATTCTTCACCCGAAGCTTCCCTGTTTTTTCCTTATCAAAGGAATCGAAAAACTCGATATTTGTTTTCGTATCACGCACTTTTTTCAAGAAGCGTTCTAAAAACTCAGGCTGGTCGTTCATTGTACGGCGAATTGCCCATAGGTTTTCGATTTGTTCCTTTGGTAATAGTAATTCTTCTCGACGAGTACTTGAACGACGAATGTCGATAGCAGGGAATATACGACGCTCGGAAAGCTTGCGGTCAAGGTGAATCTCCATGTTCCCTGTTCCTTTGAATTCCTCGTAGATAACGTCATCCATACGAGAGCCTGTTTCTACAAGAGCCGTCGCTAAAATCGTTAAACTTCCACCTTCTTCTATATTACGCGCAGCACCGAAGAAACGTTTTGGACGGTGGAAGCTGGCAGGATCGATACCACCAGACAATGTACGACCACTTGGTGGAATTACTAAGTTATACGCACGAGCAAGACGAGTGATAGAATCCATTAAGATAACAACGTCTTTTTTCGCTTCAACTAAACGCATTGCACGGTCTAGAACAAGCTCTGCTACTTTAATGTGGTTTTCTGGAACCTCATCAAATGTGGAACTCACTACTTCCCCCTTGATGGAACGCTCCATATCCGTTACTTCCTCTGGACGCTCGTCAATTAACAATACCATTAACTCAATATCAGGATGGTTTTCCGCAATACTATTCGCAACTTCCTGAAGTAACAATGTTTTCCCTGCTTTTGGAGGAGCAACAATTAATCCACGTTGACCAAACCCGATAGGTGCCACCATATCGATAACTCGGGAAGCGACTTTTTTCGGATCATATTCTAATGTCATTTTTTTATCAGGATAAAGTGGAGTTAGCTGTGGAAAATGCGGACGTTCTCTTGCTAGCTCTGGGTCTTGTCCATTTACAGCTGCTACTTGAAGAAGTCCGTAATAACGTTCATTTTCTTTTGGTTTTCTTACTTTCCCAGTAACAGTATCTCCGTTTCGTAACTCAAAACGACGAATTTGGGATGCAGAAATGTAAATGTCTTGAGAGCTAGGCTTGTACGTATTTGAGCGAAGGAAACCGAAGCCTTCATTTGGAACGATCTCTAAAATACCTTCCATAAACATTAACTCTTCTTGCTCCGCTTGCTTTTTCATGATTGCAAAAATAAGTTCTTTTTTGGTTAGTTGGCTATAGTAAGAAACTTTTACTTCTCGAGCCATTTCATATAATTCTTTGAGCTTCATTTGCTCTAATTCTTTCAGGGTTACACCCATACGTAAATCACACCTTTTTTATATTATTAATACAAATCTTTTCCTGTTCATTACTTCTTCTACCGTCTTGAATTAGCATCAGTAAAGTCCATTTTAAAAAGTAATAGAGAAATAAAAGGATACTAGTTGCTAGTTTATTAAATTACTTATTATAGTAAGGGTTTGGAGAATTGAAGCTTTCAGAAGTAACTTGAGGTAATGAAACTATTTCTGCCATGCATGTAATACACTGGATTCCTTAGGTAAGTAGGTATAGTGGCATTGGAGCATAGAAGATACCTACTTTTTCCAGAAGTAACTTTAGAGTTTTCTTCGGGTAAAAAATGAAGTGTGTTTCTTTACAATCGTGGCAAACGTAAATTATTTCTATTCTACTTAAGTATATCACTATCTTCAATAATAGACACTTTTTCATTACATTATAATAAAAGCATAATATTCACTTTTGAGCAAGAGGAAGAATTGAATAATATGATTGTTATCCTTAAAACCTTCTTGATAAAAACAAGTGTGGGGATATCGACAGAAACAACTGAAAAAGGAAAAATTCCTTTCTCAGCGTTCTCTTATTCCTAAAATTCACCTTAACGAATTACTAGATCAGGTTTTTTCGTCAACACATGTTTTCCATCGATGAATCGAACTGTTCCAGATTTCGCTCTCATTACGACAGATTGAGTTGTACCTGTTGTTCCTTTATAACGTACCCCTTTAAGAAGCTCTCCATCTGTCACTCCTGTAGCGGCAAAAATTGCATCATCACCACGCACTAAATCTTCCATGCGCAATACTCGGTGGATATCCTCAACACCCATTTTTTTGCATCGAGCAAGCTCTTCCTCTGTTTGAGGTAATAGTTTCCCTTGAAGCTCTCCACCTAAACATTTTAGTGCCACAGCGGCTAGAACACCTTCAGGGGCACCACCTGAGCCTAGGAGCATGTCCACTCCCGTATCCTCAAAAGCTGTGTTGATTGCAGCAGCCACATCACCATCTTGCATAAGCTTTATTCTAGCTCCTGCTTTTCTAATTTCCTCAATATGTCGTTGATGACGTTCTCTTTTTAAGATTGCGACTACAAGGTCATCAATATCTTTGTTCCTTGCTTTTGCTACTGCTCTTAGATTATCAATAATAGGAGCATCAATATCAATCAAACCAACAGATTCTGGTCCAACAGCAATTTTTTCCATATACATATCTGGTGCATGCAGGAGGTTGCCATTATCTGCAATGGCAATAACTGCTAATGCGTTCCACTCTCCATTTGCAACGATGTTTGTACCTTCAAGTGGGTCTACTGCGACATCAACTCGCGGTCCATAGCCATTTCCTAGTTTTTCACCAATATAAAGCATTGGAGCCTCGTCCATTTCCCCTTCACCAATTACAACGGTACCTTTCATTGGAACAGTGTCAAAAACATCTCGCATTGCTTCTGTTGCAGCCTTATCTGCTGCATCCTTATTTCCTAGTCCCATCCAGCGCGCTGATGCTAATGCCGCTGCTTCCGTAACTCGTACCAATTCCATCGATAAACTTCTCTCCATGTGCTTCCCCTCACCTTATCATTTATTTTGCTATGTACCCACTCCATTGGAAGTGCTATCAATTTCCCAACTAATAAACCAGTTTCTAAACTTGTCTCAAAAAAACTAGCTTTAGGTGGCTTGTTATGAGAGGCTGTTTCTTTCTCTCTTATCTCTAAATCTTTCTAATTTTTCTCTGTAGCTTTCGCATTTAGACAATAGGAAGAGGATTTTTAAAACTTATAGGAAAAAGGAGCAAAAAAGCTTCCTAATAATTCTATGTATGAAAGCTTCTCTGCTTTGAATAATTTACATGTATTCTATAACTGAAAATGTTACGAGTTTTTTATTTCCTCTAGCTCTTTTTCATTTAAGGCTTCGCGCCAGATTTTTGCACCTAAGCCTTTTAATTTTTCCTCAAGCCCACCGTACCCTCGATCGATATGCTCTACGCCGGTAATTTCCGTTACACCTTCTGCCATTAAACCTGCTACCACTAACGCAGCACCGGCTCGTAAATCACTTGCTCGTACTTTCGCTCCCTGCAATCTTATGCCACCATTAATTAATGCGGAACGACCTTCCACTTTAATGTTGGCCCCCATTCTGCGTAACTCGTCAATGTGCTTATAACGAGCACTATAGATTGTATCTGTAACCATACTAGAACCTTCTACTTTTGTTAGAAAACTTGTAAATGGTTGTTGTAAGTCGGTTGGAAAACCAGGATACACTAATGTTTTCACATCGACAGGCTTTAAATTTGGTTGACTCTTAATAAAAATTTGGTCATCTGCTTCTTCTACCATAACTCCCATTTCTCTAAGCTTCGCACTTAAGGATTCTACGTGATCTGGGATAACATTATCAATTAGTACTGATTTCCCCATTGCTGCAGCTAGAATCATGTATGTTCCTGCTTCAATGCGATCTGGGATAATAGAATGTCTACATCCATGGAGTTCATCCACACCGTCGATTCGAATAACGTTCGTTCCTGCACCTTTGATTTTTGCTCCCATATTCGAAAGGAGTGTTGCTACATCAATAATCTCAGGTTCCTTAGCTGCATTTTCGATAACCGTACGACCTTTTGCACGAACTGCTGCAAGCATAATATTTATAGTAGCTCCAACACTCACTACATCTAAATAAATTCTTGCTCCTACAAGCTCGTCTGCTTGCAAATAAATTGCACCATGTTCATTTGTCACTTTTGCTCCAAGAGCTTCGAATCCCTTTATATGCTGATCAATGGGACGTGGTCCGAGATTACATCCACCTGGAAGGCCAATAACCGCTTTTTTAAACTTCCCGAGCATAGCACCCATCATATAGTAGGATGCACGCAATTTTTTTACCCGACCATTTGGAAGAGGCATAGCAAACATCTTTTCTGGATAAATTACAAGTGTGTCATCCGTTAATTGTGTTTGCCCACCAATTTCTTCTAATAGCTCGGCTAATGTTTCTACATCAGAAATGTCTGGGAGATTATCGATCGTTACTGGTGAATCAGCTAAAATCGCTGCTGGTATGAGTGCTACAGCACTATTTTTAGCACCACTAATTTGTACTGTTCCTTCTAATAGATGGCCGCCTTCGATCAATAGTTTTTCCATAACCCGCTTCCCTTCTGTCAATTCTTGTTTGACGTTTCTCTCTAAAACACTAACTAACCCCGACATATGTTTACTGTTTACTTATGATTAATTCCTAATTGTTGTACTAGTTTTTCAGGTTATTTCGGCTTACATTTTTCTCTCTATAAAATGGTAACATAAATACTGTATCTATCTACCATTTTATACGGAGAAAAATTATTTTAGACATGAATTCAAGAAAATAATAGTACGTGTCTATTTTAACAATTTTTAGTTAGAATAGAAAGGTGCGACTTGATTTGCAATATTTCTACAAAATACTTTATTATGAGGTCTCCCCTGATAAAACTAACTTTGTTGGATTGTATTCCATCGCTACTGCCCACTCCCTTTCCTGTGGGGAGTTGCCGAACCTTCTAACGACTTCGTCGCTGCGATGTCTCGCCTCTACTCTGCTTCCCACTGGAGTTTATTGGGCATTCGCTCATTGAATATATAGTTAAATGTACTAACTTATGCTCATATCGTATTTTCATCGACCATGGTGTAAATTTCACATGCATGGAAGTCTACTGAAAATACGGGTTAGTAAGTGGTTTTAAACTATATAGTTTTAACAACTTTTATGAAAAACGACGCTAATTCAACACTTCGAATCTCCCATAATCAAATAGAAAGTGACTCAAACAACTTTGAGTAGTCATTTGAGACACTTTGCATCATTTACTTATTTGATTTTTCCCAATCCTGAAGGAATTTTTCGATTCCCGCATCTGTTAATGGGTGTTTTACAAGCTGTTGAATAACATTTAACGGAATTGTTGCAATATGTGCTCCTTGTAATGCTGATTCTGTCACATGCTGAGGATGTCTAATGGATGCTGCAATAATCTCTGAATCAATCCCGTGCACATCAAAGATTTCTCTAATTTTAGAAATTAATTCTAGACCATCATGACCGATATCATCCAATCTCCCTAGAAACGGTGACACATATGTTGCTCCTGCACGAGCAGCTAATAACGCTTGGTTTGCGGAAAAAATGAGTGTTACATTTGTTTTAATATTGTTATCAGTAAAATACTTTACTGCCTTTAGACCTTCCATTGTCATTGGTACTTTAATTGTTATATTCGGTGCGATTGCAGCAAGCTCTTTTCCTTCTTCAATCATACCTTCTGAATCTAATGCAATTACTTCTGCACTTACCGAACCTTCCGTAACTACACTCGTAATCTCTTTTAATCTTTCTTGAAAGTTCACTCCTTCTTTTGCGACAAGCGACGGGTTTGTTGTTACACCAGAAAGAATGCCGAGTGAATGAGCTTCTTTTATTTCTTCAAGATTTGCAGTATCAATAAAAAATTTCATCGTATCAGTCACCTCTTATTAATTATTTAGATCGGCTAATTTTTGTATATAGTAAAACATTTATCTAACATGTCTAAGGATGAATTATTATAAAGCCAAGGCATCGTCTATCTTTGTGAACGCTTACGAAATTCGGAAGATTTTGACGAATATTGACGAAAATGAAAGTTGACAACACCATTATGGAGAGGTGCTGTCAACTTTCCATTATAAATTAAGTAGTTAATTAAGCTTTATTAGAAGAACCAAATTCTCTCATTTTCCCGATTACAGTTTCTTTAATCGCGTCACGAGCAGGTCCTAAATATTTACGTGGGTCATATTCATTTGGCTTTGCAGCAAGTGTTTCACGAACAGCTCTTGCAGAAGCAATCTGGTTTTCCGTGTTCACGTTAATTTTAGCTGTTCCTAAAGAAATAGCTTTTTGGATATCGTGAGTTGGAATTCCAGTTCCACCGTGAAGAACTAGAGGTACACCAGTTAACTTACCAACTTCCTCCATACGGTCAAAACCAAGATTTGGCTCCCCTTTATAAGGTCCGTGTACTGATCCTAAAGCAGGTGCGAAGCAGTCTACTCCAGTTTCACGTACTAATTGATCACATTCAGATGGGATTGCATATGCTGCATCAGCATCATCTACAACTAGATCATCTTCTTGTCCACCAATACGGCCTAATTCAGCCTCAACAGAAACTCCTAATGTATGAGCAACATCTACCACTTTTTTCGTAAGCGCAATGTTCTCTTCTAATGGATGATGAGAACCATCAATCATTACAGATGTGAATCCAGCGTACATAGCTTCTACACATTTTTCGAAGCTAGATCCGTGGTCTAAATGGATCGCTACAGGAACTGTAATTTCATAATCAGCCATTAACGCTTCCACGATACTTACTACTGTTAAGAAACCACCCATGTAACGCGCTGCACCCTCAGATACACCGAGAATAACTGGTGATTGCTCTTCTTCTGCTGCTTGTAGGATTGCTTGAGTGAACTCAAGGTTATTCAAGTTAAATTGTCCTACTGCATACCCGCCTGCTTTTGCTTCTTCAAGCATTTCTTTCATTGAAACTAAAGGCATTTTAATAATCCTCCTTTGACATTTCCGTACTTTTTTTCGTCTTCCAATCTGAATGGATAATACACAAAACGACATTAGTAATATTTACTTAATTAAAACGAATTATCCTTAACGTTTTCTATGTACTACTTTTTACGTGAAAAAAAGCCATGAGCCCTGATGGATCACAGCCAAAACCATTCACCTGGTTGACCTAGAAACATTATAACACACACATAGTAAAATACATGTGAATATATAAAGAACTTTGTTTTATGTAAAAGTAGTTAACTTTTTGTAGTTAAATAATTCCTTACTTCTTCTCTTACTTCATCAATATCAAATGGTTTAGCAAAGTGAGTAAGTGCACCTAATTGCATTGCTTCATTAATCATTTCTAGTTCCCCGTAAGCTGTCATCATAATGACATCTGACTTTGCACCCATTTTTTTTATTTCTCTTAATATTTCTAATCCGTCCATCCCTGGAATTTTCATATCTAATAGGATCAAATCTGGCTTTTCTTCTTCCACAAGCTTAAGTGCTTGTTTCCCATTTGACGCTTGAAAAGTTTTATATCCATCTTTTTCAAAAACCTCGTTTAATAATACTCTTATCCCGAATTGATCATCCACGATTAAAAGCTTCTTGTTCACGCTTTCCCCTCCTATCTATTTTTCACGACATCTTTTTATATACTTATTTAAAAGTAATTCGCTCAATTTGTAAATAATCCTTCTCTAGCTGATAGAATAAATAAACGGTCTCACTATGTCAAAAAAAGTAACTTCTAGTACTTTTATAGGTCAAAATACCTATTAAGTCTTCATTATTCATCGTTTTTTTTGTCGCAAAAAAAAATTACTATTTGTTCAATATATTAAGAACTGCTATCTCTCGTCACCCAAATGACGTATCAATTTTACCATATTTATGTAAAAATTAGTCGACAAAAGGGAACTTACCTTAGAATGTTCCTTATCGAGAATGGGTGATATGAAGTCATCTACTAATCCTAACTTAGTGGGTTTGTATTCTATTCGCTTCAACCTACTCCGTTCTATCCAAAAACGTATTGTCAACTCTCCACGGTGCCACATTTCACTGACGTGGAATACTATTTTAAAACAAAGTGTAATACAGCAACCATAAAATATCCCCTATAAAATCAGTAGCCCCAAAAAAGTGTCCAACCAATTGGTGGACACTAGGACTATTATATAGTGTTTACTATCCATCTCTTTCAATAGAAATAATAAACGAATTAGTCTGTTATACGGATTGCCTCTTTATGCTCTCCCCCATCTCTTACTATTGTCATTTCATCATTATATACCTTCATCCATAAACCCTTACCTTCTTTAAAATAGTGGATGTTCTCTCCAACTTCCACAGGATATAGGTTATGAATCGTTCCATCCAACTCTATCTCTTCTTCCGCAACGTCTCCCGAGTATTTAAAATACAGTTGATCTAATTCCTGGCCATACTCAAGTAAAAAATCAATAAGCCCATCCCAATCTTCTGCCTCTACAAACTCTTCCGTTTGATCCTGGTAACTATCAACTATCCGACGAATAACTCTTACTTCATTCGTTTCTTCATCCACTTCATATAGCAGATAGCGAATCACAGCATGTGCTTGATGACCAAAACCGAGCACATAGTTTTCATCATCTCCCATATAAAATGCACTGGCCTCTGCTATGCGATCATTGTAAGAGCCCAAATCATACTCAGTAAATACTGCGTATTTTTCTAATGGACTATCCTTAAATTGCTCTTCTTCATGATTATTGTCGATGCTGATTCCATACATTTCATCTGTGAGATGTAACAGTTCTTCTAGTCCTACATCTACACCTTCAGCTAAAACGGAAGCTAGCATATATTTAAAATTATTATCTTCCCAATTAAGATCAGCTGTCTCTCCAAAATTATGGAAGCTAAATTGTCTACCGTTCCGATCAAGTAAATCTTGACCATCATAAGGTAAAGCAGAGTGATTTTCATCTGAAATATTCGCACCAAAAATCAGTTTATCATCCCCATTTGAAGTCTCTTTATAAAGAATGTGTAAGGCAAACGCATCTTTTCCGTGTGCATAAATAGTAACCCTGTCAACCAAAAGCCCCAATGGACTCTCCCCTGGAGTAACAATGTCATACGGAAACTCCTGCAATGCCGCCTCCAGGGAATAATATATCGTCTCCGTAACACTCTTCTCTTCTTTCTCATCAACCTCAGCCATTAGAAACTCCCTCAACTCCGTAACCATGTCTCCTTTATATTGAAACATCATTCCATTATCAAACTGATACACATGCGTTTCCACTACTCCTGATTCTCTACTTATTGAAAAAAATAACGGAACCTCTTCCCCATTTTCCAAAACAAGCTCCACTTCCAACATAGGGATGAAATCTCTTTTAACAACGGTTCTCGGAGCGTTAAGATCATTTTCAAACCTCTCTAAAAATTCAGGATCATCAATCATCACATAATCTAATTCTGGATTATTTACATCATGCAAACCAAACTCATCAACGGAATCCCCGAATCCAATATATATATGATCAATCGAACTAGTAACAAAAGGCTCCGTTCTCTCCTCATCAATTGCTGGACCTCCGAGATTATCCCCAAACCATTGGTAAGACAATAAGAAACCAATAAAGACAGCAGACAAAAGGGCAATGGGAACCCCTAATAGTTTTCCAAAAGAAGTATCTTTCTTCGTTTCTGGTTCATACAACTTAGCCTTCGCTTGATGAAACGATCTCATCTTTGCATCATCGTCACGTTCCAACACCCTTAATTCCTTTAATCTATCATCTAATGGACCCATTCACTTCCACCTCCCCTTTCATTTCCACACGGAGCTTCTCCATCGCCCTGAGTGTCATCATCTTCACTTTCCCTTCCGACCAACCTAACACTTCCGACGTTTCCTTTATAGAAAGCTCCTGAATTTTACGCAAAATAATAACCTCTTTGTAACTCTGCTTCAGATTCCCAATTTGCTTATATAACTCCTGAACCGACTCATTCTGGGTCACTTTGGTTTCCACAGAAAAAGGAGCAGATACTTTCAACAATTTTTCAAACGGCCATAAGTAAACCGGACGTTGTTTTCGCAAATAATCAATCGTACAATTTCTCGCAACACTAATAAGCCAGGTAGAAAATTGCGACTTCCCATCAAACTGATCTCGACTACGATACACCTTCACAAACGTCTCCTGCGTCAAATCCTCCGCAATCTCCCTATCCCCAATCATCAATAAAATGTATGAATAAATCCGATCACTATAGGTAAAATAAAGCTCATCAAAATCCTCCAACGTCTCCCGCCTCCCTTCTTACACACTTAGACGTGACTAGTTTCTTTTTTGTAACGCTTTTTTTGAAAAACAATCGTGGAATAATTCTAACTATGTTTCAATACTAACGACGCATCATTTTTGAATTCTAAGAAACTGCTGTAAAATAAGGTACAAGTAATTTTCGCAGAGCGTTTATATGCTTTCACATTATCAAACGGAGGAATTGAGTCAATGAAAATTTTCAACACACAGCTACAAGGGTTAATTGATGGACTGGGCCAATACGAAGAAGAACTAGAAGATGCGGCTAGAATCATCGCGCAAAGTATCGTGAGCGACGGTCAGCTTTGGATATATGGAGAAAAAGAAATGAAAGGAATTGTTCACCAAGCAATAGAAGGAGCAGACAAGCTACCTACCGTTCAGGAAGCACATAGAGAGACGCAATTCTCCCATATGGATACTTTGCTTGTTTTCTTTCCAGAGAAGCTATCTAAAGCTGGTGAGGACGTTTTAGCTAAGGCTGAGGAAAATAGTGCTCAGATTATTAGTGTGAGTTCTGATTCTGAGGGAAGATCAGGTAGCTTTGGGGCGATATGCTTTTCCACTGGGGTAAAAGATGGACTCGTACCTACAGAAGATGGAAATCGAATAGGCTTCCCCCACTTATTACTGGGCCTACGAATTTATTACTTACTATACTTCACAACAATGGAGTACTTAGAAGAACACGGGTATTGATTTTCGGATTTTTATGTATGTTTTTATATGGTTTGCGGTAGTTTGACATTTTGATTATCGACTTTCACATGAAATTTTGTGAATTACACTGAGTTTAAGGTGTGTTCACTTCAATCTGTGAAGGTCTTTTTACTTTTTTGTGAATATGACCATGTATCTGTGTGTGATGTACGTTTTATGCTCGGCTCTCCATGTTTTATGTGCGGGTTTGCGCGATATATGTGCGGGTTGAGCGATTATATGTGCGAATTCAAGCAATATATGTGCGAATCTCCCACTTTTATGTGCGAATCGCGCAAATATATGTGCACTTTCCGAATCTGGAGGGGGAGATACACTCTCTCCTTGTACGTAGTTTACGATTTTTCATGATTTTTACGAAGATTCATGGTTCATACCTGTTTCTATGTTTCCTCACCAAGTACTGTACTCCCTTAAAAAACAAATTTTACTTTTTTTAAGTTGGATCAAAAATATATGTGCGGGTTTCCGCGATATATGTGCGGGTTCGGCGATTATATGTGCGAATTCAAGCAATATATGTGCGAATCTCCCACTTTTATGTGCGAATCTCACAAATATATGTGCACTTCACAAAAAACTGTTCTTTACTTAAGAACTTTCTATACTTACACGAACAACATCTATACCTATTTCACATTACCTACCATGAAGTGGAAAACCTCTTACTAATTTCCCAAACCATTTTAAATAAAAACAAAACCCTTAGACCAACAACAATCTAAGGGTTTTTTCTATATAAGGGAGGTATTTGCTTATTCGTTCGTATCTTCTTCGTCTGTTTCTTCTTCAACGTCTGTTCCTTCAACTGTGTTGTAAGATAGAGCCATTGCTAATGCTACAGCCACAACATCTTCCTCAACACTCGCTGGGAAACGTACGTGTACGAAATGACGACCTTCTTCCGTTACTTCTACAAACGTATATTGCTTGTATTCTTGACCTCGGATAGCTTCAGACCAGTTACCTGGTTTGCTCGCATCTCCTGCGATTTCAAAGTAAAACTGGAAAGGAACTGTTTCGTCATTTATTTCATGAATATTGAACTCATTTACATGGCTAGCAATTTCAT
This sequence comes from Evansella sp. AB-rgal1, assembly GCF_041820985.1. Classification (NCBI taxonomy): domain Bacteria; kingdom Bacillati; phylum Bacillota; class Bacilli; order Caryophanales; family Bacillaceae; genus Evansella; species Evansella sp. AB-rgal1. Next base: position 16,016 of record NZ_JBGUAU010000033.1, read on the forward strand.
AAGAACTGCTTTGTAAGTCCATTTCAAGCTCCACATCAACTTCACGAGTTCTAATTTGATCACCCTCAAGATTTAAGTTCTGTTCAATCATGAAAGTAACATCACTTAAAAGGCTACCTTCTTCAAATACTGCTACTGCAGTTGGTTGTCTACTTTCTGTATATTCAAAAGTAGTACCTTCAACAACCTTCACTTCTTTACCAAAAGTAGTTGTATAAAGCTCCGCACCGAAAGTTAACGCCTCGCCGTTTACTTCTACACTAATTTCTTCGTCAGTAGCATCAAGAATTGTCACAGATAAACCTGCTTCTTCAGCCACTTCTGTATTTGTTTGGTCATCTTCCGTTTGACCACCTGTATTTACACTCTCTTCTTCCGTTGTGCCACAAGCAACAAGCATAAGAGATAACGCACTAAAAACTAATGTCTTTTTCAATACTTTCATATTATAATTTCTCCTCTCGATTCTTAATCCTATAGCATTATAACAATACAACAAGAATAATTTAAGTATTTCACTGAAATTCTAAAGATTGATAATTATATGAAAATAACGAATTCCCTATTATAGCAGTACTTACAACCTCTAAAAAAAAATATGAAAAATTATGGGATTAGAAAAAAAAGTGTATCAATTATTATAGAAATTGTTCCCCATCAAGCAAAATTTATTTACTCATACGCTGTAAAGATAAATTTACATCTTTCCAGTATCATCCTCCATGCAAGTGAAATTTACACCATGGTGGATGAAAATACGTTATGAGTATAAGTTAGTACAGTTAACTATATATGCAATGAGCGAAGGTCCACGAACTCCAGTGGAAAGCAGAGTAAAGGCGAGACACCACAGAACGGAGCCAGGATGGCGACATGACGCCGTTGCCCACAGGACGTGGCAAGTACTTACGCGGAATTCCTCAAGAAAGCTCGGCAACTCCCCTAGGAAAGCGAGCAGGCTGAAGCAAATGTGGAATACAAGCAAACAAAGTTAGAATTACTATATAGTTTAATACGCGTATTTTCAGGGTAGACAACAAAAAAAAGCACAGGTAGCAATTTACCTATGCTTAAGCTGTATATGATGACAAATGTGATTTCTCAATAAACTTAATTGTTATTTCATTGAATTCATTTGGTTTATCAATATTACAAACATGTCCTGAATTCTCGATTCTCTCTAACACCAAATTACTATTCTCTTTGACCAGCTCTTCAACGGATGGTAAAAACAAATAATCTTCTTCCCCCATGACAAATAACGTAGGGATACCATAAAAATCACGTTGTAACCTTTTTAAAAAAGGATTAATTGCTCTCGTTAATGTGAACCATTTGATAAATTGCTTTTGACACATTTTTTTCGCCTGACTGACAAATGCATTCCGGGATTCTAAATGGTTGCTCTTTGGCATAATGATCCAAGCAAAAAATCGATAAAGCCACATGTAAGGAATAAAATGCTTACATAAGTTTCCTAAAGAAATCAACGTTTTTGTTCTAAAATTCATTCTAATAACGGCTCCACCTAATATCATAGAACTGATTCGATGAGGGTGCTTTTGAGCAATTGTTTGGACAACAATCGTACCAAGAGACATACCAATAAAGTGAGTGGACTTTATGTCCAAGTGATTCAATACCTTGATTACCTCATCTGCTACGGTAACAAAAGAATCCCCTTTTTTCCAGGTAGCATCCCCTGATTTTCCGTGTCCACGCAAATCTATCAAAAGTACATTAAAATGTTTCTTGTATTCTTTTATTTGCTTAAACCATGTATTCGAGTTCCCACCAGCACCATGAATGAGTGTAACCCAGGGTTTGTGGGTCTCTAGGATGTATTGTCGATAATGTAACACGATAGTTACCTCGCTTATCTTTTTTTAGGAAAAAATATAGTTAAACTACTATACATACTTTTTATTATAACAAATTACTAGACTTGGTCCTATTGTAATAAAGAAAATAATATGTAAAATTACGAAAAAACCCTCTCTTCTCTATATATGAAGGAGGGTTTTATAGATAGTATTACTTATTTTTCCTTTTTATTCCCAATACTCGCTCGAATAAATTCACGGAATAATGGTTGTGGACGTGTTGGCCGTGATACAAATTCTGGATGGAATTGAGAAGCAACAAAGAATGGATGATCTTGAATCTCTATAATTTCCACTAAGCGGCCATCAGGGCTTGTCCCAGAGAAAATAAAACCTGCTTTCTCCATTTGTTCACGGTATTCATTATTGAACTCATAACGATGACGGTGACGCTCATAGACAACTTCCTCTTCGTATGCTTTAAAAGCAATTGTCTCTTTTCCAAGCTTACATGGATATAATCCAAGGCGAAGCGTACCACCGAAGTCCTCAACATCTTTTTGTTCAGGTAATAAATCGATAATAGGGTACTTTGTTTCTGGGTTTAACTCAGAAGAATTTGCTCCTTTTAGGTTTAATACATTACGAGCAAACTCAATGGAAGCTAATTGCATTCCTAGACAAATCCCTAACATAGGCACTTTATTTACACGCGCATATTCAATGGCAGCAATTTTCCCTTCAATCCCACGGTCACCGAAGCCACCTGGTATCAAAATACCATCTGCATCACCAATTTTTTCAGCGACATTTTCACGAGTCACATCTTCAGAATGGACCCAATCAATTTCAATATCAGAATCGAAGTGGTATCCTGCATGTCTCATTGCTTCTGCAACAGATAAATAAGCATCTTGTAGTGCTACATATTTACCAACAAGAGCGATTTTTACTTTCCCAGATAAGTTTTTCACCTTCTGAACAAGATCTACCCACTCCGTCATATCAGCTTCTTGACAATTATCTAAACCTAAATGCTTACATACATAGTCATCTAGATGTTGTTTTTGTAATTCTAAAGGAACTTCATATAATGTTTCTGCGTCTCTCGCTTCAATTACTGCTTCTTTTTCAATATCACAGAATAACGCAATTTTGTCTTTCATGTCTTCTGGAACTGGTCTTTCTGTACGAACAACAATAACATTAGGTTGAATACCTAGGCTACGAAGCTCTTTTACACTATGTTGTGTTGGCTTAGACTTCATTTCTCCAGCAGCAGATAAATAAGGAATAAGTGTACAATGAATGTACATTACATTACCTGCACCTACATCACTTTTAATTTGGCGAATTGCCTCAAGGAATGGCAAACTCTCGATATCCCCAACTGTTCCACCAATTTCCGTAATCACTACATCTGGATGCCCTTGTTTTCCAGCTTGGAAAACTCGTTCCTTAATTTCATTCGTAATATGAGGAATAACCTGAACAGTTCCACCTAAATAATCACCACGACGCTCTTTTTTCAAAACAGAGGAATATACTTTCCCAGTCGTAATATTACTAAATTTACTTAGATTAATATCAATAAATCGCTCATAATGTCCTAAATCAAGATCCGTTTCTGCACCATCATCTGTTACGAATACTTCCCCATGTTGATATGGGCTCATCGTTCCAGGATCTACGTTTATATATGGATCAAATTTTTGAATTGTTACTTTTAAGCCTCTGTTTTTCAAAAGACGCCCTAATGATGCTGCTGTTATCCCTTTACCTAAGGATGATACAACCCCACCAGTAACGAAAATGTACTTTGTAGCCATGTTTGGTACCCCTCACTTTATATAATAATTTTTGTTTTTCTTAGAAAAATTGTTTTTCTATCTTTTTCCTCGCAAAAAATAAAGAACCTTCTCTTGTATATTGGAAATAAATACACCTTTTCATGCACATTTCCAACATACTTTGACGATAATATAAAAAAAACAACAGTTACCGAACCCAAATAAAAGGGGGGACTGTTGTTTTGGTTATAAATATTCATATTCCACACATATATGAATTTACATGTTTATGTAATTCAGTTTAATGTGTTTAATTGTGAAGCCCAAAAATGATTTTAGCTATATCTTAAACAAAAGTCAAGAAGAGATTATAGTATTTCCTCGTCATCTTTCTCAACATCATCTTCTTCTAGGTCCTCATCGAATTCTTCATCGATATCTTCATCGTCGTCGTCAAAATCGTCATCTTCTTCACTTGCTAGCTCGTCTAACTCGTCTTCTAGATCTTCAAACTCATCAAAGTCGTCAACATCATCATCAATGAAGTCATCGTCTTCTTCCTCATCTTTACGCTTTTTCTTACGAGTCTTGTTAGCTAGAGAAAGTTCTTCTTCCGTTTGATCAAATGGATACCAAGAACGAAGCCCCCAACGATTTTCACCAATATTTACAAAACGGCCATCTACGGACATTTCAGTATATAGGTGGGCAATACGATTCTTCAACACTTCTTCTGACAGACCCTTCACCTCTCCGACTTGCTTAAGTAGTGTGTGGTATTCTGCAGGATTTTTAGTTTCGCTTAAAAGTTCATAGGCAACCTCAAGCATTGCCATTTCTTTTAGTTGCGATTCAGTGTATTGTTTGATGCTCACAACTGGCACTTCCTTTCAACGAAAAGTTTCATAACTAGAGGATGTCCAAATCTTAAACAAACAAAACTACTTAGTAGCACTTTGTGTTTTCTATCTTGGACCCTCATTTTTCACTATATGATCGAACAAGATGCTCCTACTACTATGAATTCATACCTTTCATTATAAACATATCTGCTATAATTATGCCAGTAGATTCCAATATTTGATCATTGTTTTTTTGAAAAATGTTTTTAGTGTAAGATTCTGGAGTGTTAGCTATGTAATTCTCGTGTTTTTCTGCGATCTTCACACCGTTCTGTGTGATTCTCCAAAATGCTCTACTTTATGGTTACAATATCAGCTTATATGTGCGGGTTGCGAGAATATATGTGCGAAATTCTAAATTATATGTGCGGGTTGAGCGATTATATGTGCGATTTTCTAGATTATATGTGCGGGTTGCTCAAATATATGTGCACTTTCCGTATCCAGAGGCTTTTATGTGCGGATATTTTTATGTGCACTCCCCCCTATATCAAAAAAACAGAGCGAAAGGCCCCTCCCCAAGGTGAACCTCCGCCCGTACACAACCCAGCTTTTATAAATTCCGTCTATACTGTCCGCCCACTTCATATAAAGCTGCAGTAATTTGCCCCAAACTCGCTACCTTTACAGTCTCCATCAATTCTTCAAAGAGATTACCACCAGACAACGCTACTTCTTTTAAACGATTCAACGCATCAGCACCCTCCTCGCCATGCTTCTCACAAAAAGCACGAACTCGAAGAATCTGTTCTTCCTTCTCTTCCTGCGTTGCACGAGCAAGCTCCATTTCAAACTCCTCTTCAGAAGGAGGCTTAGGATTCAAGTACGTGTTCACACCAATGATCGGCAATGTACCATTATGCTTCAACGTTTCATATAAAAGAGACTCCTCCTGAATTTTTCCGCGCTGATATTGCGTCTCCATGGCTCCAAGAACACCACCGCGATCATTCATCCGTTCCAGCTCTTGTAAAACCGCTTCCTCCACCAAATCCGTTAGCTCCTCCACAATAAACGACCCTTGGAATGGATTCTCATTTTTGGCTAAGCCCATTTCCTTCGTGATAATCATTTGAATCGCCATGGCACGACGAACACTTTCCTCGGTAGGAGTAGTAACAGCTTCATCATAAGCATTTGTATGAAGAGAATTACAATTATCATAAATTGCGAGCAGCGCCTGCAACGTTGTTCGGATATCATTGAAATCTACCTCCATCGCATGCAAAGAACGCCCAGAGGTCTGAATATGATACTTTAACTTTTGGCTCCGCTCATTAGCACCATATTTTTCCCGCATCGCAACAGCCCAGATACGTCGAGCCACACGCCCGATCACCGTATATTCTGGATCTAGGCCGTTACTAAAGAAATAAGAAAGGTTCGGCGCAAACTCATCCACATCCATCCCACGACTTAAATAATATTCCACATATGTGAAGCCGTTTGCCAACGTAAACGCAAGCTGACTGATAGGGTTCGCACCCGCTTCAGCAATATGGTAGCCACTAATGGAAACAGAATAATAATTTCGAACACGATGATCAATGAAATATTGCTGGATATCTCCCATCATCCGCAGAGCAAACTCCGTGGAAAAAATACATGTGTTCTGCCCCTGATCTTCCTTCAAGATATCCGCCTGCACGGTTCCGCGAACAGTCGACAATGTATATGCCTTGATATTTTCCCGTTCACTCTCATCAGGATCGCGCCCATTTTGTTGTATGAACGCCGCCACCTGCTGATCGATCGCCGTATTCATAAACATCGCCAAAATAATTGGCGCTGGGCCATTAATAGTCATCGAAACAGAGGTAGATGGCGCACACAAATCAAACCCATCATACAGCACCCTCATATCATCTAGCGTACAGATGCTAACACCACTTTCCCCTACCTTCCCGTAAATATCCGGGCGATAATCAGGGTCTTCCCCATACAACGTCACCGAATCAAACGCCGTACTCAATCGTTTCGCCTCATCATCTTTGGACAAATAATGAAAACGTCGATTCGTCCGAGCAGGTCCACCTTCCCCAGCAAACTGCCGCTTCGGATCCTCCCCCTTCCTCTTGAACGGGAATACCCCAGCCGTATAAGGAAACTCTCCCGGAACATTCTCCGAGCGAACCCAGCGCAATATCTCACCATAATCCTCGAACTTCGGCAACGATACCTTTGGAATATTCAAGCCAGACAAGCTTTTCGTACGAAGCTCCGTCACTATTTCTCGGTCACGAATCTTCGTCACAAACTTCTCCCCAGCATACGCCTCCATCTTTTCCTCCCAACCATCAAGTACCTTTTGGGAAGAGACTGACAACTGATCCCGGTAGTAATCACGCAAACTCAACAGCTCTCCACGATCAACGGACTCTACTCCAGACTCTTTTAAGGCCTCCAGTGTACCCTCAATTTGATACAACCGACGCGCCCTCTGAACCTCTTCCACCGTCTCCTCATGGTATCGTCTCACTGTCTGAGCAATCTCCCGGAGATAATGCACCTGCTCCGCCGGGATAATCACCTTCTTCAACGTAATCTCTTCATTTTTCCCAAAATCAGTTTCCCAATCAGCACCAAATCGCTTACACATCACACCCATCAACTCATAAAACAAACGATTCGTACCAGGATCATTAAACTGACTAGCAATGGTACCAAACACCGGCATATTCTCCGGTTTCTGCTCAAACAAACCGTGACTGCGCTGATACGCCTTGCGAACCTCACGAAGTGCATCCTCCGAACCCTTCCGCTCAAATTTGTTGATCGCAATTACGTCCGCAAAATCAATCATGTCGATTTTTTCCAACTGAGACGGTGCACCAAACTCACTCGTCATCACATACATGGATACATCCGCCACATCCGTGATCGCCGCATCCCCCTGACCAATCCCACTCGTCTCCACAATCACCAAATCATACCCAGCCCGCTTCACAACACCAATTGCCTCAACAATCGCCCTCGACAACTCCTGCCGACTATCCCTTGTTGCCAACGACCGCATAAACACTCGCGGCGAATGAATCGCATTCATCCGAATCCGATCCCCTAAAAGCGCACCACCCGTCTTCTTTTTCGTAGGATCCACCGACAAAATCGCAAGCGTTTTCTTCGGAAACACCCGTAAATACCGACGAACCAACTCATCCGTCAACGAACTCTTCCCAGCACCACCAGTTCCCGTAATCCCAAGAACAGGCACCTCTTTTTCTGGAAAAACATCGTTGGAAATTTCTTCTTCAAAAAAAGTGGAAACTTCTGGTGATAGCCTCTTTGAATCAAACGCACGCTTCTCAGCAACACTTATCATCCGGGCTACCGCTCCCATTTCCCGATTCTCCAGATTCTCCTTCTTTATGTTTGAAATATCATCTAACGGAAAATCACAAGCTTCTACCATTTCATTAATCATCCCTTGAAGTCCATACTTCCGTCCATCTTCGGGTGAAAAAATTTTACGGATCCCATACTCATGAAGCTCTTTGATTTCCGATGGGATAATCACCCCTCCGCCCCCACCGAAGATTTGAATGTGAGTTGCACCTCTTTCTTGAAGCTGGTCATATAAGTATTTGAAATACTCCACATGCCCCCCTTGATACGAGGAAACGGCTACCCCTTGCACATCTTCCTGGATCGCAGCTTGCACAATCTCATCAACGGAACGGTTATGTCCTAGATGAATCACTTCCGCTCCCGTTGCTTGAAGCATTCGTCTCATAATAATAATTGATGCATCGTGCCCATCAAACAGACTGGATGCCGTAACGAAACGAACGGCATGCTTCGGTGTGTACTTCTCCTCCATGCTTCTCCCCCCGTTTCTTTTAGTTGGAAAAATGAGTTACTCCTTTTGTATAAGGTACTGATTTGGTGCAGTTTCACGCGTTACCTTACACAGAGCTTTGAGCAAATTTTTTAATTACTGCTACAAAGTTATACAGTTCCCACCACACGAAATCCTCGAAGTAATTGAGTGAGTTGATAGTTACAATATTCTTCAATAGTGTAGTCTTTTTGAATTGCCCAGCGTCGGAACGTCCACATATGTCCAGCCACCAGAATGTTATGACTAGCAAGTGACAGCTCCTCCTCATGAAGAGAAATGACCCCTGCATCTATACAGGCTTTAAGCTCCTGTTCAAACATGGTCTTCATCTTGAGCTCTTTTTCAAGCACATAGTTTAACGCATCTTTCGTTAAACTCTTGGATTCTTGGTACATAACGAGCACTTCGTTCTGCATATCATCTACGACTCGAATATAAGAATCTATAACTTGCTTTAATCGGTCCAAGCCTTGCAGTTGCTCATCTTTCAGCCGTTCCCACTTCATCATGACCTCGTCGTACACAGCATCACATACGAGGTACAAGATATCTTCCTTCGATCCTATATACTCGTAGAGTGTGCCGATACTAAACCCTGCAGCCTGCGCAACTTCCCGCGTTGTCGTGCCATGATAGCCCTTATCATGAAGGAGCTCCACAGCTGCTTTCACTATTTGTTGCCTACGTTTATTTACTAGTTTCTGATCCTTTACGATGGATGGCACTTGTTTCTTTTTCAATGTGGTTATCCCCCTTTCTTCGTTATTTCTAAAAATAATAACGGAATTATCTATGTAATTGGTTGGTGGCAGGTAGTTGCTGGGAGTAAGCGCTGTATTATAGCGCTATCCCCTGCTCCTTGTATCTAATGGTACATCTTGGAAAATCTTGATTACCTAAGTGCTTTTTTAAGGATGGCTGGGTTCGATTATAGGAAATCAACCTACAGTAAAATTAATCTTTTCTAAAAGTCAGTGATTCGAGACAACCTCACTCGGTTCTTGCATCATTTTGTCTCGAATGGAACTCTAACTAAGCTAATTCCTCCACGCTCGCGCTCCATGAACCAGTATTTTTCAAACCATTCCCCACATCAAAGCAGCTACGCCAAACAAAACAAACAAATCAATCTTTCAGCAACATTTTGGAGATTACCAATCTTTGAATCTCATTTGTTCCTTCGTAGATTTGGGTGATCTTTGCGTCCCTCATGTACCGCTCTACAGGGTATTCCTTTGTATAACCATACCCTCCAAACACTTGCACTGCTTCCGTTGTTACTTCCATCGCTGAATCTCCAGCAAAAAGCTTGGACATTGCAGACTCTTTTCCATATGACAAACCTTCGCTTTCACGCCACGCTGCTTGATACGTTAACAAACGAGATGCCTCTACCTTCGTTGCCATATCAGCCAATTTAAACGCTATTCCTTGCTGCGCGCCAATTGCCTTTCCAAATTGCTTTCTTTCCTTCGCATAACCCACGGCAGCATCCAACGCACCTTGAGCAATCCCAACGGCTTGCGCAGCGATTCCGTTCCGACCACCATCTAATGTCATCATTGCGATTTTAAAGCCTTCCCCTTCTTCCCCTAACCGGTTCTCCACAGGAACACGAACTCCGTCAAAGATAATTTCCAGAGTTGGAGACGAACGGATGCCTAATTTACTTTCTTTTTTCCCCATGGAAAAACCGTCCATCCCTTTTTCCACGATAAAGGCTGTACACCCTTTATGTTTAGACTCAGGATCCGTCAGCGCAAACACAACATAAATCTCCGCTTCCCCTGCATTAGTGATAAAAATTTTCGCCCCATCCAACACATAATGATCTCCCTCACGGCGAGCGGTAGTTCGCATGGCAGCAGCATCACTACCGGATCCAGACTCTGTTAATCCATACGCACCCATCTTCTTTCCTTCTGCCATAGGCTTTAAGTATTTGAGCTTCTGTTCCTCCGTACCAAACTTATAAATAGGCCATCCCGCTAAGGAAATGTGAGCAGATAACGTCACCCCAATCGAGGCATCAACGCGGGATAATTCTTCCACTGCGATAACATAACTCAAATAATCGGCTCCAATCCCACCATATTTTTCAGGCCAAGGAATTCCCGTCAATCCGAGCTCTCCCATTTGATCAAAAATTTCACGATCAAATCGCTCCGCTTCATCCCGCTCGCTAGCTGTTGGTCCTACCTCCTTTTCCGCAAAGTCTCTCACCATTTTTCTTATCATTTCTTGTTCATCAGTTAATGAAAAAAACATATCAAACCCTCCATTCAACTATTCCAACGTAATATTACGACAACAGTTCTTTACTAATAACTACATGCTGTATTTCGTTCGTTCCTTCATATATTTGTGTTACCTTCGCATCTCGGAAATATCGCTCTACCGGATACTCCGACGTATAACCATATCCTCCGAAAACTTGAATCGCTTCTGTTGCCACCTCCATCGCTGTATTGGAAGCAAACATTTTTGCCATAGATGCCTCGCGAACACAATTCGCGCCACGCTCCTGTAAATCTGCTGCACGATACGTTAATAACCTCGCTGACTCCACCTTTGTTGCCATATCAGCTAACTTAAACGCGATCCCTTGCTGAAGACCGATTGGTTTTCCAAATTGCTTTCGATCCTTTGCATATCCAACAGCAGCATCAAGTGCAGCATCCGCGATACCTAACGCTTGGGCAGCAATACCAATACGTCCTGCATTCAAATTGGCCAACGCAATTTTAAAGCCATCTCCCTCTGAACCTAACCTATTCTCCACTGGTACCAGCGCATCATCAAATGTTAGCGACGTGGTACTAGAGCCGTGTAACCCCATTTTCTTCTCCCTCGCCCCAACGCTAAAACCAGGAGTATCTTTGTCTACCACAAACGCCGTAACTCCCTTTCTACCAGCCGCAGGGTCTGTTTTGGCAAAAACAATGTACGTGTCTGCCAATCCCCCATTTGTTATAAAAATCTTTTCGCCGTTTAATTTATAATGATCACCATGTTTTATAGCGGTTGTCTTCATTGCTGCCGCATCACTGCCCGCACCTGGCTCCGTTAAGGCAAAAGCACCTAAATACTGCCCCGATGCTAATTTAGGGATATACCTTTGCTTCTGCTCTTCTGTTCCGAAATAAAGTATAGGATTCGTACCAACAGAAGTATGAACAGATAAAATTACCCCTACTGCTGCACTCACTCGGGATATTTCATGAATTGCCGTAATGTACGAGCCATAGTTCATTTCGGCTCCACCATATTTTTCAGGAATAGGAATTCCCATCAATCCCAGTTCTCCCATATCCTTCACGATCTGCTTTGGAAACTCATCTTTCTCTTCCATCAAAGGAACTGCTTTTGCTACCTTTTCTTGTGCGAATTGGCGCACCATCTTTTGGAGCATTTGCTGTTCTTCTGTAAACGTAAAATCCATCGCATTCACACTCCGATTCTTGCTGCATACCATTTTGGAAAAAATGCAGCTGTTTTTCAATTAATCACGAGTATTCATAAAATCCTCGTCCTGCTTTTCTTCCAAGCCAGCCTGCTTTTACATATTTTCTAAGTAAAGGACATGGTCTATATTTGTCATCACCGAAGCCTTCATGAAGGGTTTCCATAATAAACAAGCAAGTATCAAGTCCGATGAAATCTGCTAGAGTTAGCGGACCCATGGGATGATTCATTCCTAGCTTCATTACTTCATCCACGTCTTCCGGTGAAGCAACTCCTTCGTAAACGGTATAAATCGCTTCATTGATCATTGGCATAAGAATGCGATTGGATACAAAACCAGGGAAATCTTGTACCTCCACCGTTGTTTTCTGTAACGATACAGCCATATCACGAACTTTTGTATAAACTTCCTCCGATGTTGCAAGTCCACGAATGATTTCCACCAACTTCATCACAGGTACAGGATTCATAAAATGCATCCCGATCACTTTATCTGGTCGCTTCGTTACGGCTGCAATTTCCGTAATAGGTAAAGAAGATGTGTTCGTTGCTAGAATCGTATGTTCTTGAGCCCATTCATCAAGCTGTTCAAAAATATTTTTCTTTGTTTCCATATTTTCAATAGCTGCCTCGATGACAATATCAGCCTTGGCAGCATTTTTTAACGAAGTAGAAACTTCTATTCGCTGCAAAACATTCTCCATCTCTGATTCTTCCATTCTTCCTTTTTCCACTTGTCGCTTCAACTGTTTCTGAATTGATGTAATACCCCGTTCCACAAACTCTTGAGTTAAATCATGCAAAATAACGTGATAACCATTCATCGCACATACTTGTGCTATCCCTGATCCCATTTGACCCGCACCGATAACCATGACATGTTCCATTGTCATTTTTTTCAATCCCCCTTCTGCGCTTCCAAAATTCCCCCTAGAGCCCCTCACCTTACACTTCGATCATGATTGCGTCACCTTGGCCTCCTCCACTACAAATAGCGGCAATACCTAGGCCACCTCCACGACGCTTCAACTCATAAGCTAATGTAAGAATAATTCTAGTGCCACTTGCGCCAATTGGATGACCAAGCGCAACGGCTCCACCATTCACATTGATCTTTTCTGAATCTAGTCCCGCAATTTGCCCACTGACTAGTGAAACTGCAGCAAACGCCTCATTAATCTCAAACAAATCAATATCATGTACTGACTTTCCTGTTTTATCTAATAGTTTCTTAATAACTAAACCAGGTGTCTTTGGAAAATTTTCAGGCTCTACCGCTAACTGTGTATGATCTACGATTTTAGCTAATCGCTGTAGACCCCTTGCCTTTGCGGATTCTTCCCTCATTAACACGAGCGCCGCCGCTCCATCGTTTACACCAGGGGCATTTCCTGCAGTGATCGTTCCATCTGCTCCGAATACGGGCTTCAATTTGCTCAGCTTTTCAACAGACGTGTCTCCCCGTGGCGATTCATCTTTATTTACCACAACTGGATCCCCTTTACGTTGCGGTACTTCTACAGGAACTATTTCTTCCGATAGTTTCCCTTCCTCCATTGCGCGAACAGCTTTTTGATGACTTTCATAGGACCATTTGTCTTGCTCTTCTCGAGACAAACCGTGCTCTTTCGCTACATGATTTCCGTAATTACCCATATGGACCCCTGTAAAGGTACACGTTAAGCCGTCATACACCATCATGTCATGAAATTTCTGCTGCCCCATTTTAAAACCGAATCGAGCTCCATGCACAAAAAAAGGTGCTTGACTCATGGACTCCATGCCACCTGCTACGATCGTATCGTATCCGCCAGAGCGTAGAAGAATATCCCCTAGTGTTACACTTCGCATCCCAGACGCGCATACTTTATTAATTGTTTCTGTTTCTGTCTCCCATGGGATTCCCGCTTCGTGCATTGCTTGACGTGATGGAAGCTGTCCTTGTCCCCCTTGCAGGACCGTTCCCATGATGACATGGTCTACCTCTTTTCCGGTTAGCCCTGCTCGACTTAATGCTTCCTTGATTGCTTTGCCCCCAAGTTGTGCAGCTGAAAATCCTGCTAGACTTCCTCCTAGTTTCCCCACAGGTGTTCTCGCTCCACTAACAATCACTGTATTCCCCATATACATCCTCCTTTTTTTGGTTAACTATTAAAGATTTATTTAACTATTGCTAAGACATAATTTCCGCTAACAGTTAGCAGCGATACGTTTTTTCGCTACTGACCACTTTCACGTGAATGAACGCTCGCTCAGTTTCACTCCACAATAATAAAGCGCTTACATTAATTGATTGATTTACTTATTCATTCCTCCTCTATATGTTGCAATCATACCTGTCTATGAAAAAATTCAATGCTATGAAACCCCTAATTAGATGGATATTCAAGAACTCTTGAGATCATTACTTTTTTTCAAAAGAGGCCCGCTCCCCTCATCAATCAAGGAGGAAGCAAGCAGGCCCCACCTACTTATCTATGAATCTATTTCGTCATACAGACTCTAATTCCTTTTTCTTCACGAAAGATTTTTCTAATATTTCGACTATATCTAATGTTTGGACATTTTCATCTTGTTCTTTCGCTTTCGTTCCATCACTTAGCATCGTTAAGCAATATGGACACCCACTTCCAATGATAGAAGGAGATACTTCAAGCGCCTGCTCCGTCCTCGCCTCGTTCACTCGTGTTCCTGTGTCCTCCTCCATCCACATCATTCCCCCGCCAGCTCCACAGCACATTCCATTTTCTCGGTTACGCTCCATTTCTACTACCTTCACACCAGGAATGGCTCGTAAAATTTCCCTTGGAGCATCGTACACATCATTGTAACGCCCTAGATAACAGGAATCATGATACACAATGGTTTCGTTTACTTCCTGAGTTGGAGTAATGCGCCCATCTTGAATCCATTCAAATAAAAGCTCTGTATGGTGATAAATTTCCGCCTCTAAACCGAATTCAGGATATTCATTTTTCAACGTGTTATAAGCATGAGGGTCTATGGTAACAATCTTCTTCACTCCATTTTTCTCAAACTCCTGAATGTTAGAAGTAGCAAGCTCCTGGAACAAGAATTCATTTCCAATACGTCTTGGCGTATCTCCTGAATTTTTTTCCTTGTTTCCTAGAATCGCAAACTTCACACCAGCTTCATTCATAATCCTTGCAAATGACTGCGCAATTTTTTGACTTCGCTTATCGAAAGACCCCATGGAACCTACGAAAAATAAGTATTCAAATTCCTCTCCACGTTTCTTCATTTCCTTCACTGTTGGAACATCAATATCATCACGACCATCGCGCCAGCTTTCACGTTCCTTACGATTGATACCCCAAGGGTTTCCTTGGCGCTCAATATTCGTTATCGCTCGCTGTGCTTCAGTGTCCATCTTTCCTTCCGTTAAAACTAAGTAACGACGCATATCAATAATTTTATCTACGTGCTCATTCATTACAGGACACTGATCCTCACAGTTTCGGCACGTCGTACATGCCCAAATCTCTTCTTCTGTTATCACATCACCAATTAAGCTAACATTATAGTCCGCTGTACCTGCAGCTGCCAGCTGATTTCCCTTAGTATTGGTAAACGCAAACGTAGGCATCCACGGCTTTCGTGACGTTACAGCAGCCCCTTTTTCCGTTAAGTGATCTCGCATTTTTACAATAAGATCCATCGGAGATAACATCTTCCCCGTACCGCTTGCAGGACACACATTCGTACAGCGGCCACACTCAACACACGCATACAGATCCAATAACTGCTTTTGATCAAAATCCTCAATAGTATTTTTCCCAAACTTCTCCGCATCTTCCTCTTCAAAATTTATCGATTGAAGCTGCCCTTTTTTATGTGTTGGACCAAGCCAAACATTTGCAGGACCAGCAATTAAATGCGCATGCTTTGATTGAGGGATATAAACTAAAAATGTAAGGAGGAACAACAAGTGTAGCCACCAGAATACGAAAAACAAGGCACCTGCCGCTGTTGGACCAGCCCAAGAGAAAGCGGTTGCAATTCCAGATGCAATTGGCTCCACCAACGTCGTCGATTTCCCAAGCCAGATTATTTCCATTCCTTTTGCAAACAACTTAGAAATCATTAACCCACCAATAAAAATAAGCACAAGTCCCGCTTTAAAATTCCGCTTTAAACGCACTAGCTTTTCCACATAACGACGATGGAATGCCCAAACCACCGCAACCAAAATCATCACAACGACTATCTCCTGAAAGAAAGTAAACGCAGGATACACAGGACCTAACGGCAAGTGAGAACCTGGAGATAACCCCTTCCAAATAACATCAATCGCACTAAACTGCACTAAAATAAACCCATAGAAAAACATTACATGAATAATTCCACTCTTCTTATCCTTCAACAACTTCTCTTGCCCAAACACCATCGTCTTCATAGCATCCCAACGCTCTTTCGCAGACAAAATGAACTCCGGCTTCTGCCCAAGCTTCATGTACTCCACCCGTGTTTTCACAAGCGTTCCAAACAAATACAATGCATATCCAGTTACAAGTAAAAATAGAATCCAATTCACAACTATCGGTTCCACGTAAAACGCCCCTTTCGTTTAGGAAAAAACTTTTGTGAAGCTTTCTCATTAAGTGTTAAAGAAGAAAATTCCTCTCTGTATGAATATAATATCTTTTCAGAAAACATTCTAAATTCAGTTATCATTATAGCATAATTTACGGTGAATGAGTATTCATTCATAAACTTTTTCGTGAAAAGTTATTATGTTTTCCCCCTCATAATCGCAACCATCGTTTATAGAAGCATTTATAAAGTATACAAATACAGTCAAAAGTGAAGACCTCGTTTGTATTTACTCCCATCTTTTCCGCTGCTACTCGTTTATTTTCGGCGTTTTCGGGAAAGCTAAATTAGGCTATCTCATTTTTTCCCCACTGAACATACGCAAGTAATAACGAGATCATCAAGGAGGGATTCTGTGTTTTGGACCGTTGTGTTTTCCTTATTAGTACTATTTGTACTATGGATTACTATTGATATGCTATTGGGTAAGAAATCACACGAAAAAGAAATCAAACCATATAAGGAATCCCCAATTCGAAAAAGCGACGCTCACTTTTTTTCCCACGGAGATAAATTGTTCGATCATATGTTTCAACAAATTGATAAGGCAAAAGATCATGTACATATTCAGTTCTATATTTTTCGCGACGATAGTATCGGAATGAAAATGCTGAATAACTTAAAAGAGAAAGCACGACAAGGCGTGAAGGTACGTCTAATCGTTGATTGGATGGGGGCGAAAATTTCTAAGCAGGAACAACGCTCTTTGAAAGAAGCTGGTGTTTTGTTTAAGAAGTCTCACAAACCTTCCTTTCCATTTCTGTTCTATAGCATGAACCAACGTAACCATCGAAAAGTTTCCGTTATTGATGGAAAGGTTGGATATGTGGGTGGATATAACATTGGTGATGAATATCTAGGAAGAGATCCAAAGATGGGCCGTTGGCGTGACTATCATCTTTTTGTTAGCGGTGAAGCAGTAAAGGATCTACAGACCGAATTTCTTAAAGATTGGAATGACACGGTTGGGGAAAAGGTACCCATGAATGCTACTTATTTCCCTCCATTAACTCCGGGGAAATTAGATGTTCAAATCCACCCAACAGAAGGGGCGCATGTAAAGGAGAAGATATTCTCTTTAATTGAACATGCTAAAAAATCTGTTTTGATTGGCACCCCTTATTTTATACCTGGTAAGGAAATGACAGATAAACTTATTGAAACGGCGAAGAAGGGGATATATGTTCAGATATTAATACCAAAATACCCTGACCACCCCCTAGTAAAAGATGCCGCCTTCCCTTACTTCCGTTCTTTGATTGAAGCTGGCGTGGATATACGGCAGTTTTACGAAGGATTTTATCATTCTAAAGCAGTCATTATCGATAGTGATATCGTGGATATTGGCACAGCCAATTTTGATATGAGAAGCTTTCACTATAATCATGAGGTAAATTGTATCGTTCATGATGATACATGGATCCGACAAGTGAAAGACGAAATTGAAAAAGATTTTTATGAAAGTAGTGAAAAAATTACGAAGGAACATCTTCATAAAAGATCACTTTGGGAAAGAGCAAGAGAAAAGTTTGCCAAAACCCTATCGCCGATTTTGTAAGGATTTTATTTGCTAGTCGCACGGGAATGCCGTGCGACTTTTCTAATTTATGTAAGGTTTTGAGCCTGTTTTATATGTGGTTGAGGTAATATATGTGCGGATTCGTGCGATATATGTACGGGTTGCGCAAATTATATGTGCGAACTTCCCACTTTTATGTGCGGATCAGGCAAATATATGTGCACTTTCTAAATTTGAGGCAAAAATTCAATGCTTTCTTCAAAATATAAGGAAATCCTCAGTACTTTGACGAGATCTCTTCCTTTTTAACCTAATCTATTATATTTTACCTTTTACATGTTTCTCCAAAATGTACTGTACTCCTTAAAAAAACAAAATTTGCTTTTTTTTAAGTTTCAAGAAAATATATGTGCGGGTTCGTGCGATATATGTGCGAGTTCGGAGATTTTATGTGCGGGTTGCGCAATTATATGTGCGAATTTCCCACTTTTATGTGCGGATCGCGCAATTATATGTGCACTTCCAATAAATATCTGTCCATTTGCCACTTTAATCTTCCTTTTTTTTTCAACAAAAAAAGATACCCCAACCTCTACCTTTTTGGGATATCCTACTATACGCATATCATAGTACTTTACTTAAGAACGATTGTGTTCTTGGGTTTTGAGGATTATCAAAAATGTCACTTGGAATCCCTTCTTCCATAATGACTCCTTCATCCATAAAGATTACTCGGTCCCCCATTTCGCGCGCAAAGCCCATTTCATGGGTTACCACTACCATTGTCATACCTTCTTTTGCAAGTTCCTTCATTACTTCTAGTACATCTCCAACTAGTTCTGGGTCTAAAGCAGATGTAGGTTCATCGAATAGCATTACTTTTGGATTCATTGCAAGTGCTCGGGCGATAGCTACCCTCTGTTTTTGTCCACCAGATAAGCTATTTGGATAAGAATTAGCTTTATCAGATAATCCCACTTTTTCTAATAACTGCAACGCTAATTCATTTGCTTCTTCCTTTGGAGTGTCCTTTACTTTAATCGGACCCAACGTTACATTTTCCAATACCGTTTTGTGTGGGAAAAGGTTAAAATGCTGAAATACCATTCCTACTTGGGAACGAAGCTTGTTTATATTAATTTTGGGATTCGTTAAGCTTTCTCCATCAATAACAACTTCACCAGATGTTACTTCTTCTAATAAATTTAAGCAACGTAAAAACGTACTTTTTCCAGATCCAGAAGGTCCAATAACACAAACTACTTCCTTTTCTCTTACTTCTGCATTAATTCCTTTTAGGACTTCTAAATCTCCAAATGACTTATGCAAATCTGTTACTTTTATCATTACACATCTAACCTCCGCTCAATTCGCCGTAAAATGACCATACTTGGAATTGTAATTATTAAATAAGCTAGACAAAGCATGATATAAGGAACTAAGGTATCTGCTGAAGAACTAGCATATTGACGCATCAAAAAAGTAACTTCATTAATAGATATGATTGCAAAAACAGATGTATCCTTCAAACTAATGATAAATTGGTTTCCTAAAGGTGGGATCATTCGTTTAATTGCTTGTGGCCAGATAATATAGCGCATCGTCTGTACAGAACTAAGTCCAATTGAGCGACCTGCTTCCATTTGCCCTTTATCAATCGATTCCACTCCACCACGAACGATTTCTGCAATATATGCTCCAGCATTAATAGCAATCGCTATGATACCAGCAGTAATTGCATCGAAATATATTCCAAAGTTAGTAATTGCATAGTATAGGAATAATGCTTGAACTAATATTGGTGTACCTCGTACTAATTCTATATATATGGTTGCAAGACCATAAATGATCTTACTTTTAGATAGACGTGCAAGCCCAGCTGCTGTTCCTAAGAAAAAGCCAACAATAACCCCAACAAAGGTAATATAAAGCGTTAATTGTAATCCTCTCCAAATAAATGGAAGCGTACCTTGCCAATGTCTACTAGTAAATATATCCGTTAACGTTTCTATCATAGTAAGTATAAAGCCTCCTTCACTATATGTATAAAGCGCAACAAGCTACCCACTCGTTGCGCTTTTCATTAGTCCTTTGTTTTGAAGCATTCCGTTCTCTTATGGACGTTCACCAAACCATTTTTCATAAATGTCACCATATGTTCCATCTTCTTTCATTGCTGCTAGAGCTTCATTTACTTGTTCTGTTAATTCTGAGCCTTGTGGGAATGCGATTCCGTATTGCTCCCCTGTTAATAGATCACCTACAGTTTTCATATCACCAAGAGCTTCTGTTTCGATATAATATAATACGTTAGGAATATCATAAATAACTGCGTCTACTCTTCCAGCAGTTAAATCTTGGTATGCATTCATAATGTCTGGGAATACAACAATTTCTGCTTCTGTATTATCTTGTAAATATGTTTCACTGGTTGTTGCTGCACGAGTTGCTACACGTACTCCATCCACATCATCAATAGATTGAATTTCTTCTTCGTCCGCACGAACCGCTAAAATTAAACCTGCATCGTAGTACGGATCAGAGAAATCAAATTTTTCTGCTCTCTCATCTGTTATTGTCATACCTGCAATACCAATGTCATAACGAGCAGATTCCATTCCTGCTAGAATCCCATCAAACTCTACTACTTGTAGATCAATTTCAAACCCTACTCGATCTGCAATTTCATAGATGAGATCAATGTCGAACCCTTCCATTTCACCAGATTCTGTATTTCTAAATTCGAATGGTACATAGTTTGTATCCGTTGCTACGACAACAGTATCGGAGTCATTATTACCACCATTACCTCCATTACCACCTGTTGCATCTGTTTCTTCATTTCCAGTTCCACATGCTGCAATAAGAGCCACTGTAAGCATTAGAGCTAAAACAAACAGTACATTCTTTTTCAATTTTACTTCCCCCTTGATATTTATATATATTTTAATCAGTATCCCTTTAGCTCAGAGTGACTAGACTTAGGGAACATGCGTTTGGTATAATTAAGTTCAAACATACGTTCTTTAGGGGGTGAATTCTAATGACCAATTACTCGAAAATGAATTTAATCACTTTCCAAAAGGAATTTGCAACAGAAGAGGCATGCCACGACCATTTATATCAATTAAAGTGGTCAAATGGATACACCTGCGAAAGATGCGGTCATATAGAATGCTTTGTAACTACTACCCGTAAGCATAAGCTATACGAATGTAGAGATTGTCGTTACCAATCTACGGTGACAGTCGGTACTGTCATGGAGAAAACAAGAACAGATTTAACCAAATGGTTCTTAGCTATATATCTGATTGCCTCTGATAAAAGAGGTGTATCAGCGTTGAAATTAGCGAAAGAAGTAGCTGTAACATACAAAACTGCATGGCTGATGCTTCATAAAATTAGACAAGCAATGAAGCTGCGGGATGCAAACTATAAATTAGCTGGTATTGTTGAATTAGACGATGCTTTCTTTGGCGCTCCAAAAGAAGGCGGGAAAAGAGGGCGGGGAACCGAAAAAACAAAGGTGCTAGTTGGTATATCGCAAAATATAAAAGGGCATCCCCTGTTCTTAAAGATGGAAGTCGTTCCAAATATCAAAAGCAAGACTTTGATTGATTTTGCAGAACGTCAAATCAACCTCGGCTCAACTATTATCAGTGATGGTTATCGCTCATATAGAAGTTTAGATGACAAGGGTTATAAACTCCAATTCCTAGTATATAATCCGAAGAAAAATCCTGACCACCTCAGATGGCTTCATACAGTGTTATCAAACGCTAAGGCACTTGTAGGTGGGAGACTTTTCATGGACTGGATTCGAGACACCTTCAATCATACCTGGATGAATTCTGTTATAGGTTTAACAGAAGAAAACATGAAGGTGAAATGTTTAGTCGTCTTCTTCACCATTGTATTGGTGTTAAGACAATTACGCACCGAGAATTAGTAAGTGGATGAACGCTAAATTTAAGAAGGCTTTTCAAAATAATTCCACTAAAGACTAGGTTAATATGTTAAAATTAGGAAATAGATTGTGAAAGGATTTACTTAAACTAACGGGCTTTACTTCGATAAGAAATACATTACGAGGAGGTCTAAAGTGTTATATTACTTTCATTTGTACTGGCACTTTATTGTAGTTATTATATCGGTTTTTGTGTTAAGTGGTGTAATTAGTTATATATTCCCCCGTCTTAATTTTGTAGTAATTGTGATAACAAGTGGCTTGATTGGATACTACTATTCATCAGTTATAGAAGTAAAAGACTTAGCATTGATTTCAACAGGAATTACGTCAGTTAGCTCTTTGTTAGCAATAGGAGTTGCACGGTATGCGTTATTTTTAAAACATAAAGGTGAAGAACTTGAGGATTTAGAAAATAATAATTAAACAAACGGAGAGCTTTAATTTAATAAGCCGCAAGCTCTGTCTTGTTCAAAGGCGGAGTTATATTTGCTTAGATAAGATATAGCTTTCATTAAAAGTAGAGGAGTTTGTTTATGAAAGTAATTTATTCTTTTGAAGAAGGAAATTATGTGATGGAAAGCCCCGAAAAAGTAGAAGTAGCTTTTGGGAGGTTTTTAGCTCTATTACATAGTTCGTATGAAGAAAATGAATTTATAACAATACTGGACGAAACATCAGGAAAGTACATCCAAAAAGGCATACAAGATGTAAAATCAATAAATATTATTTTTGATAACGAACACCCTTCTTTCTGAGTCTGAATTCTTTTTAAAATATGAAAGGAATTTGTGGAAGTTTTAACTAACGGAGTGCGGTTAGTTGAAGAAGAAACAATAAAATTAAAAGCGGAGAAATTCTCCGCTTTTATTTAATTTCTTCATTTTCTGAGCTAAGGGGATACTCATTTATATTTTTTAAATAACGCAAAAAACCAAAAAATTGTTTGCATTATTTAATAACAAACTTTTTTAATATCCAATATATTACCAAATTCTATAAAACTATTCAACTATTAGCATTTTTATGAACAAGTTTCTTTACCCAACTACAACAATTCTTAAACCCATTAATTACATATTCCTATAAAACTTTATTATTTATAGGTATAAAACTAGTCCACCTACAAGAGACAAAATATACCGACTATTCAAATTATGAGTAAAATGAATATTATATGCATAAAATAATAATATGAATTTTTCCCCATAAAAAAAGAGAGTTTCTTCACGGAATAGGGGGCTTTCCCAATTGACTCGTTGAACTCTCAGCTTATATTCTCTTTTTTCGTTATGCTCCCTTTATTTTCTCTACCTCCTGCTTCATTCCAATTGGTCGAAACTCGTGTGGATAGTCTTGTAAATATGGTATTTCCTCCCGTACCTGAAGAAGTTTCGTTCTATCTACTACTCCGTATATAATACACTCATCCTCGTTAGATGCCTCTTCTTCTACCATTCCGTTTGGTTCTACAAATTTTGTTTTCCCACAAGCGCCATCCCCCACCGTGTTTACACCTAATACATATACAAAATTATCTAGTGCTCTCGCTGGTAGTTGAATATCCCATCTCTGTTCTGCTTTGTTACTCCAAACGGATGGCACAACGAGGAGCTCTGCTCCATCTAGCGCTAACATTCTAGCGGGCTCAGGAAATTCAATATCGTAACATAGGAGAACCCCTATTTTTCCTATATCAGTTTCATAAACTTTATATTTTCTTTCCCCTGGGAAAAACGTTTGTTGCTCCGCTCCCCAAAGCATGGATTTTCTATAAATACCGAGTAAACTGCCATTAGAATCAATAATTGCTGCTGAAATATATATCATATTCTGTAATGAGGAAGAGTTCACAGCTAACTCAGGAAAAGGAACAATTAAGACAACACTCAGCTCTTTTGCAAGCTCTCGAAAAAGAGAAATAGTCTCTCCTTCTGTCCTTTCTGCTAAGCTTTGGAATTCTTCTGTACTCATTCCGTACCCAGTCACCCAAAGTTCGGGCAAGCAGATTAGCTTTGCTCCATTATCTGCTGCTTCTCTAATAAACTGAACTGCTTTCCAGCGATTCTTTGTTACATCACCATTCTCGGAAATCATTTGAACGCCTGCTACCTTAACCAATCCAATCACCTCCATATAGCTTATTACTATTTATACGGGCGGAAGGTGGAAATGGCAATAATCAATTTCACTAGTGGTTTTCATTTGATTCAAAAAGGGAATAAAATCTATGAGCTATGATTTCTTCACAAATTATCTACAATTATCTAAAATTAGTTAGTCACTTAGGCCATGATGTATCATAAAATAAAAGTAATACTCATAATTGGATAGGAAAAATTGTGTTTTACTGCTGGTACCGAATTTTGGTACCAGCATTTCTGCTTTTTTAAGGGTATTGATGATGATTCTAATTCTCATTGACGTATTTGAAAAAATGTAAACGGAGGGCCACAAAGACAGCATTAAATCAGTAGGTTTTTACTTATTTCAGTGGCTTCATCAAAAAAAGGGGGTTTTTCCATTGGAACTTCAAAAAAATCAATCTACCTCAACATCATTATTTAGAAGTTGCTGTTCAAAAGCGACAAAGGGAGTTTCCAGGCACCGAGAGCTGTTCTTTTCCTTACTTGGTGGAATGTTGTTACTTATAGGATTTCTTCTTGAACGCCAGGCATTAGGAACCGCAGCTATCACACTTTATGCACTGTCCTACTGTATCGGTGGTTATTATAAGGCGAAAGAAGGAGTCAAAGACCTTTTTGTTGATCGCTCTTTGAATGTTGAAATATTGATGATGTTAGCAGCAATTGGGGCCGCTTCGATTGGTTATTGGAGTGAAGGGGCTATCCTGATTTTTATTTTTTCATTAAGCGGTTCCTTGGAAACTTATACATTACAAAAAAGTGAGAAGGATCTATCTAACTTAATGAAGTTAGCTCCAAATGAAGCCACTTTAATAAAAGACGATGGAGATTTAGTTGTTATTCCTGTGAATGATGTACAAATCGGCAATACTGTATTGGTTCGCCCTGGAGAATTAATACCTGTGGACGGAACGGTTGTTAAAGGAGAAACTACCGTGGATGAATCTACCTTAACAGGTGAGCCAGTTCCTGTAGAAAAATGGGAAGGCAGTACTATTTTTAACGGAACAATGAACGGAAAAGGTTCCATGACGGTAAAAGTAACAAAACGAAATGAAGATTCTCTTTTCCAAAAAATGATTACTCTAGTGCAGCAAGCAAAATCAGAACGTCCTCCTACTCAACAATGGATTGAAAGAATAGAAGGTCCTTATGTAATAATCGTGTTAACTTTTGTAGCGGTTATGCTAACTGTTCCCTACTTTTTATTAGGTTGGAACTTTCAAGACACGTTTTATCGGGCAATGGTACTCTTGGTCGTTGCCTCTCCTTGTGCAGTTGTAGCCTCCGTCATGCCTGCACTTCTATCTGCCATCTCCACTGGAGCGCGCAACGGGGTTCTCATGAAAGGTGGCGTTTTTTTAGAGCAACTGTCAAAAGCAGATGCCATTGTTTTTGATAAAACGGGAACAATTACGAGTGGCACTCCTGAAGTAACGGATGTTTTTATACAAGAAGATGTGTTGAGAGAAGAAGTATATGAAGCCGTTACGGCAATAGAGAGGCAGTCCAACCACCCATTAGCAAAAGCACTCGTTTCTTTTTCTGAGAAAAAAATTGACGAATCTCTCCCTAATGTGGGATCAATCCAAGATGTAACAGGATATGGAGTGGAAGCTACTATCCATGACATACGTTGGTCTATTGGTAATAAAGCACTCATGGAACGATCAAATATAATCATTTCCAATGATGAGTGGCTAGCTATGGAAAAATGCTGGCAAGAAGATGGAAAAACCGTCGTTTTCGTATCCAAAGGGGCTGATGTCGTAGCTGCATTTGCAATAAAAGATCAAATCCGCCCTGAAGCAAAGAAAACCGTACAGTTTTTACAAAGCATGGGAATGAAAACAGTAATGCTTACGGGAGACAATGAAGCAACAGCGGCATCCATTGCAAAAGAGGTAGGTCTTGATGATTGGATTTCTGAATGTTTGCCGGAGAAAAAGGTAAACGAAGTGGTAGAACTAAAAGAGAAATATAAATCGGTAATAATGGTTGGGGATGGAGTAAATGACGCTCCTGCATTGGCGAAAGCAGATATTGGCATTGCAATGGGATCGGGAACAGACGTAGCAATTGATACAGCGGATCTCGTCCTCATGAAAAGCGAACTAGATAAAATCCGATTATCTCTGCAATTATCCAAACGCTTAAATCGAATTGTAAAACAAAATTTAGTGTTTTCAATTGGGGTTATTTTGCTATTAATTATCGCGAACTTCGCGCAGGATTTAAGCCTTCCCCTTGGAGTTATCGGGCATGAAGGAAGTACCATTTTAGTTATCTTAAATGGGTTGCGGTTGTTGAAGGCATAAGGAGAAGCTAGGGTAGTACATTTCCAAGTGAAAGCATCAACCTAGGAAACATGAATGGCCTTCCTACTCCTCGTTGTGGGGGTGGAAGGCTATTTCATTTATACTTGAACGGTTGCCTTATGTTTTTCATGCTTTCTAATAAAATCCTTCACGATATGATTAAACGCGTGAACCTTTTTCGTGGGTACTTGGTGACCTACATTTCCTATGAGAATCATGGAAACCTCACCGCTGTTGTATTTCTGAAATAAGTGACGATAATGATGTACATAATCATCTCGTTGACCATATACGAGTAATAGTGGACAAGTTATTTTTGATAAACGATCGGTTGCTTTATATTTTAGACCCATTCGATAATAATCCTCTAAAAATTCAGGTGTTATTTTCTTTACGTAGTTAGATAAATCCTTTCGTTTCCTCGGATCTTTTTCATGGGCAAATGCTAACACATTTGAAATTAAGCCCATTAACTTATTATCTGTCGCCCAAATTCCTAACTTAAATTCATTTCGTAATAAGAAGCTATTTACTTCAGGAAAACCACCAATTAAAATCATCCCTTTCACACGCTCGGGGTGAGAAATCGCTAGTTCAGACACTACGGAACCACCATTTGAGTAACCACAAATATAAGCTTGATCAATCCCACAATCATCCAATACTCTTACCACATCATCACTAACAACCTTCATCGATAAAGGTTGATCATCTGTTCCACTTTTTCCATTCCCGCGAAGATCTAACGTAATGATGGTAAAGTTTGATTGTAAACCTTCTTTTTCACCACGGAATGTAACATGCCCCATGCCAGGTGGGTGGATAAAAACGATCACTGGTCCACTACCTACTTTTTCGTAATATATTTGTGCTTTTTGTTCATTTTTTGTCCACGGCACGTCTGATCACCTACTGGATTTATGAGTTTGTTTCCTGTTTATTTTGTGCGAAGAAATAGCAGTTCATACGAAAAAGAGGGATTGCTTAAAGGTGATACACCTTTCATACAATCCCTCTCGCTATTTACATCTTCTCTGGAGCTACAACACCAACAAGTTTTAGTGCATTTGCTAACGTAATACGAACAGATTCCATTAAACATAATCGTGCTTTCGTTAATTCAGGATCTTCGTTAATTACCTTTTCTGCATTATAAAAACTATGAAGTGTTTGCGCTAAATCATACACATAGTTTGCCATGCGGTGTGGAGCTCTTTTTCGAGCAGCATCCGTTACAACTTCTGGATACTCCCCTAATTTTTTCATTAAGTCAATTTCCTTTTCGGATGTTAAACGATTTAAGTTCACATCGGTAGGATCCACTTTATATCCAGCTTCTGCCGCTTGACGAATCATACTACAAATTCGAGCATGAGCATATTGTACGTAAAACACAGGGTTTTCCGTTGATTGTGATTTTGCCAACGACATATCAAAGTCAAGATGAGTGTCCGGTGCTCTCATTGCAAAGAAATAACGAGTAGCATCGATTCCCACTTCTTCCATTAAATCACGCATCGTTACAGCCTTTCCTGTACGCTTACTCATTTTCACCTTTTCCCCGTTCTCGAAAAGGTTTACCATTTGAATAATTTGTACGTAAAGCTGATCTTCATTGTAACCAAGTGCTTGAACAGCTGCCTTCATTCGCGGAATATAACCATGATGGTCGGCTCCCCAAATGTTGATAAGCTCTTCAAATCCTCTTGCAAACTTATCTTTATGATACGAAATGTCTGGAGTTAAGTAAGTATAAGTACCGTCGCTTTTTACTAAAACTCGATCCTTGTCATCTCCATATGCTGTAGAACGGAACCAAACAGCTCCATCTTGCTCAAACGTTTCACCACGGTCTGCTAACTCTTTTAATACATCTTGGACCTTTCCAGAAGTATAGAGAGATGTTTCCGAATACCAGTTGTCGAAGTTCACTCGGAAGTCAGCTAAATCATCTTTCAATTTATCCAACTCTCTTTTCAACCCATATTCACGGAAAAACGCAAGTCGCTCTTCTTCACTTTCCTCACGATAACGGTCTCCATATGTCTCCATTATTTCATTCGCAAAATCAATAATGTCTCTTCCCTGATAGCCATCCTCAGGCATTTCTACATTGTCACCTAATGCTTGGAAGTATCGCGCATCAATGGACTTTGCTAAGTTTTCGATTTGATTCCCTGCATCATTTATGTAATATTCACGAGCAACATCAAAGCCTGCTTTTTCTAAAATATTACATAAAGAATCACCTACAGCTGCACCACGAGCATGTCCAAGGTGAAGAGTACCAGTTGGATTTGCAGAAACAAACTCCACTTGAATTCGTTTTCCTTCTCCATAGTTAGTACTTCCATAGTCATCGCCTTTTTCAAGCACCGTTGCTACCACATCTGTTAAATAATCTTGCTTCATGAAAAAATTAATGAATCCTGGACCTGCGATTTCTACTTTAAGTATGTTCGCCTTTTCTTTGTCGATATTCGCAACAATATCATCAGCGATCATACGCGGTGCTTTTTTCGCTATTCTTGCAAGTTGCATTGCCATGTTTGTAGCATAATCTCCATGTTCTTTTTCCTTTGGAGATTCAATTACTACATTTGGCATGTTCTCGTCTGTAGCAAGGCCTGCATTTTTGACTGCGGCAATAATTTCTTCTTTCAATTGATCCTTAAGCTGTTCCACTTGGCTCATTGGATTACCTCCTTTATCGTCACTCGCATATCATACTCTCCTGCTTTCGCTCCTTGTAAATGTAAGCTATACCGGAGAACGAGCGATCCTTCTCTTTTTATTTTATTCCACTGAAATGTAACCTCTTTTGTTTTTGTCGTCATAGGCATGTGACCGAACGAGCTTTGATACACTCCTTCTGTCGTCACTCCTGGAAGGAATCGTTGACTCATTGATATAGCGCCTTTACGCAAAACGGTCATTTCATCTTTCTGGATTTTCAATGTTTGCATTGTTATTGGCTCGTCTGAGTTATCTGCTGTATTTGTTTCTAATGGGGGTTCTTGAAAGCGAATGAAGGTTGTATCACCTTTTTCATAGAACTGACCATCAGCTGTTATAGTGTTTGTTTCCCTTTGACTACCATCTCGAATCGTCGTTTTCATATGAATTGAAACGGGCAATCCTTTTGTTGATTCCACCATATAGAATCCTCCCGTATTTTGTAATTTCAAAGTATGTAACTTATGTATTATATCGAATTATAACCTTTTTCTTCAAGCTTTTCCTTAATTGAAGTGAAATCTACCTGTTTTTTTGAAAAAAATTGTTTCATTGTTTTATGTGGGGGGACTTTTGTAGTTTGTTGAGATTTTGTACGAAGTTTTTACCTGTTTTTGTTCCTTATACATGTACCGTCCTTCCTAAAAAAACAAAATTTGCTCTTTTCTTTTTTTCAAAAAATATATGTGCGGGTTTGGGGAATATATGTGCGGGTTGCGAGGTTATATGTGCGAATTCCAGAAATATATGTGCGAATTTCCTAATTTTATGTGCGGGTTGCGCAAATATATGTGCACTTTCCAAATTGAAGGGGAGAAGTGCGCTCTTCCTTGTTCGTCTTATACGATTTCTCAAGATTTTTACCAAAATCATGGTTTCTTCCCTCAATATGTGTTCCCTATTTATGTACCGTCCTTCCTTAAAAAACAAAATTTGCTCTTTTCTTTTTTTCAAAAAATATATGTGCGGGTTTGGGGAATATATGTGCGGGTTGCGAGGTTATATGTGCGAGTTCCAGGAATATATGTGCGAATTCCACACTTTTATGTGCGGGTTGCCCAATTATATGTGCACTTTCCCATTTGGAGCCATATCTATAAAAAAGCCACCTCCCAAAGAATCGGAAAGCAGCCAATTGTTTTTCTATCCCATATTCACTCCGTTAACTCCTTTACGAACTTCGGTAATACAAAAGCCGCCTTATGAAGCTCACTGGTATAATACTTAGTTTCAATATCATGGAATCGCTCACTTGAAACTTCTAATGGATCATGTTTTTTCGAGCCTAATGTAAATGTCCAAAGTCCACTCGGGTAAGTAGGAATGTTTGCTGTATATAAGCGTGTAATCGGGAATGTTTCCTTTATATCACGAAAGGCATTACGAATGAGGTCTTGATGGAACCAAGGGTTGTCCGTTTGAGCCACAAAAATACCGTCTTCCTTCAATGCTTTTGAAATCCCTTCATAAAATCCTTTCGTAAATAAATTTACTGCTGGTCCTACGGGCTCCGTGGAGTCAACCATGATGACATCATACAAGTTCTCACTCTGGGCAATATGCATAAATCCATCATCCACTTTCACTTCCACTCGATGGTCATCTAATTTTCCAGCGATAGATGGTAAGTACTGCTTCGAGTACTCGATTACTTTACCGTCAATTTCAACAAGCGTTGCTTTCTCCACACTTGGATGCTTTAAAATTTCTCGAATAACTCCACCATCTCCCCCACCAACTACAAGGACGTGCTTTGGATTTGGGTGAGTAAAAAGTGGAACGTGCGCTACCATCTCGTGATATACAAACTCATCCTTTTCAGTGGTCATTACCATGCCATCTAGTAGAAGCATATTTCCGAATTCATCTGTTTCTACCATGTCCAATTGCTGAAACTCTGTTTTTTCGCTATGGTATGTTCGTTTCACTCTCATCGTAATACCAAAATCATTTGTTTGTTTTTCCGTAAACCAAAATCCCATGCTTTTTCACCTCTTCTTCTATACATTCACTACGTACCAATATGTAAAACGTAGTATTCATTAATTACATCTCCTTTATCTTCAGCGAAATAAAGGAATTTTATCCTATTAACTTACAAAGATTGTGTTCAATGTAAAAGTTTGTGCTTTTTGAAAACTTTTATTCCGAGGAAGTATATCCCGCTCTCCATTGTGGAAAACTGTGGTAATACTATTTCAATTTAATGGATAAATACCGCTGGGAGAGGTGGATTACATTGGAAGTACTTACTAGGACTGCATACAGAAAAAGAAGACGCCGATATTGGCGAAGACTATTTCAATTAACCATTCTTCTGTTAACGCTCGGTCTTGGAGCTGTAGCAGCTGTTGTTACTTATGCATATCAATTGGACCCACCGTCCTTGTCGGTACCTGAAACGACAGTTATTTATTCGGCAAACGATGAGGTAATTGGTGAACTACATCACGGCCAAAATCGTCATTGGATACCAATAGATCATATGGGAGACGCCATTATAGAAGCTACATTAGCTATTGAAGATCGACGTTTTTACGATCATTACGGCTTCGATTTTTTCCGAATTGGTGGAGCTGTTGTGGCCAACTTAAAGACTAGCTCTATGGCACAAGGAGCCAGTACAATAACACAACAATATGCTCGAAACCTTTACCTAAACCATGACAAAACATGGTCACGAAAGGGAAATGAAGCGTTATATGCATTGCGACTTGAACTTCATTATTCGAAAAAAGAAATTTTGGAAGGTTATTTAAATACGATCTATTATGGTCATGGAGCATATGGTATTGAAGCAGCTGCGAACTTGTATTTTCAAAAAAATGCGGAAGACTTAACCATTGCTGAAGCTGCTTTACTTGCTGGTATTCCAAAAGGACCAAGTATTTATTCTCCATTTATTAATGAAGATAGAGCAAAAGGACGACAACGAGTTGTTTTGAATACAATGGAGCAATCTGGGTTTATTTCTGAATTACAAAGAGCAGACGCCTTGTCAGAGGAACTTGTCTTTACAACGAATGATGAAATAAAAGCGAGAAAAGTAGCTCCTTATTTTCAGGAAACAGTTGTTCGTTGGTTAACTAATGATTTTGGTTTACCTACGCATATGTTAGAAGCAGGTGGATTAGAAATACACACAACACTAGATAGTGATTTGCAAAAAATGGCAGAAAAAATAGTCACGGAAGAAATGGCCAATGAAGAAGAGCTACAAACGGCCTTCGTTGCTGTTGATCCTAATACAGGAGCAGTACGAGCCTTAGTTGGTGGTCGTGATTATGAGGAAAGTAGTTTTAATCGAGCTATCCAAGCGAAACGACACCCTGGCTCTACGATTAAGCCTTTTCTCTATTACGCTGCACTAGAACATGGTTTGCGACCTAATTCCATGTTAAAAAGTGAACCAACTACCTTTTTATATGACGAAGGTAGAAAAGACTATTCTCCAAGTAATTTTGATGATCGGTATGCAGATGATTATATTACGATGCTACACGCTTTAGCCGTTTCAGATAATATCTTTGCTGTAAAAACACATTTCCTATTAGGATTTGATATGTTGGCTAATACAGCACAACGTTTCGGTATCGAAAGTGAATTAGAACGTCTACCATCGTTAGCCTTAGGCGCAAGTGATGTAAGTGTTTTGGAAATGACAAATAGCTATAGCACTTTTGCAAATGGTGGTCATCGTGTAGAACCACATTTTGTAGAAAGAGTAGTTGATCGCGATGGTAATACTCTTTATGAAGCAGAGATGGAACAAAGTAAGGAACTAAATTCAGAACTCATTGCCATTATGAATGACATGATGCAAGGAATGTTTGATACGAGTCTTAATCTCCCTGGGTATGCTTCTGTGACTGGGGGAAGTGTGGCACATTATATAGATAGACCAATAGCTGGAAAAAGTGGGTCTACTCCTTCAAATAGTTGGATGATTGGTTATACCCCTCAACTCGTTGCAGGGTCATGGGTTGGCTATGATGATAATCGTGATTTAGAGCGGGGGGATGCTCACCATTCAAAACAAATATGGGCACGTTTTATGAATGATGCATTAGCAGATGAAATGAAAATCCCTTTTGAGAGGCCTTCTAATATTGTAGAAGTTGATATGAATCCATTTAACGGACTTCTTGCTTCCGATGAGTGTCCTGTTAGTCGTCCAACACTTTTTTATGCTGGTACAGAACCAACGGAAGTATGTACTACTCATGTAAATGGTGAAGAAAAACATATGGATGACACAATACGAGATAGACATCAAAAAGGAGAAGATGAAAAGAGAGATAAATGGTTAGACCGGATATTTGATTGGTTCACTTACGATAACTAAGATGATATAAAGTTAAAGAGGGTGCGTAAAAGGCTATTTCCTTTCACGCACCCTCTAGTGTCTTAGTAACCCTTTTTGAGAGTTGAATTAAGTTTACGAACATATTCACATAATTTCAAGATGTTCACAAAGTTGTTCACATTTTGTTCACAATTAGAGAACACCATTCCATCATTTAACAGATAAATCCTCTTTCAGTTGATCATCTGAGTTATTCCAAAATTCTTGATTAAATCCTTTTAAGTAATCAGCTAAGATTTTCTTAGATCGATCGTCCATTTGTGAAACAAGGATTCTCCCTTTTAATGAACGATCCATATTGTTAACATGCTCTGGAAAATTTTTATAACCTCGACGAATTTCTCTATCAACTGTCATCTCACAAGCCCCAACACCAGTATAGGCAGGTTTACCATTTCTTTGATCTACTGTCACCCATACAAGCCAATACGGTCTTCCATTCGGTACTTCTTCTTTGTTGTGTAAAAACTTGATTCCTTTTTCTACCGCACTTCTTGCGTGAAGTGCTCCCATATCTACATATGCTTCATCTGCTTCTACATCTACGATAACAGGAGAAACGTTATTTAAGTTCAATGTACCAGTTCCAAACCCACCGTGGCCATCTGTGGAGTCGTTGCTTAAAATATTGAATTGTTGTTTTATTTTATCGTTCTTTTTTTTATCAAAAAGGTCCATTCATTTCCCTCGCTTTCAAAAATTCTGCTTTCCTTCAGTTTATCACAAACGGTTTTTACATTGCACATTTGGGAAAGAAGGTAATACAGCTGCTTGAATTTTTGATTTTTTCCTATACTATATAAGAAGAAAAAAGAAAATGAAAGAAAGGTGGACTTCACATGCCAATCGTAACAGTGAAACTGCTTGAAGGTCGTACGGATGAGCAAAAAAGAGCATTAGTAGAAAAGGTTACAGAAGCAGTATCTGAAACAACGAATGCACCAAAGGAGAAAGTGGCAGTTATTATTGAAGAAATGTCTCCGAACCATTACGGTGTTGCTGGGAAGCGCATTAGTGATTCGTAATAGCTAGTACATAAGAAAACGGTCGTAATCAATATTTGATTGCGACCGTTTTTTCGTTTGTCTCCCCTGAAAATACGTGTTCTCAATAGCTCTTAACTTATCTTGTATTCCTAACTTTGTTGGTAGTTATTCCATTCGTTTCAGCCCATTCGCTTTCCTAGGGGAGCTGCCGTGTCTTCTTAAGCCCTACATCACTGCGCTGATCGTTTGTTTTCGTAAGTTCTCTATAAACTCGTATGCTTCTGTTATGTCTTCTATTGTATAGTTCTGTTTTGCCTTCAGTGTGAATACTTTTTCTTCTACTTCTTTTCTTGTTAAATCTTCGAAATATAATACGGTTGAAACTAGTTCTAGAAACTTAGAACTTTTACTATTTATTTCGTTTAAGATTTCCTTCGTTTTCGGTAATTCATAGTCTGATAGTTGAAGAAACTCATCGCCTTTTTGAGATAGTGTATAGCGATATTGGTAGTAACCAGCTTTCTTTTCTTTCACCTCTTCTACGAACATGAGGTGACACATTTCTTCTACGCGTAGATTCAGTTCCTCAGAATACGGGCCAAACATATGGAACTGATACTTTTCGAAAAATGGAAACTCTAATTTTTTTGCAATATATATAAGCTTTTGAAGTTTTTTACGGCCTACGATTTCCCCAGTTTCTTTTAACACAGCTAATAGCTTGCAATGCTCCTGTAGCACGGTTTACCCCTCCTGTGACGTAAGTAGCTTTAATATTTGTTTTTTCTCTATAGGAAATGTCTTATCATCTTCTAAAACATCTTGTGGAAAATAAAGTTTATGGTCTGTTCGTTTTTTCCCCGATATTGCTTCTACTACATCTGACTCGCGAGATAATTCTCGCAAATCTCCATTTGGCATAAGAAGATGTATTGGTAACCGCTCTTCCTCTTCTCCTGGGCGATAAAAGTCATATGGTAAATCGGAGGACGAATCAATGACTAGATAATAATTTGGATCAAACCCTATTTTTCCGAACAATTGGATTAGTTCTGGCCAAACTTTCATTTGAACACTAGGATCACATTCCACATACTTGAATAAGCGACGGTCCATAAATCGTTGGCATAAGTCAGATAAGATCGGATCTTTTTCTTCTTGCCATTCTTGGAAGTAATACAAAATGACAGATTCATCTAGCTTTACATAATCCTCCAACGTAATTTTCCCTGAAAAAAGTGATTCAAAATGCTTTGGCTTGTCCATAAATGAATAATTCTGTTCAAATAGATGCTTTGCTCGATGCAGAATTTTACTTAATATTACTTCCGCACTTCTTGTTACTGGGTGAAAGTACACCTGCCAGTACATTTGATAACGACTCATAATATAATCTTCAACTGCGTGCATTCCACTATGTTTAAAAACAGCTTGGTCCTCTTTTGGACGCATAACGCGAAGAATTCGTTCCATATCAAAGTTCCCATAACTAACCCCTGTGTAAAAGGCATCTCTTAATAGATAATCCATACGGTCAGCATCAATTTGACTGGATATCAAACTGACGACTAGCTTATTTTGATATGTCTTCGCTATGACATCGGCAACTTTTTTCGGGAAGTCGTCACTCATACCACGGAGGACAGAATTAATTTCTGTATCACCCAAGATAATCTCCCTTGACCATCTCTCATGATCTGTATGAAACACCTTTTCAAACGAGTGGGAAAATGGGCCATGACCAACATCATGGAGAAGAGCTGATGATAAGCATACGAGACGTTCCTCAGGATCAAAGTGTTCTCTTTTCTCCATGTTTTCCACAATACGTCGCATGATTTCGTATACACCAAGGGAATGGTTAAAACGAGTGTGTTCAGCACCATGGAACGTAAGAAATGTTGTTCCTAGTTGACGAATTCTACGAAGTCGTTGAAATTCCTTCGTTCCTATGAGCTCCCAAATGAGTTCATCTCGTACGTGTATGTATCGATGTACTGGGTCTTTAAACACTTTTTCCTCTTCTAACATTCCATAACGACTTGTCATACGTAGCTCCTTTCATATTGAGCAGATAACGTAATTTCTTGGTTTTTATTATACTAAATTTTATTGAAAATAACATTGTCTAATTGACAAAAAAAGGTTTTATTTGACAAATATCAGTCTAATCTGAGTAATTTCGTCTCAATAGACTTAGATGAAGGCTATGTTAAAGGAGAATATTGATTTATTATGAATGTTGATTTTTACGGAAGGTGCGAGACTCCTATGGGAAAAGCGGACCAGGCGAGACCCCGCAGGGAGGTAACGACCGAGGAGGCTTGCGGTTCGCCCTAGGAAAGCGAGCAACCTGGAGTAAAAATCAACTGTAACGTATAAAAGAGCCATGATGAAAAAGAAAAAGCTACTTCTCTATAGTGTTGAGGTAGCTTTTACAATCTTTTGGAAGGTGACTTTTTTGAGAGCGATAGCTATCGCATAACAATTTTTCCACTTCTATTTTTGGCCACATTATTTCATTCGTTTCTTCACTTTTTCGATAAGTTCTTTTTCAGTTGGTGCAGAAACTGGTCGATCATTTACAAATGCAAAGGATTTTTTTCGACCTGGTCCACAATAAGATTGGCATCCGATGTAAATCTTTGCATCAGGATCTAGCTTCTCTAATCGTGGTACTAATGTTTTTATATTTGTGGCCTGGCATTCGTCACATATACGAAATTGGTTTGCCATTGTTACCACATCCTCTAACTCCTATTTTAGGAGAAATAATTTTTTTCACTAACGAGTATTTTACAATGCTTTGATAGTCAATTGCAACGGTAACGTTGTCCAATTTTGCGCAAATTATGGTATACTCTTATAGCTAAACTTTCATTTTATATTAAACTTTCCTTGTTTAGGTTAGTCTAACCTGAAAATACGCTTGTCTCACTATATTGTATTACTAACTTTGTTTGTTGGTGTTCCATTCGCTCCAGTCCACTCCTTTCCTGTGGGGAGTTGCCGAGCCCCCTCCGCGACTATGTCGCTACGGTGTCTCGCCTCTACTCTACTTCCCACTGGAGTTCGTGGACTTACGCTCATTCCATATACAGTTGATGTTACTAATATATCTAATACTGTATTTTCATCATGGTGAAAATTATGACATACTCAGTGGTCCTGTATATAAGAATGGTTCCTCTGAACAACTATAAAATAGAAATAAATATTTATATCAAGACTTAGAGTAAGGAGTACATCATGAACGTTCAACTCTCTCCATTATTTCGAAAAAAATGGTTTATATTAGATCAGTCTGTTACGGGACTTGGGATGAATCCTATGCAGTCCTTTGCTATTGACGATACATTGTGTCGAAGAGTTAGTAATGAGCCGGATTGG
The DNA here is from genome assembly GCF_041820985.1 of Evansella sp. AB-rgal1. Taxonomy (NCBI): domain Bacteria; kingdom Bacillati; phylum Bacillota; class Bacilli; order Caryophanales; family Bacillaceae; genus Evansella; species Evansella sp. AB-rgal1. The sequence continues at coordinate 53,880 of NZ_JBGUAU010000033.1, forward strand.
GGAATTGCTCGGACTTGGGTTCACAGCAAAACGGTGGTATTAGGAATTCAAGATAGCAGACTTCCATATATTGATGATGGCATTTCTTTTTTGAAGAGGTCTGGGTACGATGTCATCGTTCGAAATTCAGGCGGTTTGGCTGTTGTTTTAGATGAACAAGTATTAAATATATCCTTGTTGTTCCAAGATGGTAAAGAGATGTCGATAGATCGAGGCTACGAGCTTATGGTAGAACTTGTGCGACTTTTGTTAGGTTCATTAGGTAAGCTAGTGATGGACGGAGAAGTAAAAGAATCGTATTGTCCTGGAAGATATGATTTAAGTATTAAGGGAAAAAAATTTGCTGGCATCTCCCAACGTCGACTTCGTGGTGGGGTTGCTGTTCAAATATATTTAGCTGTCAGTGGCAGCGGTTCTGATCGCGCAAGACTAGTAAAGCATTTTTACGATAGTGCTGTACAGGGAGCTCCAACCAAGTATGAATACCCACAGATCATCCCCGCAAAGATGGCCTCCTTGGATGAGTTATCTCAGGAATATGCGGGCGGTCAAGTTGATATTGATTTATCTATACAAGGTATTATCCATTCATTGCTGTTGAAGTTATCATCTTTGAGTGATCAATTAGATACATTTGCTTTGTCCGAGGAAGACTGGGAGAGTTATGAGGAAAACTTGGCTCGTATGGTAAAGAGGAACGAGAAGATTGTAATGGTATAATGAAATGCCCTTTGGATGTATGCAGTTGGTTTACTAGTGAGCTGTAAAACGGTAAATCACAGACAAATTCATTGGCTAAATCACACATCTATCGCAGCTGATTTACAGTAGAATTCGCATATTAAATTGGCATGAAGAATCCGTTCTTCGTGCTTTTGTTTTCATGTTTGCTTATGCACGCTTCCCGTTAGCCATCCATGAAGGCCTGCTTCACCACAGAGGAATGAAAATATACTTAGTTGTCTATACTGGTTCTAATCCAGTCAACCAATCCATAGTTCGATGTATGTGGCTCTTTTTTTAAAGCGAATTAGAAGGGTCTTCTTTGTTATTGTCCTTTTTATGTAATTAGAGAAGTTTATTTTCATGGTAGTGAAAAAATACTAACGAGGGTTCATGATAACAAAATAAATAATATTATTTTCACCTTTTTCTATTACCTCTCTCCTTTGGAATAGCTTTTATAGTAAACGTCATTAGCTGTTAATTAGAAGTTGCTTCTTTAGGTAAGTGTCCCCTTTAGTTTAATGTCATTTTCCAGTTCGTAGAATACAAAAAAAGAGCTGCAACTTTGCAACTCGTATTTTTACTAACGCCCTAGTTTGGTTATATATTTTCAACAAAATATTTCGTGGATATTTCCATCAGGGTCTGCAAAAAAAGCGGTAGTCTGACCCCAAGGCATTTGGGATGGTTCTTTAATTGGAGTAGCTCCTTTTCCTATAATTTCTTTATAAGATTTCTCTACCTCTTCTGGTGTGTCACAAGGAAATGCTAACTCAAACGATTGTCCCTTTTTATCTTCTTTAAAAGAAGAATGACCTCCGGTTATATCAGACATTATTTGGCGGGAACAAATTGAAAACCTAACTCCTTCACTTTCAAACTCTACATTATGTTCAGAATCATCTTCTGTATTAAATCCTATAACATCTCGATAGAAATTTTTCATTTTTAAAACATCATCTGTGACTATTGTTACAAGGCTTATTTTAGATTTCATTTAAATACAGCTCCTATTCATTTTAATTTTTTCCAATCATACCGTAATAATGTAATGCCCTCAAAGCGTCTATAGTCCAAATGCTTTTCCATACTCTAGCATTTTCTTCATCATCTACATGCAAATTCAAAAAAAAATGTCCATCCTGCGATTGTGTACATATTTCGTTTTCTAAACTTCGGATAACATATTCTTTAATAGGTAAATACATCGGCCTATCTCGTGAAAACGCTAACAAAAATGGTTTAGCACAATATGAAGTTGCCCATTTTGTTTCGAAATGTGTGACTTATATGGTTCATCAATTCTTTCTGCCAAACGAAGTAAACATAGAGCCGTTAAAAAATAAAATATGAGTACCCCGTTAGTGAAAAGTTCATTTAACCAATTAAGATTGCGAAACCTGCAACTAATCCTATACCAAAGCCTAAAATAGTACACCACTTCACCATAGTAGACCATTTTTTACTTCCTATAACAAAATACTCCTTTACATTCTCCCTCCTCTCAATACCATTTGGGTAAAGTTACACCACATAATTTTCTGAAAAAATTCTTATTCTACCTTAACTTTGCTGCTTCGTAGTTCAAGATTAGGTAATTTCCTTATGTAAGGAATGCTCCCCGTTCGTTTATGTTCATTACTGAACAATCTATTTTTTAATTTTAACATATTAATGTGGTTTTTAGTGTAATTTTTCAATCTATTTAGAAAACCCTACTTAATTTTTTTATGTTCATGTTCCTACTAATTCTCGGTGAGTAATTGCCTTAACCCCAATACAATGGTGAAGGAGCTGACTAAATAATTCGCCTTCATGTTTCCTTCTATTAAATCTGTAACAGAATTCATCCAGGTATGATTGAAGGTGTCTGGAATCCAAACCATGAAAAGTTCCACCTACAAGTGCCTTAGCGTTTGATAACACTGTATGAAGCCATCTAGGGTGGTCAGGGTTTTACTTTTGACATCTGGAATAACCTCCATCTTTACGAAGAGGGGATGACCCC
>NZ_JBGUAU010000034.1:0-56227 GCF_041820985.1 Evansella sp. AB-rgal1
AACATTAGTGAATGACATTATGAAATAATTTAATAGTGTAATACTACTGTACCTACTAATTATTTGTAAGCGTAAAATAGTCCACACCTATTCAAGCAAGTGTGGACTATCGTATGATGTAATTAATTCTTTTTTATACGACATGTTTCAGGTAAACTTTCGGACCAAGGAAGAAGCTGATCTAGTTCATTGACATCTTCCATATTTATGTTTGGCAGTGATTCAAAAAGATAAGTTAGGTAGTTGAATGGATTTAGTCCATTCTCCTTCGCTGATTCCACAATACTATACGTAATGGCGCTTGCCTTTGCACCACGTGGCGTGTTTGCGAACATCCAGTTTTTTCTTCCTATTACGAAAGGCTTGATGGAGCGTTCGCTGCGATTATTATCTATCTCCAAACGACCATCCTCTAAAAACACCACTAACTTATCCCACTGATTCCGGCAATATTTGATCGCTTTTCCTAGAGCACTCTTTGGTAATACCTTTGGTGTTTGTTCACGAAGCCATGACGAAAAAGCGTCTAGAATTGGTTTACTTCGCTCTATACGTAGTTGATACCTTTTTTCGAAAGAAAGGTCTTTTATATCTCGTTCGATTGCAAATAGTTGATTACAGAAATGAAGGCCTTCGTTCGCTGTTACACTCGCTAACTGACTGGATTCAGGCAGTGCCTTCAAGCATCCGTAAAGCCGCGTCGGGCATGAGCCCAACAACCAGACAGTTTTACATTCGGAATTCCGTTGTAACCAGCGTATCCATCCACGTGTAAATATCCATGAAAACCTGAAAGAAAGTTTTGAGGATGCTTACTTGCCCTAGTTTGCTGATAATCAAATAAGATGATGACTGGACCCTCTTTCCCTGTGCGAAATAGCCATAGATAAGAGGTAGAGTTTGCTTGTCTGCCAGCCTCTCTCAGTACTTGTAGCGTCGTTTCATCCGCATGTAAAATGTCCTGCTCTATGAGCAGTTGGTGCATGCGATTATATAGCGGACTTAACCAAGTATTGGCTCCATGGAGCACCCAATTGGATATCGTTTGTCTTGATAGATTTACTCCTAATCTAGAAAACTGCTGTTCCTGGCGATAGAGAGGCAAACTTTCTACATATTTTTGGTTCATAATATATGCCATTGCGGAAGGAGATGCTAGACTCTTAGGAAATACAGGAACTGGCATTGGTGCCGTGACAATCGGCGTTTCTAGTTCTTGTTTCTCACAACCGCGGCAAGAGTAAACATAACGAACATGCTCCACAACCTTTACCTCTGCCAGAATTACTTTTAATTCTCTCCGCACTTCTGTACTCATCTCATGTAGGGAGTCACCGCAACACGAACAAACTTGCTCCGAATCGGATAATCGGTATTCCACCGTTTCCGTAGGCAAGTTTTCCAATTTCACTTCACGTTGGCCCTGTACTTTTTTACGATGATACGTAATCGTTTCCAACGTAGGCTCCTCTAGTTTAGGGTCCGCCACTACTTCTGCTTCGTTAAATAGTGGTAACTCTAGCTGGGCAGGGGTTGTTTTTTCGCTCGAAGAACCGAATTGACGTTGTTTACTATGACGGAATTGTTCCTCAAACCATTTTATTTTAGCCGTCAATTCCAGCGTTCTGTTTTTCGAGCGAATCACATTTTTGTTGAAGTTCATCTATTTGATTGGTTGAGTTAGTAGATGTCGATTTCATACTTAAAATATACTACAAAATAGTAGAAAAAAACCAATTTTTTTTGATTAGATTATGGTTCTTGCAGTCACTTCAGGATGGGCATGACGCTGTTTCATCGGTAATCCATCTAAAAGCCAACGCAACTGGCGATAGCTAATACTTAATGTAGAAGAACTGTCATCATCTGGCCATTCAAATGTACCGCGTTCTAACCGGCGGTAATACAGCCAAAATCCATTTGTCTCCCAATGTAGTATTTTCAACTTATCTCGTTTACGATTACAAAAGACAAAGAGGCAAGGAGAGAAGGGATCAAGTTCGAACCCTTCTTGTACCAAAACTGCCAAACCATCAATCGATTTACGAAGGTCTGTATTGCCACGGGCGAGGTAGACTCGCTCTATATTATTTTCGAGAAGCATTACGTGTTCAACGCCTTTATTACTTCTCTAAGGAAGTCAGGGTCAAACCCTGGCTTTACATCAATTGTTGCTTGTCCTATCTTGATCTGTAAGGTTTCTTTCACGATAATGGGTGATTCCTCTTTCACCATCATGGGAATCCATTTAGAATTAGTAGAATTTTCTTTTTTACCTGGACCTTCCACTTTCCTAATCCAATACTTTAGGCTATGAATGCTGACATTATTAGCCTTACACCAGTCGTGTTGGGTTTGACCACTTGCTCGTAAATTAGCGATCCGCTGTTCCCATTCTTTAAACAATGTTGCATTTGATTTTTTGGACATAAAAAACCTCCTCAAATTATGATTTGAAGAGATTATCTCAAAAACTAATACTGATTAAAATGTGGGGAGTATTTGACGCTTACATAATACTCAATAAAGATTGGTCACAAATGTTGTCCTATCAACGTTTGTGAGTTTTTTTGCATCCACCGTCGAACTTCTGCTTATATCTAAGATACGCTTAAACATACCACTAATTTGTATAACAACCCATGATCGACTCCTAATGCTACTTAATATGATAATACGATAAATCGCTATCTTGAATGGTAGATGTCATATAGAGGACATTACTATTCTGTTTGAACGCCTTTGTTAAAAGCATTTGGAATCTGTTTTAGGTATAATGTAGGTAGTGTTTAAGGATAATGTAAGAATTACTATAGATACTTTATTTTAAGAATGAAAGTGCCCCCAGTGCGTAAATGGTGGAGAAAACTTTAATTGCGATGTGTTAACTAAATATGACGATTTGGAAGTGCAGTGGCCAGATATTGTTCTATTCTTAAAAGCAGGTAAGGTTACCGTAAATGTATTGAATAAAACGGTAAAATTCTATCAGAATCTATAATTCGGGTCTAGATTCATTGCTTCTATTTACATATTTTTATTAAATGTACTGTCAGAACAGGTTGTACTTGTAGAAGGAAGCCTCCTATATTTTGATGATTATAAATTCTCGGAAATAGAAGGTATTCCATTTGTTGAAATAGAATACCCACAGTATAGAATGATACAGAGTGGTTATAAGCATGCTATTTCTTCCAAAAACGAATAATAGAAGTATTTAATCAAATAATTTTAACTAACATTTCTTAAGGAAGGAGGATTTTATGAAAAACAAAGCCGAGATTTTGGATCTTATCAATAAATTGGATGATCATATTGCAGATGATTTTGAGTCGCAAGATTTAGATTTTAAACAATGGAATTTTAGAAGTAGAGAAGATAACGTAAAAAAGATGATTACCTATGCTGTATGTATGGCTAACGGTGGTGGAGGTAGTGTAGTCTTTGGTGTAGTAGATAACGTAAAAGGAAGGGAAAATGCACTAGAAGGAATACCATTTGACATTGATACGACGATTCTTCAAAAAAGGATTTACGAAAAGACAGATCCTCATTTAACTGCAACTTTTGAAGATTTATTTGTAGAAAACATTCGATTGTTAATCATGCACACCTTTCCTGGTATGCCTCCATATACAACTACAGATGGAGCAGCAACAATTCGCCAGGGCAAAGATTGCATGCCGTTTACAGGGACATTAAGAAGGCAAATGATTGATACATCAGGCCAACTGGACTATACAGAAGAAATAATTTATGAAGATTGGACAACGATATTTTCTCATTCAGCAATGGAACGAGTACGAGAAATTATGAATCGTGAAAGAGTAGATGAAACACTTATCTCTTTAAGTGATGAGGACTTACTAAGAGCAATAGGTGGGTTGAAAGATAAGTATCTTACCAAAGGTGCATTGTTATTAGTAGGCAAGCCAGAAGCTATATCTAGAATTATTCCACAACACAAATGGTCATACAGAAAAATGATTAGTGATACAGATTACTCACACCGAGATGATGGTACACAACCTATTTCATTAGCATTATATGAATTAGAAAGATTTATTTCAGTAGATAATCCACTCGTTACAATTGAGTCGGGATTAGTTCACCCGGAATTTACTACATATCCTACAATTGCTTTAAGGGAATCTCTCCTAAATGCCTTTGGTCATAGAGATTATCGTATGTTAGGAACTGTAATGCTAAAGCATTATAAAGATCGATTAGTTCTTACCAACCCAGGACAATTTATTGGTGGTATTACACCTCATAATATTCTTCATCATCCACCAGTAGCAAGAAACAATCATTTAATGGACCTTCTTGATAGATTAAAGCTTGTTAATAGATCTAACCTTGGAGTGAAACGAATATTTAAATCATTGTTGATTGAAGGTAAAGAGCCACCAATCTACCGTGAAGTAGGTAATAATATAGAACTAACTTTTATTTCTTCTCCATTAGATCAATCATTTCAAAAGCTTGTACATGAGATATCGACTAAAGGTGTTCCTGTAGAGGTAGATCACTTGTTGATACTTCAATATCTAATGAGGCATGAGCAGATTGATACTAGCCACGCTGGATATATTACACAAAGAGGAACAGACCAAGCTAAAGAATTATTAAGTGTTATTATGAAAGACTTTGATTTAATTGAACCAATCGGTCGTGGAAGAGGTAGATATTATACTTTGTCGCGAAACGCTTATCGTCTTTTACAAGATAGTTTAAGGTATGAACGGTTACAGAACTTAGATAAAGAAGCGATAAAAACAAGGATTCTAACTGTATTAAAGGACAGAGATTTAACAAATGCGGAAGTCCGTCAGATAACGGGTCTAGATAGAAGGCAGGTCAATTCGTTAATAAAGGAAATGGCTACTGACGGAGTAAACATCGTTGGTCACGGTCGTGGTGCTAAATATACCATAAACAAGTAAATGTTCAATTTGAACAAATAAATGTACATTTAAAATAACTCAAATATATTGATTTAATGCATAATTAAATAATAAATGTACAAATAAATGTACATTTAAATGTATTTTAAGATATTTGTAAGAAATAAAAGTAAGGATTGCGGTTGTTGTTGGATTAACAGCTGCTGAAATTGATCATATTAACAGTCAATCAGTAGTAGTTTCTTTTAATAATGAGATTTAATGTTTCTTTTTCTTTAATCATTGTGTTCTCCTCTACAGTGAATGTATATAACATTAAATTTTTTTGCACAAATTTTACACATCGCCTAAAACCTAATAATATCAATACTTTCAGACCTATCTCGACCCCAACCACCAATCTAAAAGGTGTACAGCAACTTGTAAATGGGTGGAATTTAGACGTTATTTAAAATGTCATATAGTCTTCAGAATGATTGAAAAGAAAAAAGGGTAGTCAGTGTATTCCACGGACTACCCTTGGTTTTATCTCGGTAACTATTTTTTATTTCCTATATACCCTTTTAATAATTTGTCTTCTTTGCCTCAAGCGTTCTCCACTCACCTGATTCCACTTTTGGTGCACTTGCAGGCCCTATATGAGCACCAAATTGAACAAGCTTCCCTAAATACATGACCGATTGATTGAGCTGGTCCAGCTTTTTCTCAATACGGTATAGTAAATAAAAGGTAACGACAATGGGAAATCCGTATTCTCCAACAAGTGTCAACCATGCTTCCATTTTGATTCACCTCTTTTCTAAGAATAAATTTGTATCACTAATGTTGCATTAATTTAGTTTCACTATTATAAATACTCAAAATGTTCAATGAAGTTATTTTGTGCAAAGAAAAAGTCCTTTATAATGGATAAGTCAGGTGGTAATCCCGTCCAAATCCAATAATAAAGGACCATTCGCATGGATAAGATTACACGAAAAACTTCATTTGGACAATGGTTTTCACCAATAAATTTTCAATTATTTGAAGAACAAGTGAAAACAATGAAATTAGATATTTATACGAAAAAACTTACGACGGAATCATTCTTGAAGTTATTACTTTTTGCACAGTTAGAAGAGGTAGAAAGTCTCCATGCGCTAAGTGATTGTTTGTTTGATGATGAACTTCAAAAAGGTATTGATCTTGACTCCATTAGTATTTCTCAACTTTCACGACGATTGAACGGTATGAATCCTGATTTATTCCAACTACTTTTCCTTGATTTAGTCGCACAAATTCATGCCAAAACACGTTATACGAAGCTCATCATGCCATTAAAAATCATTGACTCAAGCACATTGCCACTTAATTTAACGAATCATAAATGGGCAAAGTTCAGGAGAACAAAAGCAGGGGTAAAACTACATTTACGTCTTGTGTTTATGGAAAAAGGGACTTCCTACCCCGAAAAAGCCTTGATAACAACAGCAAAGGAACATGATCGTGGTCAACTAGAAATCATGGTAGACGACAAGGAATGCATGTATGTGTTTGACCGCGGTTACCTCGACTATGAGCGCTTTGATCGCATGACGGACGATGGCTACTTTTTCCTTTCTAGACTACGGAAAAACGCTGTGATACGGGAAGTTTACGATTTTGAACTAGCGGAAGAATCATCGATTTTATCCGATCAAATGGTTGTGATTGGAACGACTCAAAACCGTGCTGAAAACTACTTCCGACTGTTAAAAGTGATTGATTCAAAAGGAAATGAACTTCAATTAATCACCAATCGATTTGATTTAAGCGCCGAAGAAATTTCAGAGATGTATAAATCTCGTTGGGCAATCGAATTATTTTTCAAATGGATTAAGCAACATCTCAGCATCAAAAAGTTCTACGGACAAAGCGAATGGGCGATCCAAAACCAAGTATTTATCGCACTCATTGTATTTTGTTTGCATGTTTTAGTTCAAATCGAAACGGATAGTAAGCGAAAAACCTTACAAATTAGCCGCTATTTAAGGGCTGCATTGTGGAAACCAGCGCATATTTGGCTTCGAAAGATTGAAGGAAAAGCCATTCCTTAAAAAGGATTTGTCGTCGTTGAACTAGTCAATTGTAAATAATTTCCCAAATGGGTGGAACCACCTTTGGTTCGGTATTTATCTTTTTGGCTCTGAACAGGAAGAACTTTAAAACTGAAAATTCAGTCAGTATTTATGCAACACTAGTGAATTTGTATAACATATACATTTTCAAACTCACTGTCTAGCTCCAGGCGCCATCTGCTCCTCGTAAACTCGTTCGCAAAGGTGCGAAGAAGATAGAAGATGATTCAGGACGTACTTGCCTCGTGTCAAATAACCTGCCCGATTAAAAGTATAAAGCGCTTTTTATCGTGCAGAACATTTGCATTTCAGTGATGAGAGGGTGCATTCCGCTTTTCGTATTGTCTAGCTTCATCCGCTATCTGCTGTGAAAAATAACCTTCCAGTTAGAAAAGTAAAAAACACTTTTCAACTGAAAGAACATTTTTCTTCGCAGATATACAAGCGGATTACGCTTTCCAAATAAAAAGGAGAGGTAAAAAACCTCTCCACTTCAATAAGTGCAATTTCAATTTGCTGAATTTGACGATCCACTACGCGGGCACCACGCTCCTGAACTAAATACCCGTTAAAGGGACGTAAACACTTTATTAGCAATAATAAGATCCATTACCTCCGACACTACTTGTGCACTCACAGGCTCTTGTGGTTCATCCATGGAGATAGTGACGTTTTCCCACATTCATTTGTGAAAAGTAACTCTAAACGTTTTGACATTTCGTTTCACCTCCTTCTTCTACTCATTTAGAAAATATCTAGATGAAATACTACGGGGAGTGACAGGCACTATTTTTTACAAGTTCCTCTCGTTTGCCCAGTCGGCCTTATTTTTAGTAAAATAGTGTTTGAACTTTACATCTAGAAAGAGGGTAAATCATGACAAAGCCATCCATTTATGGATTAACATTTGAACAACTAACTACGTGGTTATTGGAACGTGGCCATAAAAAAGGCCGTGCTGGTCAAGTTTGGGATTGGCTATATCGAAAACGAGCCACTAATTTTAACGAAATGAATGATGTTAACAAAGAATGCCTTCAAGTATTAGAAGACAACTATGCAATAGAAACCCTAGTGGAACATAGTAAGCAAGAAGCGTCCGATGGAACCGTCAAATTCTTATTTAAACTTGAAGACGGCGATCTCATAGAAACGGTCATAATGAGAAAAAATTATGGTTTATCTGTTTGTGTAACAACACAAGTAGGGTGTAATATTGGCTGTAGCTTTTGTGCCAGTGGTCTATTAACGAAGAAGCGCGACTTGACAACAGGAGAAATTACTGAGCAAATTATGAAGGTTCAGCTTTATCTAGATCAGCAAGGAAAAGGAGAAAAGGTTAGTCATATTGTTGTTATGGGAATTGGTGAACCATTCGATAACTTTGAAAATATGATCCATTTTCTCGAAGTGGTAATTGATCAAAAAGGACTTGCTATCGGCTCAAGAAGTATTACGGTTTCAACAAGCGGTCTAGTTGGGAAGATTTATGAATTTGCTGATCGAAAACTGCATGTAAACCTAGCCATTTCTTTACATGCTCCTAACGATGAACTGCGTACGAAAATCATGAAAATTAATCGAGTCTATCCAATTGCTAAGCTAATGGATGCGATGAAATATTTCTTACAAACAAACAGAAGGATTATGATTGAATACATCTTACTTAAGGATGTCAATGATCAAACTCAACATGCCCTTGAACTTGCAGAGCTATTGAAAGATATCCGGCAAGGCGTGGCAGTTAACTTAATTCCATATAATCCTGTCGATGAACATGATCAGTATCAACGGAGTGACCCGAAGAAGGTACTGACATTTTATGAGACCTTCAGAAAGAAAGGGATTATTTGCAGCATTCGCCAGGAGCATGGGACAGATATCGATGCGGCTTGTGGGCAATTACGAAGTAAGCAAATGAAGCAAGAAAAATAGTGGAAACACGCATGCTTTATAAAATAAGCGATGCGTGTTTTTCTTCATGCTTTAGAGCTTAAGTATGTTTTATTATAAAAGCAAATACTCCTATATTTTTTTGAAGTATAGAAGGTGAAAAAAGTGAATTCAAGTAAAATAGATTTGACTGCTAGTGAAATCGGATACTTATGAGGTATCTATCGTGCCCAAAGTCTATACCAGTCCAAAAGTGTAAAAGAACTTGAAAAAATGGCGTGTATTCCAGAAGTTATTTACATTGTCATTTACAGTCTTTAGGATGATAGAAGAAAAACGGGTAGTCACGTGTAATCCACAGACTACCCTTGATTGTATTTAGATTACCATTTTTCTTTATATCATATATACCCCTTTAATAATTTGTTTTCTTTGCTTCTAGTGTTCTCCACTCACCTGATTCCAATTTTGGTGCACTTGCAGGCCCTATATGAGCACCAAATTGAACAAGTTTCCCTAAATACATGACCGATTGATTGAGCTGATCCAGCTTTTTCTCAATACGGTATAGTAAATAAAAGGTAACGACAATGGGAAATCCGTATTCACCAACAAGTGTCAACCATGCTTCCATTTTGATTCACCTCCCTATTAGAATCTTCTACATAAAAAGGAGAGGTAAAAACCTCTCCACTACATTACAGTGCAACTTCAATTTGCTGAACTTGACGATCCACTACTCGTGCACCACGCTTTTGAACTAATGCTCCGTGATAGGATGTGAACACATTATTAGCAATAATAAGATCCATTGTCTCCGACACAGCTTCTGCACTTACAGGCTCTTGAGGGTCATCAAGAGAGATTGTGACGTTTTTTCCACCCTCATTTGTGAAAAGTAACTCCAAACGTTTTGTCATTTCCATTCACCTCCTTCTTTATCTAACGTATAAAATCCCTTGATTACATTGTTAAATCATACGTATTGCCGCGTTCTACACTTTCTAACTCATGCTTTTGAAGAGAAGCCAGAGCTACTGCTACTTGGAGCAAGTTCTCGCCTGTTGCTCTCGTAGCAATGTTTTGAAAGCTTTTCGTTTTGAAAATCGGCTCTCCTTCATCGGTATAACTAGTAATGAATGATAACGTCAGTCTTGAATTTACGATCTTTTCCATCGTCGTTCACCCCCTTTCACTATATAAGTATCAACTTCTAGTGAAAAAGGGTGCATTTATTTTTGAAAAATAGAAAGTTTTTTGGTTGATAGAAAAATCTACTAATATCAAAGGTTTCTTTTTATCGTTGATAGTCAACTTCGCCTCGGCCGGAACATGATAAGAGTGTTCTTCAAGAAATAGTGGAATGGGAGGGGAAGTCTTGTGGGGCTCCAAGGGAACATGGAAGCTGAGAAGTTGTTGCTAGGGTGTATCTTGATGAATAACTCGGTTATGAAGGAGTTGGTTATTCAGCCTGAGCATTTCTCTATCCTTCATCGAGATTTGTTTCGTGCCATGATAGAAATTTCGGTTCGAGGTGAGATGATTAACCGGGCTACTTTGTTTGAAAAGCTAGGGTCTAACTATATGAGTCAACTAAATATTGGCGAGATGATGGAGGCTGTACCTTCTGCTAGTGGATTTACATTTCATGAGGAGCTGGTTCTTCGTTATTGGAAAAATATTTTTTGCAGGAAACAGGAAATGTGGTTTCGGATGAGAAGGTAACGTCTTTTTGGGGAGAAATGACTATGCAGTGGGAGTCTCTGAGACTGGAAAACTGTATCGCGTACAGGTTGGGGCGTTTGCTAAAAGGGAGAATGCGGAGGCGATGGTGAGGAGGTTGGAGTTGAGGGGATTGTAATAGGGTCTATTAATGTGTTAGGTAACTATCATACATCTAGCTAAAAAAATAATAGTGGCCAAGGAACCTCTGGCTGGGTCCACTGCCACTTCCTTAAAATAAGGGTAGATATTACCTTTAAACGCAGAATATAGCTTGGTTAGGGTGAAAAGTGGGCCAAAGGGAAGTGGGCCAAAGGGACAGGTTCGTCGTCCCAGAAGTTAACGGAACAATGGGAAAATGAACCTGTTCCTTTGCCCCTTTTGCCTTTCACTCTGTGTAGGTAAACGTCATCTCCACCCTGGCTTTCAGTTCCAGTGTTCCTGGCTGTAGTGGGATGCCTTCTGTAGAAGCAGTGAGGTCCATTGTGCGAAAAGGGATAACGTCTGGCTGAATGATTTCTTCTACTTTTTTAGGGTTTGTGTGGAGGTGGACGTTGAGACTAGCAGCGATAGATGTCGCTTTTGTTTTCCCATCATTTACAGCACGAAGTAATGCTTGTTGGTAAAGAGCTGACGAGTTGTCGATGGAAAACTGGATGTTTCTGATCGTATTAGCACCGGCTGTAACCGCAGCATCGGTAACCCTTCCTGCCATAGTAACGTCTTTCAGTTGGATGTTCAGTAAATGGAAGCAGTGGGGACGGTTCTTGTTGCTTCTTTTGTAACCCGAAGGAAGCAGGAGAACCGTCCCCGCTGCTTCCTATTACAGCAACCTCCCCGTTACTGCCACAACAGCACAAAAGGCTTCTTAAAGTATTACCTCCATTTAGTTTAATGACTTTCCTTTTTGAAAGAAACGATAATAAAAATAATTCCAATAAGGAAGAATAACGCTATAAAAAGGTTATCTAATATTGGTATTGTTTTTGGATTAGTTGCATACTCTCCAGTGTTTATTTGTGCTGACCAATAGACGTATCTACTTAACCTTTCAATCGTAAAAATTAGTCCGCTGGTTAAAATGAATACAGAGCCTAAAATTAGACTTATTTTTTTATCCAAAACAGTACCTCCTTGATTTAATAAAGGAATTCAATTTTTAAAAAACCTAATTCTCCTTATTTATCTTCTCTAACTTTTCTATCCTGCTTTCAAGCTCTTTAATTTTAAAATCATATTCCATATTTTTAAATTGCTTTAATGAACGGTCAATTAAGCTTTGAACAATAAGGATAAATATACCAAAAAACAAAGGAGCAAAAATTAATAATATAAAAGAATCCAAATCAGCACACCCCATCTCTCTATCCTATCTTAACTAAACTGCTTCGTTAGTTTAATTTTGCAAACCTCCCCATTACTTCAATGTCTTCTTTACTCTATTTAATGTTACCACTAATCCCCTTTTATTTGGTATAAATATGTAAAAAAAAGTCTCTGCTTATTGCAGAAACGCTAACCCGTTAGTCAAAACTATTTATATACTTTATCTTCTAATTCCTCAATTCTTTGGAAGCAGTGGGGACGGTTCTTGTTGCTTCTTTTGTAACCCGAAGGAAGCAGGAGAACCGTCCCCGCTGCTTCCTGCTTCTTCACTACATTACTCTATCAACAGATACGTCTGAACCAACTATTAAACTTCCTTCAGCAATTTTATCTAAATGCCACCACCAATAATCTAAAGGGATATTGTTTTTAGTGGATAATTGGAAGTCATAAACTTTACTAATATGTTTTAGCATTTCGTCAACGTTGTTTAGGAGCATTAAATCATACATATGCAAAAGGGAGATTTCATAGTTGTCTAATTTACCAATTTTCTTCTGTATTTCTGTTCTATCATGCAACATACGCAGCTGTTCATAAGGGCTACAATCTAAGTCCCGCACATCTTCACCGTAATTTAAAACTTCTTGCTTGTACTGACTCATTTGAACACATCCTTTACAGTACCTAAATATGTATAACCAGGATTATATTTGAAATAGTTAGGGGAGACAAGGGGACAGGTAGGTTGTCCTAGGAGATTTGAGACAGTGAACCTGTCCCTATGTCCTCCCAGGTGCAGGCACTTTTTTCAGCTTTTGGAAGCAGCGAGAACCGTCCCCGATGCTTCCTTCTTAAATTTAATACTCCCACCAGGATGATACAGGAACAGGGAGTTCCTCAAGAAGAACTGTTTCTCCTATTTCTGGTGCTATGATATTTACATCTTGTGCTTCTGCTTCAAGCAATGCACGCTCAACTGGTTCTGACCAGCCATGATATGCTAAGGAAAAGGCTCCCCAATGCATAAGCATCATTGTCTCACCATTCACATCCAGGTGTGCTTGGACTGACTCCTCAGGGAACATATGGTTATCGGACCAACGCTCGTCATATTGACCTCCTTCAATTAAAGTAAGATCAAAGGGTCCATACACTTCTCCTATTTTCTTAAAGTGTGGAGCATATCCACTGTCGCCACTTGTAAATACTCTTGTTTCCTCCCCTAAAATTACCCAGCCAGACCACAACCTTGAATTTCTGTCGAAGAGACCTCTTCCAGAATAATGGTGAGCAGGAACGGAGGCTATCGTTAGGCCTTTCCATTCTAATTCATCCCACCAATTCATGGGGGTAATCCTTTCACTAGCCACTCCCCATCTTAATAAATGGGCGTCTATACCATGGGGAACAAAGAAATGCTCTACCTTATCTTTCAACGCAAGGATGGAAGGGTAATCTAAGTGATCATAGTGATCATGGGTAATAAAAACTGCATCAATTGGAGGTAATTCCTCCATAACATCTAAGATATCATCACTAAACCGTGTGCTTCCGATGAAAGAAACGGGAGAAGCAATGTTTCCGAACATTGGGTCTAACAGTATTTTTTTGTTATCTATACTTAGTAAAAAGTTCGAGTGTCCAAACCAGGTTAAACTGTCCTCTTCATTTTTTATTGTCTCCCAATCAAAGGTTGCAATTGGAATAGCTTCAAGTGGATGCTGGTCATCTACACCACTTATAGCATCTCTTAGTAACGAAAAAATGGTAGAGAAGTCCATGTCCATATCCAACTCAGCTTCATTCATATTCACAAAATCGCCGTCAACATAGTTATCAAATTGGCGATATAATTCTTTTTGTTCATTGGTTGGGCTTCCACCGAAAGTAGGATGTAACTGTAAAAAAAGAATTCCTGCTGTTAGAAATAGTAGTACAATGCCTAGTAATGCAATCAATATTTTTTGCCACTTTTTCATCTTTTTCCTCCAAAACAAAATATACTTATCTGATAAAATGAGTCTCTCATTCTATGATTATATAACGCTAATATGAACAGAATATGAATAGAAGCAAAAAATGACGAGAATTTTAAAAGAATTGCTTACTACCACCGGACACTAATAGTTTTTCAGTAGGGGAACAGGCTCCAACTTCTCCAACAGGTGTCTTTACTGTTTTGGGAGCGGGTTTTCTTATGGAAAAAGAGTGGAAGAACCGCCCATGGTTTAACGATAAATAGTAATAGGCTATAATGGTGGGGTATCAGTATTAACGATTAGATATCATTATTAGGTTAGTAGTATATATTGACAACGAGAAAAAATATCTTCTGAAGGTTGCGATTAGTCTTTATCAATTATATGTAAATACAAGGGGGAACCTTACTATGAAGGAAATGCCACTAGATCAAAAAGAACAACTATTATTTTTATTGAAAGCTCGTTTTGAGAAAAATATGGACCGTCATAAAGGAATGGAATGGACTAATGTTCAAGCTAAACTTGAAACTAATACGGAAAAACTGTGGTCACTAAATGAAATGGAACAAACAGGCGGAGAACCAGATGTCGTCAATTATGATGAAAACACAGATGAATACATATTTTATGATTGTTCAGCAGAAAGTCCTAAAGGCCGCAGAAGTGTTTGTTACGACCGTGAAGCGCTAGAGTCCAGGAAAAAACATAAACCGGAAAATAGCGCTATGGATATGGCAGTTAGTATGGGAATTGAAATTTTAACGGAAGAAGAATATCGGGAGTTGCAGAAACTAGGTAATTTCGATTTGAAAACGTCGAGCTGGGTGCAAACGCCTGATAATATTCGAAAACTAGGCGGTGCTATCTTTTGCGATCGTCGCTACGATACTGTCTTTATGTACCACAATGGAGCAGATTCCTACTATGGAGCAAGAGGATTTCGCGGCTCACTAAAGGTGTAAGTTATTGTAATGACAAGGCTAGGTTGAATTTATAATGGAGCTGGAATAATACCTTAATTTGAAGAGTGAAAAGCATGAGATCAGGAAGAATATATGATTTCATGCTTTTTATGTTGATTTCTCAATTTGAAGTTTGAGTAAAAATTTTCTATTTATGTTACAGTCACTTCTAGTGTTTATAGTAAGGTAGATCAACGTTGAATGGAGATTTCCAATTAAATAAAGATTATAAACTCAGAAATGTTGAAATCTCAACGTTTCTGAGTTTTTTGTTGTTAAGGAATTTATAGTTTGTAGGCATTGGAAGCACTTACATTTTTGCAGTATAAAGTCTGACTAGTGAAAAACTAATAGGATAAAAATACTATATATTAGTTGTTATTCTTGGGTGGAATGGTAATTAAGTAGGGGATAATGACAAGGTTTACCACATACACATTTTTAAAATAGATATTTTTCCAATTTGCTACCGACATAAATATATGTATAGCTTAAGAGTGGAGATTTATATTTCACATAGAGTGAAAGGTTAGCAGTATAAAACCCAATATCAATAGACGAATGGTACTTATTTACTATTTAAGTATAAATTTAACTTTAAAGGAAAATGTGTTACAAAAGCAGTGATTTAGAACGATTACTTTTGAGTTAACAAAGCGAGTATAATGATAATGTCTTTTATTTAATTACATAGTTTTCCATATAAACATGAGTATTACACTAGTTTTTTTTGTCTCATAGAAATAATGTAGAAGTTGGATGAGAAAAAGTTTTTATTCAATGGTGGTGCTAGATATGTTAACAATTGCTTATCATACTGATATTGGATTGAAAAAGAAAACAAACCAGGATGCTCTTTTGATAAAGACTGCAAATTCCTCTGTGGGGGAAGTAGGTCTTTTTGTTGTTTGTGATGGGATGGGGGGGCTTTCCCATGGAGAATTAGCAAGTGCATCCGTCATTCAAAGCCTGGCTTCTTGGTTCGATAAGGAACTACCAACCCTACTTTTTTCAGATTGCTCCAAAGATACGATAATAAATGAATTGCAAGACCATATTCAGAAGTTAAATGGAAAAATACGTTCCTATGGTGAACAGACCAATAGTAAACTGGGCACAACCGTCACAGCTTTTCTCATTTTAGATGAAGATTATTTTATTGTACAAATAGGAGACAGTAGAGCTTACCAAATTCACACTGAAATAAATCTGTTAACAAAGGATCAGACCTTAGTGTCGAAGGAAATAGAACGAGGGAATTTGACACCGGAACAAGGGAAAAAGGACCCACGTAGGAATGTGCTCCTGCAATGTGTGGGAGCTTCGCTGTCACTTAATATTCCTATCACTACTGGAAAAGTACAAAAAGACGCAATATATATGCTTTGTTCTGATGGATTTCATCATCGTATTACCTCACAAGAGTTTTATAAAAATCTTCATCCTGAGCAACTACATAATAAACAGCAAATGCAGGAAAAGGCGCAAGAGCTTGTGGAGTTAGCTAAACAAAGAAAAGAAACAGATAACATAACAGTGCTTTTGTTAAGGGTCTCCTAATGAAGAAAAGCGCAATGCTTATCGACTATCAAAGAGGAAACCTCAAGGTGATTTTACAAATGTTTTAATTAGTTATAAGACAGGGAAATCTCCCTTTCTTGTGGAGGTGTAATACTTTTGATTGAAATTGGAACAATCATTGATGAAAGGTATGAAGTTCTTAAAGAAATTGGTCGCGGTGGAATGAGTATTGTTTATTTGGCCATGGACAATCGTTTAAATAAATCCATCGTGATTAAAGATATTAGAAAGCGGGCTTATAGTAATAATGAACTACTTATTAATAGTTTAATCGTGGAAGCGAATATGCTAAAGAAATTGGATCACTGGGCGCTTCCAAAAATCTACGACATTATTGAAGGAAAAGATGGCATCTATGTTGTCATGGATTACATAGAAGGAGAGTCACTTAAGGAAAAGCAGCAACGAGAGGGTATATTTGACCCAGACTCTGTAATAGATTGGGGAAAACAATTAGCAGATGTATTGGCGTATCTTCATTTGAGGAAACCAAACCCAATAATCTATCGTGACATGAAACCAGATAATGTGATGCTTACTCCAGAGGGGAAAATTAAGCTTATTGACTTTGTGGTATAGCGAGGGAATATAAACAGGAAAGCGTAACGGATACGACAAATTTGGGAACAAAAGCATATGCTGCGCCAGAACAGTTAGCGGGAAAACAAACAGATGCAAGGACAGATATCTATAGTCTTGGAGTAACATTATATCACTTAGTAACGGGAAAGAGTCTATCCGAACCACCATTCGAAATCCGCCCGATCAGGCAATGGGACTCGTCCTTGCCCGAAGGTCTGGAACACATCATAACAAAGTGTACACAGACAGAACCAGAGAACCGATACGCAAATTGGGAAGAGCTTTTGTTCGACATGGAGAACGTTGCTAAGCTGACAAAGGATTACAAGAAAAGCATGGCGAAAAAACTTGCATATTTTTTGCTCCCACTTAGTTTATCTATCGTTTTTGGAACTACTTCCTACATAGGTTATGCAGAAATAAAGAAAGAGCAGTTCCAAGATTATATGAAGTTAATCAACGAATCTAGCCGATACATTATTAACGGAAACGAAGCTCAGGCGATTGAAGTATTAGAAATGGCCATCTCCACAGTGGACAGTACACGACCCGAAGCCTACATCAATCTGCTAGATCTATATATTAATAGAGGAGAAGCAGATGCAGGGTTGGCAAAAATGCAGTCGTATATTAGTAGTGGATACGGAAAGGTCCATGAAAACAGTCGTGTTCTATTTAAAGTGGGGATGACCTATTTTGATGTGAAGAATGATTATTCCAATGCTTTGAAGTTTCTCCACCAAGTAGATGAAGAGGTACTCCCAGAGGTTCAGTTTTACAAAACCCTGGCTACGACTATGAGCCAAATGAATATCGACTATGAAGTATTTTCAGAGAATTTAATAGAGTTGGAAAATTATAATGACGGACTGGCTAATACAAGAAAAAAAGTAGATAACTATCATTCATTAGCTAATATCTACAGTTCATATAAGGCGCAAATACCTGAGGCAAATACTAAGGTCATCGACTTGATTGAGAAGTCTCAAGATATTATTAACAGGCTGGATAGTGAGGAATTACACTATCGTTTCGAATTGGACTTCTCACATAAACTTGCTCAAGCATATCACAGTAGGGCAACCAATTCTGGGGCTCAGGAAAATGCTAGAAATGACTTTGAACAAGCTATTGAACATTATTTTTTACTGCTTGAACTTGATGTAACGAATCAGGAGGAAATAAAGCTGAGAATTGGATCTATTTATCAGCAAATGGGAGAAAATTCACAGGCAGCAGAGCAATTTCAGGCGGTTATCCAAGAGTACCCAGAGAGTACAGCGGCCTATGTGCGTCTGATGAATTTATTCCTTGATATGGAAGCCGCAAAAGCGGAAGGGAACAGAGACTACCAAGACGTTTTGGAGTATTTTCATGTAGCAAGGCAACTGCCTGGAGCAGGGGAGGATGACGGTCTAGAACGGCTGATTAGAAGGTTAAAGAATCTGAGATTGATAGATTAATAAAGGAGTGTCTTGGTGTTGGCCTATCAAATAATGTTTTACGGAGGAATGGTTGGGGCTGGAATTACTTTACTTCTCGCTGTCTTTCTGTTTATCCGTTTAAAAATTTGGATTGTTATAAAGGACCTTATGGGCTACAGCTCTGCAGTGAAACGTAGAAGTCCATCGAAATCAAAAGAAACAGGTGGGCTTTCAACCCGAAAATGGACTACATCGAGACTGCTTCCAAAACGGCAGAGGGGGAAAGAACAAGCTGCAGCAACTACAGAAATGCTAGAAACGGAAGCGGGTATAGCAGAAACTGCCTTATTAGAACAAGATCTTGAGGTGGAACAGACCGTACTACTGGATGATGAAGTGGAAGAGACTACATTGTTAACGAGTGAGTTGGAAGAAACAACGTTGTTGGATGAACTGGACAGCAGTGAGGAATTGGATAAAGATTTTTTTATCCAAAAAGAAGAAGTAATTATTGTTCATTCCCATAAAACAATTTCATAAGGAGGGATATCGTATGACAGCGGTTCTGACATATTATATAAAACTGGTAGGAAAAAACAAAGGTAGTCAAACTAGAGTAATGCTGCCAGAAGGCTTAGGGGGCACAGCTAAATGGGGCAAGGGGCTTTGGCGTGATATACAGTCTAAAAACGGAGTTCTTCTATATGGGAGGGAGCATGGCTATTACAATTCTACAAGTAATAAATTTCGAAACACTAACTTCGAAGCAATCAATCGAAGTGTTGCAAATCTGGGGGAAACTAAAGCGAAGGTTGCTTTTTCGTCTGCAGGAACAAACGCTTAAAAGTGGGCTAAAGGTGTGGGATGACTTCAACTGGAGAAATTCAACAACACTGACAAAGAGCGGAAAGGCACTTGGAATATTCGGAACTGGAATGATTGTCTATGATAATGCCCGACAACACGGTATTAAGTCGTCTGAATTTGTGGTAGATACAGTTATTGACGTTGGAAGTGCAGCTGGTTCCATGGCCGCAGGGGCTGCAGTTGGATCTTTGTTCTTACCTCCTGCAGGGACTGTGGTAGGTGCTGGTGTAGGTTTAGGGATAAATGCACTTGCTAATGTAGAATTTGGACCACCTCTCAATAATAGTGTCATAGGTTTTACAAAAGATATAGCAAACAAGGCAGTTGATGGTATTGCAAGTGGAGTAAGCTCGGTAACAAATAGTATAGGTAATAATTTGAAAAAAATATTTTGGTAGGTGGATTGGATGTTTAGAGATCTAAAAGAAGATAGTTTTGAGCAGCTAAAAGATGTAGCCTATGACCGGACACATCCTGGTAACATCATTGTTTTTTTATGGGGGGCACTTGTAATAAGTAGCGTTATCTTTGCCTTTACGTTTCTTGGAAGTGGTAGCGATAATGTCTCTTCTCCAATTTGGGAAGATGTTCTTACAGTAAGCAGAATACTGCTGATAATACAATTTATTTGTACGCTCCTATTTAGTCTTCCGAAGATAGCGTATTCCTTTCAACGGATACAAATACTTTTCGTTTGTATTGTATCTCTAAAAGTTTCATTAGAATTTTATCTTGGTTTTTTTCTTTTAAGGGCGGATCGTAATTTACCCGAAAACATGGATCAATGGGGCTTGTTTGCAATCCTTGGAGGAATTGTGATTTTGGTGTTATCTATTATAAGGGCTCTAGCAAGAGTACGGAAAGGTCACTTTACATTAGGTGGAAAGGGGCTATATCATTTTCAGCAATCAAAGGGGTACGTCAGTTTACCAATTATATTTACTGCCTCTGTTTTTGGGGGGATCTTTGGTAGAATCCATTTTGAAACAGCAACAGGACAGCTATTTGAGGTGCTTATGTTCTTGCTATTGGCCATTGTGATTCAATATATAATTGCGATGGTTTGGCCAGAATTTCTACTTATCAGTTATTGTAAATTTCGCTTTTCTAGTTTTATAGTTCAAGAAGAATCAAAAAGTCATAGGGGGCATAGAAAGAAAAAAAAGGAAACGGAGCCATTATCCTTCTGGGTGTTGAAACCTATTTCCGTAATTAAAAGTAGAGCAGGTTTATTAAGGGGAGAAAAAGCACCGTTTACTGCATTGGTTATTGTATGGATTCAAGGTAGCACCGTCTTTTTTCTCATTCTCTTACTCCTTTACTTAAGAAATGCTGCACGAGGTGTCATTGAAGTGACTCTCGTGGAGGATATGATTTCCTACTTGGTTGTTGGAAGTGTTTTTTCATTCATTACTGTATTAATCCTAAGGATCTTTTTTACCTTTGTGACTAAGATGAAAGCTATTCGATGAATAGACTCCTAGTCACTTATAGTAAGGATATAGACCTTGAAGTGAAAAGAGAATAAGAGAATTTTAATTGGAGGCAAGAAATGTTTCATAGATTACAAGAAGAACAAGTCGCAAAGTTAAAAGATGTAGCGTACGAGCGGCTTTATCCTGGGAGTATTTATATTTTCTTATGGGGTGTTCTATTCGCTAGCAGTGCTGTTACAGCAATTACGAGCTTTGCATTTAACTATAGCATATACATTAATGCTTCTTATTGGGAAACAGTTATTACAACTAATTATGTTTTACTGGCTATTCAAGCTATAGGAACGTTGCTCTTTTCCATACGTAAAATAATGTTCAAATTTCAAAGAATACAAATGATATTTGTTTCTATTCTATCCCTAAAATTGTCCCTTGAGTTTTACCAGATTTTTTACCTCATAAGAGAAGATAGAGGATTGCCTTCCATGTTAGATACAGGAGTCCTTGTCATTATAGCTGGTGGATTAATATACCTCCTCTTTTCCACAATAAGAGCTGTGAAAAGAGTAAAGCAAGGCCATTTAAGAAGCGGTGGGGAAGGCTTATACCAATTTCAACATTCTAAAGGATATGTTAGTTTACCAATCATTTTTGCTTTTTCCGTATTAGGGGCGATGTTAGCTAGAGCAAACGTTGAAACAGCTATTGGAGAGGTTGCTCAAGTACTACTATTTTTACTAGCGATGATACTTATTCAATATGGTATAGCAATGGCTTGGCCAGAATTTTTGCTTGTTACATATTGTAAATTTCGTTTCTCCTCCTTTATTGTTCCAGAGGAAAAAATCAATCAATCAAAAAGACATAGGGAGACGAAGAAAGTGCGAACTAAGGATAGTTATCCATTGACATATTGGGTGACCAAGCCTTTCACAGTTTTGCGCTCTAGGGCAGAATTAATAGGAGGAGAAAGAGCACCATTTCTAGCTCTATTTATTGTTTGGCTCCAAGGAACGCTGCTTTTCTTCGTTATCTTTTGTTTACTTTATTTAAGAAATGCTATGCAAGGAGCAATTGTTGTGGAAAATGTTATGGATGATGTGTTCGTTTATCTATTCCTTGGAGGAGTGGTCTCCATAATTTTGATAGGATTTGCACGACTAATGCTCATGTTCGCAAGAAAGCGAAAAACGGTTTAAAGATGCTATCGAAATAAAGAAAAACTTTGACCTTGCAATAGGTAAAGTTGGTATTCATGATCGAAGACAAGAAATATAGTCCAATAGGTGGTGAATATATGAAGATAAAACGAGGTCCACTAGTTTTAAATAACGTGCTAAGCACTCAAAAAAGAGTTCATGTAAATGAATGGGAGATGCAGCGAAAGAAATAAGAAATGCCATTATTAAAAATGGCTTATATGCGACAGGTCCGGTCGTTTATAAAATGAGTAACTATGATGAAAGAACGAACGAAGCAGATTTCTTCTTTTATATTCCTGTAAATCACCCCGTAGAATTGAAAGAGAATGAGCAGTTTGCCTTTATGGGGTTGTGGGAGTTTACAGATACATTACTAGTAAGACATGCGGATTTAGATGAAGATTTAGACGAATCTTACAATATTCTCCTAGAATGTGCAGATGCTTATCATCTCACTTTAATAGATTCTTTTTATCATGTTTATTTAGATGTGTATGGCGATGGAGTCATTGATGTTTTTGTTCCAGTCGAAGAGGGGGGCGGAGAATGAATGTTGTAAACCCCTTAGATTCCATACGGTATACGAATGTGGTTTCAAGGAAGTATCAAATTCATTATACCGCTATGGAAGATGTGATTAAAGATTTCGTAACACAAATTGTTGAGCAGGAAGCAACATTGAAAGGACCATTATTCTACTCGTTAAGTAATGTACCAATGGATGAAATTTTGCATATTGAACTATTCATGCCCATTAAAGAAGACGATATCGCTTTAACAGATGATTACTATTTTCATAGTTACTTTAGTATAGAAGACATGGTTTCCCTTTGTTTATTTAATGACTTTGAGGCAAAAACAGAGGTTGCCTACAGGGTATTGATTGATTATATGGAAGAGAATAAATTAAAGCAAATTACCCCCATTTTTCATGTTCTTTCTGGAGATGAGGACTTTCCTTATATTTATGTAAAAATCGGTATAACGTTAGAAGAAGTTATGGAGAAGACTAGCGTCGACAAAATGGAGTAAGGAAGTTACATATGAGGATGTAGGAGGAAGTCGTCATGATTTTAACACTATTTGATAAGGGAAAAGCAGTTACTACCGTTTTACCCCATAGGGTGACAGGTCAATACATACTTTCTTCCTATGATCAGGAAATTATGGCCGTAGAAGGGGAAAACGGCAACTGGTATTTAAAGTCGAATAAACAAGCATATTTGAAGGATACTCATCAACAGCGTGTTAGGAAACTTCAAATAGTTCCCTTCCAAACGTATACCATTTTTAGGGAAAAGGGGCCAGTTGCTTTATTATATGTGGAACCGCCGACAGATGGAAGAAATGAATTTACAAGACACCAGGTCACTGCAAGTGAAATAAATATTGGCAGATCACAACAAGCTCAGATTTGCTTTAGGAATCAATTAGTGTCGAATCTTCATTGCCGGATCGTTTACGATACAGAAGGGAATGCGGTGGTGAAAGATAATGGTAGCTCCAATGGCACGTATGTGAACGGAGAGAAGGTAACGGAAGCAAAGTTGAATATTGGTGATGTTCTTTATGTTATGGGGTTGAAAATCATCTTTAATGGACGTCTCCTTTCATTAAATAATCCGCACCAATCCGTACAGAGAAACGCAAAGTGAAATAGCCAACCAAGCTAAGCGATTAACAAACTAGTTGAATCCATACTTTTTACTTAAAGGAGGGGAAAAAATGGCTGTAGAAGGAATTAAAATATCGTTAGGAGAAGTTAGTAAGACAGCATCGCAGATTCGAACGTTAAATGCTTCATTGTCTGCCAATTTGGAAGAAATCAAAAAGGAAATGAATGCCTTATCGCAAACGTGGCAAAGCGATGCCTCCAATACGATTCGTGGTAACTTTAATGCATTAAGTCCGCGATTTGAAGAGTATCGTCAAGTAGTAGACAGCTATGCTAAATTCTTAGATAATACCGTAACAAACTATAACGCTGCGGAAACGGCAATTAATAATAACGCGAATGCATTTAAGTAGTATTACCTTTCATGTTGCTTGGTGAAGTGAGTGGCAAAGACTCATGCGGGATAAGGAATAGTAGAAGACCCCACGGTGAGTATGAATTTTGTGAGCGAGGCTTACCTTGTTAGCAAAAGTGTCTGCCTTTATACATTCTAACCAACAACATTTTGTAGCACCCATGCAGTTTTCTTTTTGCATGGAGATTCAACGGGCAATTGGCTGTTATGGCTAATTGCCCGCCTTTAAAAAATATGGTCATTATACATACATTTATACGAATTATATAACTGTGAATATTTTAATGGAATGAAGTCAATGGCGAAAAGGGGGAGTCGTGTTTTGCAGCTAAAAAAGCGTTTGCTAATCAGCTTGATAATCGTAATAGCAATAGTAATTGGAACGGGCTGTATGAATGTAGAGAAAAAGCTGTTAGCTGATTTGGAATCAAAATACGATAAGGAGTTTGTCATTGAACACTATGATAAAGGTGGCTTATTTTATTCATCAATACCAAAAGGAATTACTGCGACAGCTCACATAAAGGGAGAAGAAGATGTTGTTTTTACCATCCGTGAACGAACTAGAGAGAAAGGCACTTTCAATGATTCCTATTTATTAGCCCGCTGGGGAAAAGAGTTAGAAGTTAACTTAGCTGAGGATATTGAAAAGAATTTGCCTGAAGGAGCGGAGTATCGAGTTTTTCTACGTTCTGCAGCGGATACCTTCGACGAGTCCATGAATGATCTTCAGGCAGAGGAATTTATTCAATCGAACCAGGACATGGCAGTGGTACTCCTCGTAAGTATAAAAGTATTAAATGAACCTGATGTAGAGGCTTATAGTGAAGGGATTTATAACTTATACAAGTTAATACAAGGGCTTGGTACGGAAAGGTACAGAGTGTCTGTAGGATTTCTAGATGAGTCAGAAGATATTTCTAACTTCTTAAAAACGGCCTTTGTTAACAATATAGGTTGGGATAATCTAAATGCGAAAATGTATGGGGTAGCCTACATTGATGAAAGATTCAAAGATAGTATCACTAATAGTGACGCTGTAGTGGAGAGGTACAAAACCATGGAGGAGAGATAAGTGGGGGAAATAGTCAATGTCAAAAAGGAGGAGTCGTGTTTTGCATCTAAAAAAGCGTATGATAATCAGCTTGATAATCGGAATAACAATAGTAATTGGAACGGGCTGTATGAATGTAGAGAAAAAGCTGTTAGCTGATTTGGAATCAAAATACGATAAGGAGTTTGTCATTGAACACTATGATAAAGGTGGCTTATTTTATTCGTCAAGACCAAAAGGAATTAGTGCGACAGCTCACGTAAAGGGAGAAGAGGATGTTGTTTTTACCATGCGTGAACGAACTAGTGAGAGACACTTTCAATGATTCCTATTTATTAGCTCGTTGGGGAAAAGAGTTAGAGGTTAAATTAGCTGACGAAATTGAAAAGAATTTGCCTGAAGAAGCGAAATATCGATTATCTCTCTATTCGTCATTGGATACCTTCGATTTATCTATGAAAGATCTTCAAGCAGAGGAATTTATTCAATCGAGCAAGGATATGTCAGTTGAACTGCTCGTAAGTATAAAAGTACCAAATGAACCTGATGTAAGTATTTATAGTGAAGGAATCTATAATCTATACAAGCTAATCCAGGGGTTTGGTACAGAAGGGTATCGAGTTTCCATAGGTTTTGTCGATGAATCAGAAGATATCTCAGATTTCCTTAGAACGGCCTTTGTTAACAATATAGGGTGGGATAATCTGAATGCAAAAATGTACGGGGTTATCTACATAGATGAAATATTCATAGATAAGATTACTAACGTAGATGATGTGGTGGAAAGATACAAAACAATGGAGGAGCGATAGTTGATGCCTTTAAATAGTTTGACAGATGAAGAGTATCTTATGTTATCAAACCTGTCAGTATAGATTCAACAGTATTTTTGCTTAAAATGTCTTCCCATGCATTTAATCGTATTTCAAAAGAATGATAAGCCTTTTCATAGAGTGGAAATAGTCAATGTAAAAAAGGAGGAGTCGTGTTTGTCGCTAAAAAAACGTATGATAATAATCATGATAATCGTAATAGCAATAGTAGGAGGGGCAGGCTGTATGAATGTAGAGAAAAAGCTGTTAGACGATCTGGAAGGAAAATATAATAAGGAATTTGTCATTGAACACTATGAAAAAGGCGGCTTATTTTATTCTACGGGGTCAAAAGGTATTAGTGCGACAGCTCACGTAAAGGGAGAAGAGGATGTTGTTTTTACCATGCGCGAACGTACTGGAGAGAAGGGAACTTTCAATGATTCCTATTTATTAGCCCGCTGGGGAAAAGAGTTAGAAGTTAAATTAGCTGCGGATATTAAAAAGAATTTGCCTGAAGGGGCAGAATATCGTATTCTTCTTCGTTCCGCAGGTAATACCTTTGACGAGTCCATGAATGATTTACAGGCAGAGGAATTTATTCAATCAAACCAGGACTTGGCAGTGGTACTTATCGTA
This sequence comes from Evansella sp. AB-rgal1, assembly GCF_041820985.1. NCBI lineage: Bacteria > Bacillati > Bacillota > Bacilli > Caryophanales > Bacillaceae > Evansella > Evansella sp. AB-rgal1. The sequence continues at coordinate 26,519 of NZ_JBGUAU010000034.1, forward strand.
AGTATAAAAGTATCAAATGAACCTGACGTAAGTATTTATAGCGAAGGAATTTATAATCTATACAAGCTAATGGATGGGGTTGGTACGGAAGTATTCATGGTGTCCATTGGATTTGTAGATGAATCTGAAGATATTTCTGATTTTTTAAGAACGACCTTTGTTAACAATATAGGATGGGATAATCTGAATGCGAAAGTATATGGGATTATAAGTATAGATGAAAGATTCAAAGATATGATCAATAATGAAGATGCTGTGGCAGATTGGTATGAAAGCATGGAGGAGAGATAGCCGATGCCTTTAAATAGTTTAACAGATGAAGAGCATTATTTACTGCTAAGGCTGTCTTATATCAATATTGATCCAATGAGGAATGTGGGGCAGGGGGTTAAGTCGTTAACTCTTCAACAATTTATTACTGATGCAAGGCGCTATTATACTGATGAAGAAGATGATGGTGTTTTGTTAGAAATTAAAGAAATTGAAGAAATACTGAAAAACAGTACAAACCTACAAGAAATTAGATTAGTAGGCTACCAAAACAATAATCCAAATAGTGGAAATAACAGTAGTGGTGCATCAACGTCAGGATTTGTTGGATATGCTTTTGAAGATGCAAATGGAAATGCAGCGGCTTTATATCGAGGTAGTGAAGACCTTACAGATAAGGACCATTTGCGGACAGATTGGTATTCAAATGTGGAAGCAGGGTTTGGGAAAGAAATTCAGCAGCAGGTGGAAGCAAATGCTTTTTATGAAAAACATGTGGCACATGCTGATGGGGAGAAGCTTTTATTAGGGCACTCTAAAGGGGGAAATCTAGTAACACATGTTTATACCAATCACCTTGAAGATCCCACCTTGCAAGCCTACGTTGTCAATGGGCAGCCGATTCACTGGATAAACTTAACGAATGAGCAACGACAGAGCTTAATGAGTGACAATTACACGTTTATTGTACACACGGGAGATTTTGTCTCCGCTCTTGGCTTTGCTCCCTATGTTGATAAGACAGTAACGATAAGCAAAAACAGTTGGGTGGATCATATCAATCCAATTTATCCTCATAGTTTAGTGAGTGTTACATTTAAAGAGAGTGGGGAATTTTCTGAGTGGATAGAAGGGCCATCACCAACCAGAAGGATCGCTAACCCTATTGTGGAAACAGCTATGAAAGGCATGGAAACTCTCGGTGCAATAATAACAGGAGATTTGAAACAAGCAGGGGAAAACTTTAAGAATTTAGTTGGTAGCCTTACTTATACGATTGTAAATGGTGCACTTGTTATAGTTGAAACAACAATAAAAGGGTTAATGGAAGAAGCAAAACGAACAATAGATTCGTATATTAGTGGGCTAAAAAAAGTTGGGCAATTTTCCAAAAAGCTCATTGATGGTACAAAATCCTTTTTTAATAATATGATGTCTAGCGCTAGAAAGATGAAAGATGTAGTTTCGGGGATATTTAGCGGACCAGGAATATCTATCGAGCCGTATATGAAAGTTAACCTACCAAGAACCGCCTATTATAGTGCTAGATTACAAACGATAAGAAAAAGGATTAATCAATTGAATCATGGAGTGAATATGCTACGTGGAGACGTGAATGATGTGTTCGGTTTAAATCGGGTTCTTTGGATGACGTCCAATCTAGTAATGTCTTCGGATAGAAGAGTACAATTGAATATAAACTATTTAAATAACATGGCAGCTTTACTGGAGCGGAATGAAAGAGACTTAGTTAATAAGGCTAATTCTCTTAAAATGTAAATATATAGATTAATTATTTTAGGGGTCGGTAACATGATTAAATGGTTGGATTTCTCATCTAATAATGATGGACAATTAGTGAAATTGCTAAATAGAAGCGAAGTTTTGCGAAGGGAAGAATTAGAGTCTTTAAGCACACATGATGAAGGTGTTTCTGGACTTGTTCCCTTCGCTTTGGCTGAACAAGCTAACGGATGGGAGTTTAGTTATCATTTAGAGAATATGATTACGCTTGAGAAACATTTCGGTGAAGGATTGACGAAGGAGAAAATCGTCACCTCTTTCTTACCTATTTTGAAGCTTATAACAAACTTTCAAGAGAATGAGGTTGACTTAAATAAGCTTGTTTTACACGAGCGATATATTTATCTAGACCAATATAATCAACCGTATTTTATTTATGTACCATTTCAACCAAGTGACTTGGAAACCACCACACTGTTGCAGTTTTTCCGAAAGATACTTTCGAAATTTCCCTTTGAAGAAACGGATGACCTTGTCTTTTTCGTCAAGTTACATAATTATTTGATTCAGTCAGATACAAGTGATATATCTGCTTTAAAAGAAAAATTAATGGAAATGGGTGGTATAGAGGAAGCCACTGGGAGTATTTCTCCGGTATTGGATATGGGGGGGAATGCACACTTTTATAGTCCTACTAATAACTCCATAGATGCCTATTCCTCTAGGATACAAGATAAGAAGGAAGGCAAAACGAGTACTCCTTCAGACCTCCTTTCGGCTCATAACGAGAGTGTTCAATCTACCTCCTTCTTTTTACAGAGAAGTGATGGAGAAGATGGGCCAGAGGATACAAAAGGAACTACTGTTCTTGGTACATTGGAAATGGAGGAGGTAGAAGGAACGACGACACTGGACGATGTTGCTTACAAACCTCATCTTCTGCTCCTCTCTACCAATGAAAAAATTATACTTACAAAAAGCACGTTTACGATTGGAAGAGACTCAAACAATACGGATTACACGCTCTCCAGTAAAGTGATAGGACGAGTGCATGCAAAAATCCTTTCTTCAGATGGTGTTTATTTTATTAAGGATAACAATTCCCGTAATGGCACATATGTCAATGGAGTAAGGCTTCAGCCAATGGAAAGAATGAAAGTGAAGCATGAAGATAAGATAAAGATGGCAAATGAAGAATTTGAGTTTCGAATATTTTGAATATGGTGTGGGAGTAGCAAGCGCTCGTGACTTGAAAGTGTACACACTAAGGAATAATAATGCTACAGTTGTTTTGTTACTTTAGATGAAGAAAAGGAGAGCAGGGGTGCAAATTGACCTTGTTCTCTTTTTTTCTACTGTCTTTCCATCATTCTCTGTTTATAAACATCTGTCTTATCTATTATCATCCAAGCATATAAATTGATATTTCTTTTTGTCGAATGTATATTTAGATCCAGGACAAAATACCTATTTTGAAAAAGGCATACTTACTCGAAAGGTAAGGACGCAAAGCCACGGATCTAAGGCGTATTTAGTTATCAAGGAATGACTACTGATAACTAGTGTAAGCTACGATGGCCGGGTTGCAAAAAAAGCGAGGATACCCATCCACCTTTTTTTGAGGTGGGTTTTTTATACTTTTGAAATAAGGAAGTTTACTAAAGGGAGAAAGTCTACGAAAACGACAAGCTATCATGTTTTAGTACGCATATAGCTAGATGTTCGTTGTAAACCGCTTTTCTATCTAAGTTGTTAGGAAAAAAATGAAGTAGCCCCCACAAGAAACGCAACAAAAGTGATTAAATCACTATAAAAGGAGAAAAGAACAAATGAAGAAGATATCAATAAGAAATAGTTTATTTACGAAAATAACATTCATCACATTACTATGTATCGTAGTTCCTATGCTGGTTAATTTGTTTTATACTACCCATCAATCTTCTGAGGCATTAGAAGAAGAGGTCATAAACTCACTATCACATGTTACCAATGAGAAGAATAGTCAAGTTGACCTTGTTTTTGCTTCACAATTCGCATTGGCTGATTCCGTTGTTGAGGATCTTTATGTTCGTAACTTTTTTATCAATCTAGAAGACACAAATGAAGTGGATCAAAGCGAGCTTACTAGAATAAGAAATAGATTAGAAGAGAAAATGACTAATGCAGATGGATTATATGAAAATGTATTCTATTCTTTTGATGGAAGCGCCTTTGTTGATGGTGTAGGTGGAGCATCCGTAGGACACGTTTTTGATCGGGAGAATGAGGCTTATTATTATGAGCAGCTAGAGAATCCAGGAGTTGCTGCAAGTGATTATATGTATTCTCCCATAACTGGAAGGCCAGTAATTGCTGTTTCCGATTCTATTCTTAATAATGCAGGGGAAGTAATCTCTGTTTACGTCATTGCATTGGATGTGAATAAATTAACAGAGCAGTTAGTAACAGGAAATGACGATGATTCTATACACACAATGATTATAGATCCAAGTGGATTAACTATTGCCTCTAAGGAAGAGGAATTTACTCTGAATCTTAACTTTAGTGAGGAAGAGAATCTACTACCTTTTTTTGAAAAAATGGGAGAAGAAAGTATAGGCAATGGATTCATTATGTTAAATGGCGTAGAGAATATTGTAGCCTTTGAGAAAAATGAAGATTTTGGTTTTTACGTCATAACCTATATGCCGGTAGAGCAATATACTTCTAGTATAAAGGAATTAGCTAATGGAATTCTTCTAGTCATTGTTGCAAGTTTAGTAATCACTAGTATTGCTGTTGTGCTATTTGTAAGATCCTTTGTTAAGCCTATCAAGCTTCTCTCTACAGCTGCAAAAAATATTGCAGGTGGTGATTTAACAACAACGGATATCAAAGTTACGAATAAGGATGAGGTTGGAGAACTAGCTAGCTCGTTTCAGATTATGGTTGCAAACCTTAGAAACATGGTAGAACAAATACAAGTAACTTCGGAAAAAGTGGCATCTTCTGCAGAGGAATTTTCTGCTACATCGGAACAGTCAGCGGAAATTAGTAAGCAAGTTGCGGCAGCAATACAAACGGTTGCGCTTGGAGCAGAAACGCAGGCGCAAAATGCCTCTACAAGCTCAGGGATGGTTCAAGAAGTAACGACAGGTGTAACGCTTATCTCACAAAGTGCCCAAAATGTTACAGATGCTGCATCAGATACAACAGATAAAGCAAATTCAGGTGCGTTACATATCAAATCATCTATTTCTGAAATTGAAGCAATGAATCAAGCAATTCAAGATGTTGCCGTAAAAATGGAGAATTTAGGAGAACGAACACAAGAAATTGGACAAATTGTTGGAGTAATCACCCAAATTGCGGACCAAACCAACTTATTAGCACTCAATGCTGCCATTGAAGCTGCAAGAGCGGGAGAACATGGAAGAGGCTTCGCTGTTGTTGCGGATGAGGTAAGGAAACTGGCAGAGCAGTCCAAACAATCTTCTCAACAGATTTCCAACCTCATTAAAAGCATTCAAGTGGAAACAGCAGAAACAGTAACTTCCATGATTGCAACTTCTGAAACATCAGCAGAAGGTATTGAAGCTATAAGGTCAGTAGAGCAAACATTTACAGATATACGTGGTTCTGTTCGAAATGTGACAAAACAACTAGAAGAAGTATCTTCTGCTACAGAGCAAATGAGAGCATCTATGGAACACATAACAACGAACATGAATGAAATTAATAACATTTCTACAGATACCGCTTCTAAAACACAAGAAGTGTCAGCTTCTGTGCAAGAGCAGCTAGCATCAACGAATGAGATTGCAAGCTCATCTATTGAAATGGCAAAGCTTGCAGAAGAATTACAAGAGCTGGTAGAGAACTTTAAACTAAATCGGTAATGGATGATCTCAAAATATTGATAATAGAAAACAATAGATAAGTTTAGTAGCGAACAGATATGCTCTGTTCGCTATTATTATAGGAAAAATCTATTCATTGCATTTACATATAGAGTGATAAGCGTTATTATTATTTTATTATGGTAAAGCACTAATATAATGAAGTGTGAAGTGTAGTTCCAAAAATAGTATAGACTCCTAAGTTTTTCTATCGATCACATAAGTAATAGAGAGCTTTGCAAAGAGGTAATCAAGTTATATCTTCTGAGCGAAGTTTTTTCTTATTGTTGAGTAACTAGGAAAGGAATAAGAGTAGTTTGTAGATGATAGGTTCCTAGTTTTAATAAAATAAGAGAACAATGGCTTCATTCGCTTGATACATGATAGGAGAGGCGATTCATGAGTTAGTGCTTAGCGCATTTGGTCCTTGATTCTAGGAGTAAACTATATGGTTTTTTATAACAGAAGGGAGTAATCGTATGAAGAAAATTGCTATTCTTGGTAGTAGTGGTGGGAACTTATACAATTTAGGAGGGAAGTCCCCTGAGAAGCTACTTCATGAGATTTTTGCACAAAGCGATGTAGCTGAAATAAGTATTTCTAAGATTCAATTCATCGCTGCAGCTGAGTCCATGGATGGGGCAAAGGATTCAACAAAAGCATCCATATACAGTATCGATGAAAACGGTGGGCTCGTTCGTAGTTATAGTGGAATACTATCTGATGTAAATGAAGAAGCAAGTAAATTAGACAAGGAAATTGCTAGTAAAATTAGAGAAGGGGAAGTAGACGGACTTGTTACGATGAGTATTGATCCAGAGGGTTCTAATAAGGAAGCTATTATTGCAGCAATCGAGAAGAACATTCCGATCGTTGGTACAGGTGGAACTTCCATGGCTCTTATTTCTGCAAAGGGTGCAAATGTCATATCCACATCGGGAACAACTGGAACGACTAATAGAACGAGGGCAATTACATATATCTCCTCTCTTTGTAAGCATTGGGGAATAAAATATAAACCTATTATTGGAAGCTCGTCGGTGGCAAAGTCAGAAGGAACGGTGAACGTATTTAGGAATATTAATATTCGTGGGATCATGGTGTCCGCATTGCCAGGTTTTATCGCAATGGCAATTATCCTGGCCTTAAGTAAAATACCAGGTTTATCTGGGTTAGATGACGTCTTTCAGGTTATGATACAAGCATTACCTGTGGTAGTAGCCGTAATTGCGGCAAAACAGGTGTCTGAGTTAGAGGAAGTATCCATCGTAGCGGGTGTGATTGCAGGGGTATTGTCCGTAAATGGCGGAATTATCGGTGGTATTCTCGGTGGGATAGGTGCAGGTATTTTTGTACAACTATTGTTTCATAAGTGTGTGCAATGGCGATTCCCGGCAACTACCGTTAATATTGTCGCTGGTGGTTTAGCTGGATTATTCTCTGGAGTAATTGTTTACTTTCTTATTGCACCTATTGCACTGCAAGCGGGAGACTTAGTTAAATTGGCGATCGAATCTACAATTGCTTTTAGTCCTATTTTAGCAGGTTTAATTGCTGGATTATTGATCTGGCCAGCTATCTTAGCGGGCGTGTATCATGCTGCGATTCTACCTATTGTTTTACTAGAAATGGAGAGAACAGGTGTTAGTTTCTTAGGTGCTGTTGATATGGTAGGTCTTGTCATGGTTTCTGCGGGTATCACATTGGCAAACATTGTAGGACCTAGGGATAAGGGAGAAGCAACGGCGGCAGCCCCTGGATTTGCGATCAATATGGGCTTCGGAACGTTTGTTGAAGCAGCGTATCCATTTATGTTTTCTAACAAAGTTGTCTTTGGTGGAGCTATTTTATCAGCTGGCGTTGGAGGAGCGCTCGTGGGAATGTTAGATGTCCGTGGTACAGCCTATGTACCGACTTTCTTTTCTCCTCTTTTATCGAATAATACAACTGGCATGATCATTGCGATGTTAGCAGCGCTTATTCTGTCTTTCACTATTACATTCGTCGCTAATAAAGCAGCGAAAAAAGCCAATGCGAAAAATACCGGACCAGCTGTTTTAAGTAAACAAGATGCCGAACAAATGTAATACTAGAAACATAATAAAAAGAAGATACAGCTATCATCAATTGAAAGTAAATAAAAGAACCATTCTTGCTACTTACCTAGTGAGAATGGTTCTTGGTTTATTAAATAGTATTTTTGATATTTTTACTATTTACCGCAAAAAAGGAAACAACTCTTCGTCATTGAAGTGTTGTTAAAGGTTCCGTTATTTTAATTCTCGATTTTTAAGCTACTTCCGATAATACTCCACAAGCTCTGGAAATTCTTTTATTTCTTGTTTCCCTTTTTCACTAAGCAGATACACGCCTCTTCTTACACGAATGAACCAGCCGTAGTAATTTTTACTTAGAATTGATTGTGTTTTGTTTCCTGTGCCCATTTGTAACAAAGCCTTCGGTGTTAATTCGCCATGTTGTTCTAAGTAACATGCAATCTGGACGCAATTTTCTCGATAAGCAGTCATAATCTGTTTTCTACTGGAGCCACCAATATTATAATCTGCACTTCGTCCGTTTATTTCTTTAATCATAGCTTGTCTGAGGTATTTGGCTTTCCCCATGCTAATTGGCCGGTGAAAGGGAGTTGGTTCCAAAATTATTTCGACTCTTTTTCGCTTTTCCGAAAAGGAAACGAGGATGAGACCTAACTCTAATCTCTTAAGTAGGTGACAAATGTTTCTCCATTTTTTAGCGCGTGGGTTATGTTTCTTCGGTTTCGGAATAGCAATATACACATGTTCAGACAGCCGTTGCCTTTTTGTAGCTTGTATGAGAAGGTCAACAGTTAGGTTTAATTTTAATTCAACAATAAGTAAAAGGTCATCTTTCATCGCTGCGATATCGCAGTCTTTGACCTCTCCGTGAACTTCATATCCTTTACGTTTAAAATACTTTTGGATAGGTTCATATAAGTCTGACTCTTTTAATTTCTCCTTCAAAGCTAGCACCATCCAGTTAAAAATACTAGATTCATTTTACCATAGGGAATGGTCTGGTGCTTCCTTCTAGTAGATTATATGAAATAATTCCTTAGATTTTTCATTATTCCAAGGAGATATAATAGTAGAAGAGGATTAGTAGTGGGGGGAATGGTCAACTTATTAAGTACCAGATTGCTCCCTTGTCTGGTCTGTATTAGGTGTAGGCACTTTTTTCAGCTTTTGGAAGCAGCGAGAACCGTCCCCGATGCTTCAAATACGAAATTGTATAAATTAAGAAAATAATGTTAAAATGACTATAGTCTAATAATGACTGTGGTCATTATTAAAAATTGGAGTGTGTATAAAATGTTACGAGATAAGCGGAAAAAGGAACTTAAACAAAAAATTTTTTTAACGTCTATTGAGCTCTTTAAGGAGTATGGGTATGACAACGTAACAGTGGATAAAATTGTTTCCGCTTGTGGAATTGCTAAGGGAACGTTTTTTACTTATTTTTCAAAGAAAGAGCATGTGTTACTACACTTAGGTAACTCTCAGATTGAATTAGTAAAGGATATAATTCAAAAGCACCAGGAGACACATCTGGAAAAAAGGCTACAACTCATTTTTAATGACTTACTCACAGTGTATGTAGAACATGGAGATTTACTAAAACGAACATTATCTGAAACCATTCGCTCTGCTTTAAAGGAAGAATCAACAAATATAGTAAGGTTTAAAGAAGTTCTTACAGAAATAATTGAAGAATCAATGAACAATGGAAACTTTGAAAGTCGTTTTGATCCTCAACATATTGCTTCAGTTCTAGTTGGAAATTATTTTAACACACTTGTTATGTGGTCAATTGCAGAATCAGAAGAAGATCTGAAACATATTTTTCAACTACAATTTGAAATCATATGGAAAGGAATTTCAAACAATCGTTAATCAGATAAAAATAAGGAGGGTGAGATTATGTTGCCATTTTTCGTTTACTCTTCAGTAGCAATGCTAACATTGATTAGTTTTATTCATTTTTATTGGATATTTGGAGGAAGATGGGGGATCAATGCTGCAGTACCCGAAAAAGTGGGTGGTCGTTATTTGTTTGCTCCTAGGATCATCGAGACTCTTATTGTTGCGCTAGGGTTATTATTCGTTGGATATATGTTACTAGTGCAATTCAATGCCATTCCTTTCTTTCAACCGAATGTATGGACGAAAACAATTTGTATACTATTTACCATTGTCTTCTTTTTAAGAGCAATTGGTGACTTTAAATATCTCGGTTTTTTTAAGAGAATAAAACATACTACATTCGCTAAGTATGATACTAAATACTATTGTCCTCTATGCCTTTATTTCGGAACTTCCTTTTTGCTTGTGTGGTTATAGTTTTTATCCACATAGATCAGTTAAGACAAAGCGTGAAGTTGGTAGTCCTGATTAGTGGGTCAGAGATTATGGATTAGCGAGAGCTAGTTTGTTTGAAAAATCGACTAGGCACCAGTATATTGTACTACCCCAGTGCGGTATTTGCTTTAATGTGGGGAGGGAGATACTTTATTTAGCTTTTGGAAGCACCGAGAACCGTCCCCAGTGCTTCCTTAAATAGTGAATGGATTGACCTTTCTATTGATGAACATCATGTTAGAAAAGAGGTTCTTTACCATTTAAGAAGAGAAAACCACATTACCCGTAGAATAAGTCGTTATTTAGGTGAGAAAAGCATTGAGGAGAGAGAGTTAAATAATGTAATTAGAGAAACAACACATGAGGAACTAATGACGAGTATAGAAGAGACTTATGAAGAGCTATTGAAGGAGATTGAAAGGGAATATAGAGAGGGAGTAGATCAATAAAAGAGTTTTGGTCGTAGAAATGAATATGAATATCATCCATGATGAACAGGGAACATTATCGATTAAGTTTATGGAGATTTTTCCTTACTTCTTGCAGCGCTTGTCTTGTTCAAGGAACAGGTCAATGATCGTAATCTATAGCTCGATTATCTTAAAGATAGTTTTTTTCAATAGTTTATGTAAATGTTAACTAGACCATGGAAAACTTGTATTATAAAATATGATATGTATAGATATATAGGTTATAGGTATGGGAAGAATGGAACGTATGGTATTTGCTTACCTGTTATTACCCCTCTTACTATAATGAATATCTTGGGTGAATACAATATTGTATTTTTAAAGGAAAGGAGAAAATACTGTATCTTGTAAAAAAGGCGGATGCAGTTTGAAGTAAAGTGCAAGGTGTGCCTGCGCTTCTTCTAGGGTAGAGCGAATGGAAAAAATACTAATTATTGAGGATAATGTAGATGTAAGCAAATTGTTAGCAGAGACTTTAGAAAGTGAAGGGTATCAAGTGAGTACGGTACTTGATGGGATGGATGGTTTATATGAAGCACAATGTAATCAATACAATTTGATTTTATTGGATATCATGCTTCCATATAAAAGTGGTGAGGAAATCTTAAAAGAAATTCGATCTCAACATGACATTCCGATTATTATTATATCTGCAAAAAGTATGGTCACTACTAAGGTTGACTTATTGCGTTTAGGTGCGGATGATTATATAACTAAGCCATTTAACCTAGACGAAGTTGCAGCTCGTGTTATGACTAATCTGCGTCATTATAATAGCCAGAAAAAACGAAAAAATATATTGAAATATAGAGATTTGGAATTAGATTTGACGAAAAAACAATTGACTATATCCGGGGTGGAAATAGAGCTTACGGGCAAGGAATATTTTATTATGGAATTATTCTTGCGTAATCCTGAAAAGGTATATTCTAAAAGTAACATTTATGAATCTTTATGGAATCAAGATTACATTGGAGATGATAATGCGGTGAAAACGCATATCAGTAATTTGCGAAATAAATTAAAAACTATTAACTCAGAAGTAGACTATGTAGAAACAGTCTGGGGGTTAGGATATCGCTTGTATAAGGTTTAAGTGAAAAATTCTTAAACCTTTTTTTATTTCTTCACCTTTTCTTAACTTTTAGTGATTATAGTTAAATTCGAGGTGATGGTGAATGGCAGATTACATATTAAAAATAAAGGAATTAACAAAGACATATCGTCAGGTGGATGCATTACGCAACGTATCCATTACATTATACCCTGGAAAAATATACGGCCTCATTGGAAGTAATGGGGCGGGTAAAAGTACGTTAATGAGTGTCATTGCGGGCCTTACCTTTCCTACATCAGGTAGTATAGAGCTTTTTGGGAAAGATAATGCTCGAGCAATTCAAGCAGAACGTAAAAGAATAGGATGCATGATAGAGTCACCAAGTCTAAATATGAGTTTATCTGCTAAGGAGAACATTAGGTACCATAGAATTTTGCGGGGTATATCTAATGTAGAACTTGAGGATGAACTAATTGAGTTAGTTGGATTGGGAGATACAGGGAAGAAACAGGTGAAAGATTTTTCACTTGGAATGAAACAGAGATTAGGAATTGCTGTCTCATTGATTAACAATCCTGAGTTACTGATCTTAGATGAGCCAATTAACGGGCTTGATCCATTAGGTGTTAAGGAAATAAGAATATTACTTAAGAAGTTATGTGAAGAACAACATATAACTGTTCTTATTTCCAGTCATAATTTACCGGAGTTATATCAGGTAGCAACAGATTATATTATTATCCATGATGGTGAGATTAAACAAACCTTGACTCTCGGAGAACTAGAGAATAAATGTCAGAGACATATCCTTATTGAATGCGAAAAGCCAGAGGATCTATTAGTATTATTTGAAAACGAGTTAGGCACAACGAATTATAAGATAATGCCTGATAAGACTATCAAATTATATGATTATGTTGATAATAAGAGAAAAGTAGCCACTAAAATTTTTGAGAATGGGATTATTACAACCAATTTTTCAGTTGAGGGAGATACATTAGAAAATTATTTTATTTCTGTTATTGGGGGAGAAAAGAATGATTAATATCATTCAGGCAGATCTATATAAATTTAAAAAGTCAAAATCTATAAAAATTCTGTTTTTAATTATGTGTGCTGCCGCTGCTAGTGTGACATTCGTGTCGTACTTAGTGGCACAAGGAACGATAGGTATGGAAATAAGTGGGCCCATTTCAGGGTTAAGTGATGTTATGACAATAGCAATTATCGGACCGTTTTTAGCAGGGATATATATATGTAGTGATTTTAGCAATAAATCGATCAATGATACTATCTCTTCTTGTGGTATGGGGAGAGGAGTTGTTATTATAAGTAAAGCGATTGTTTTTTATTTTCTAGTACTTCTTATGATATTACCCTACGCAGTAGTTACGGTCATTGCATTTACCACGGGAGCAGAGTTTGCAGAACCGTTTTCACCATCTGTATTTCTCCATATACTAGCAAATCAGACGGATTTAAGTTTAACTGGAGCAGTAATTGGCAAAATGCTTGTGATAATGTTTGTTATGATGCTAGCTTATGCATCACAAATGAGTATAGCTATCATACTAGCTTTTGTTATTAGAAAGACCTCTTTCGTAATATTCATAGGCTTCGGGATTATTTTAGTATTACAAATCCTAGGAGGAATAGGAACAGAGATCTCTGCTATAGAAAACATTCTTTCCATAACCCCTTTTTCGGTAAATAATCAGGTGCTAGCAATGGATGCAGAAGTAAGTGATATAGTAAAAGCGATCGGTGTCTGTCTATTATTTATGGTTTGGATGCTTAGCATAGCTAATGGAGTATTTAAAAAGTCAGAAATCAAATAAATGGAAGGCGGATACTATTGAAGATTGTAGTTGTTGTACTGATAGTAATAATTATTGTATTAGTCATCTATATCGGACTTATGCAACTACAAGTGCATAAAATAAATATGCAACTTGAAAAACGATTAAGAGAAAATACCCGTCAGCCTGTAAGTATTGAATTAATCAATAAAGACATCAATAGATTAACTGCTAACATAAATAAGTACCTTAAGGTGGAGGAACATCTTCGCCTTAAGGGAATACGAGAAGATAAGATGTTCAGGGAATTAATTGTTAATATTTCACATGATTTGCGCACACCACTTACAGCTGTTAAGGGTTATCAGCAGTTGATGAAGAAAGAACAGTTGTCTCAAGAACAAAGGAAAAGGCTGGAAATCGTAGAAAAACACACAGGAGATCTAGAGATGCTAATTCAACATTTTTTCGAATATTCATACCTAACAAATGCAGAGCCACAGATTGATCTAGAACGAACAAATCTTAATAGTCTTGTAGGCGATAGTCTTGTTACTTTTATTCCTTATTTGGAAGAGAAAGATTTGTCCCTACGACTAATAGAATCACAATCGATCTTTGTACTAGCTGATAAACAATTAGTTAAAAGAATTATAACGAACCTTATACAAAATTGTATTCAACATTCGAAAGGAGTTATTGTGGTAAGTTTACTAGTGGAAGAGAGTGCTGTCATTTCCTTTAAAAATCCTGTAAAGGATCTACCACATACTGAAGAGGCGCTGCTGTTTGAACGTTTCTATACTGGTGACAAAGCTAGGACTAAGTCAGGTGGACTTGGTTTGGCTATCGTAAAACTGCTTGCTGAGCAGATGGGAGGGAGCACCCAAGCAATTATTGAGGATCATACATTAGATATCCGCGTTAGTTTACCACTATACAAATAAGTAATCAGGGGTCATGTTTATAACAATCTCAAGCTTAGCTCATAAATGTTGATAAACCAATGTTTTTGAGTTTTTTTTGACACATATAAAAACAATAATTGTGCATTCTTTTTCATAGAAACCACTCCTGCTCAGTATAAGGTAGACTGTACTGTGAGAGCATCAGCCAGATTAATTCTCTACGGCTATTAACACTTGTCTTTAAGAAAATCGACTTCAGATGATCTTGTACAGTATAGGTTGAAATAACTAAGCTTTCGGCAAATTCCTTAGTGGAATAGCCTCGTAGGAGTCTTACTATCAATTGTTTCTCACGTGAAGATAGTCCATAACAGTTTATCAATAAATCTAGGACTTCTTGAGGTTTGGCAATTTCAATAATGATTGCATACTCCGTAGTGTTCTGTTACAACACCAGTAGATAGAAGAGTGTTAGGATCAGTCTGTTTGGGCAAGTGTCAACATAGAATCAATAAACTCTCCATATTATGTGATTCACTATTAAGGACACTCCATAAGTGGGCCAGCCTTATCTATTTTTTATATATCAAGCCTCTATTTGTATATTCAAAAAGATAGCTGTCGAGGGAGCCTTGCATTTTTAATAGTTAAGAAAATTAGAAATTAGGTAGAGGGCTTAGAGATTGTAGCGTGTAAAGAGAGTCGGAGTGAAATCTGAATGACAGCAGTGAAAATAATAGATTAGCTATAGATGGAGAAAACCCGATCCAATAGATGATCTATCCTGTTATGGGATCGAGTTTTTATATGGCATAAATCAACCTTAAATTATGTTTCACTTACGTTAGTTGTTGTTCTGCAAATTCACGATATAGTTCATGGGATTTTACTAATTCTTGGTGAGTGCCTATCCCAGTTACTTCGCCTTTTTCGATAAAAATAATGTTATCGGCATTAACAATAGTAGATAATCGATGGGCAATGACAAAGGTCGTTCGTCCTTCCATGAGTCTACTGAGTGCTTGTTGAACGATGCCTTCTGATTGGCTATCAAGGCTTGCTGTTGCTTCATCCATCATGAGTATTTTAGGATCTCGTAAAAAAGCACGGGCGATAGCAATTCGCTGCCTTTGGCCACCAGATACCTTTACTCCCCGTTCTCCGACCTCTGTATCCAGTTTTTGAGGGAACTCTTGAATAAATTGATCAGCATAAGCCATTTTTGCAACTTCCCACAATCGTTCGTCAGAAATAGAATCTGAACTTTCTAATCCATAGCAAAGGTTTTCTCTAATTGTTCCAGCCATCATAGGGCTGTCCTGGGATACATAACCAATTTGTGTACGCCAAGACTCCATGGACAAGTCCTTAATTGGAGTTGATCCAATCAGAATCTCTCCAGAGGTAGGTTCATAAAAACGTTCGATAAGACCAAAAAGTGTTGTTTTCCCACCACCACTAGGACCAGCAAAAGCAATCATTTGACCGGGATGTACATCAAAGGAAACATTTTTTAATACAGGATCTTCCTTACTATAGGCGAAGGATAAATTCGAAACATGAATAGGTTGATTGGCTATATTTACCTTTAGTCCATCTTGTCCTTCCTCAACATGCAGCTCTAGAATTTCAATAATCCGTTCTGTAGCCCCCTTCGCTTTTTGAAGTTGGGTAAAGAACATGGCGAAGGATGTAATGGGAAAAATTATTTGGAAAAGATAAAGTAGAAAGGCAACAAGAGCTCCAGTTGACATGGATCCCTCTGCCACTCGAATTCCGCCATAGCCAATGATAATGACAATTACAAACATTATAACGGTATATATTAGTGGACCAATAATAGCAAAGATACGTGCTTCTCTTAAGCCGAAGCTTAGCAGCTTCCTAACGCCTGTTAAACCTTTGTTTTCTTCTTCTTTTTCTGCATTGGATGCTTTCATTAAGCGTATTTCCGCTAATGTCTGTTGAACACTACCAGTGAAGGTCGCTGTTTCATCTTGTAACCCACGAGAAATTTTGGCCATCTTGGAACCTAGTGGAATCATGATTATTGCAGTAACTGGAACGGATATTAACATTAATAATGTCATTTTCCAATCCATAACTAACAAAATAATCACTGCACCAATAATCGTGATTATTCCGGTAATGAATTGAGGAAAATGCTGTGAAATCAAATCCTTTACAATTCCTGTATCGTTCACAACACGACTCACTGATTCGCCACTTTTGTTTTTGTCAAAGTAACTCACAGGCAAGCGGATGAGCTTAAACCACATCATCTCGCGTAATCTTGCAACACTTTTTTGCCCCACATAAGCAAGTAAATAGGTGGAAACTCCATCAATCAATGCTTGGACGATAAATACAGACCCAATTGCAATGAGGAGGACGATATTTATAGATTCCATAGAGAATCCGTCGACCATCTCCTTTGTTAATAGCGGAATAGTAAGACCAACTAATGTTGTAATGAGACTACCTAATAGCCCAAACGTTAATGCGAGTTTAGGTAATTTTGTCGATAGAATTAGTCTTATAAATGGTTTTATTCCGTTTTTTTGTTTTATGTCCATATATCTAGCTCCTTTAAAACTTTATTGTATGAGGATGGATAATTTTTTCTGGAAGAAATAAAAAATGTTCTCTTAAATATATTACCTTATGTTTAGCGATTTACCAGTATGAAGTGCGTCAAACAGTCTATTAATCCATGGATGTTAACGATATCTTCAGTTTGGTCGCTTTCCTGCTGTCTTCCTATATTTAACCGAATGCAAAAGATTCCATTGTTTTATGTAACAATGCGAGTATAATGAGAGGAAGGATGTCATTTCATGACCAGAAAAATCAATAATTAGGAAATTATAGGATGTTATTTTTCCTATTACGGGATAATGTCTTTAAGGCTAAAGGCTTATGGGGGAATACTACTGAGGTTGCTTCAGTCAGGACCAGAAACTGTCTAAAATGAAATGAGAAGATTCAAAAAAAACATATATAGGAGAATGTATGATGAGCGAACATAAAATATATATACTCCTAACGCGTACAGGAACAGTTCTATCGAGAATGATCCAACTCTACACAAGAAAAAATTATAACCATGCATCTATATGTTTTGATTCATCTTTCTTAGAGGTTTATAGTTTTGGAAGGAAGGTTCCTAGAAACCCATTTATCGGTGGGTTTGTGAAAGAGGATATTCGTGCAAGTTTCTTTAGTCAAGCAAGGTGCGCCGTCTATAGCTACACCGTTACAGATGATGAGTTGCAAAGAATGATAACTTATATAAGAAAAATAGAGGACGAAAAAGATCGTTATCGTTATAATTTATTAGGGTTGTTTGCTATCACAGTGAATAAACAAATTGATAGAAAGTACGCTTTCTTTTGCTCGCAATTTATCGCAACAGTTTTACAAGAGTGCGAGGTTATGAAGTTTAACAAACCCCTTTCCCATGTGACTCCTTACGATCTAGTGGAAGGAACGAACGTTCAACTGGAATATCAAGGAACACTAGCAAACTTCTATAAAAAAATCGATTTAGAAACCAATAGAAGTGTTGGTATACCTCATGGAGAGTGGCAACCAGTATTGGAAAGAATGTCATAGTTACAGACGATAAGTGCCTGCCCCAAAAAACGTAGAAATGTTTTACGTGTTAAGGGGGCAGGCATTTTGTTCAAAGATAAGTATTCATTTTTGGACTTAGAAAGTTGTCTAGCTCCAGGCGCCCTCTCAGGTCCTCGTGTCAAATAACCTGGCCGATTAAAAAGTAAAAAGCACTTTTTATGTCTAGCTACATCCGCATTTCGCCGGGAGACAGGATGTCGACATGACGCCTTGCGCTTTTCTTATGAGTACGTAAAAGTCATTTCAACGATGGCTTTGACTTGGAGTGTTCCTGGCTGGATTGGAACTCCTTCTGCAGCGGAAAGGTCCATCGTCCGGAAAGGGATAATATCTGGCTGAATTATTTCTTCTATTTTTGTTGGAGTTGCATCAAGGTTAACATCAACACTAGAAGCAATAGACTCTGCTTTTGTTTTCCCATCATTTACAGCAGAAATTAATGCATGCTGGTATAGTGTAGAGAAGTTTTTAATGGAAAACTGGATGTTTCTAATCGTATTGGCACCTGCGGAAACCGCAGCATCGGTAATCCTTCCAGCCATGTTTATATCCGTTAGTATAATGGTAAGTATATGATTAACTTGATAGCCACGAAATGTTTGCTTTCCGTCAATATAGTCATATTGAGGGTCCATCCGATATTCCACTGTTTGCATGTCATCTTCCGAAATTCCAATGTTTTTTAAGGTTTCTATCACTGTAGAAATACGACGTGAATTCTCTTGTTGTGCTTCCCCTAGAGACGAAGCTTCCGTAATAGCGCCGAGGCTTATCGTTACAGTATCAGGTGGACTTGTCATTATTGCTTCACCACGCACCACTATCTTCCCATCTTTATAAGGATTTGCAAGTGTACTTGGCTGCTGACCTGAGTCCTTATTTTTTGATGGGGCTTGGTAGTAATGCTGTTGGTTATAAGGATTGGTATACATATGGGAACCTTCCTTCTTACTATAAATTTATCATATATATATGCCTATTGTAGGGATAGGTTCGTGTAATTAGTTGTTGGAACAATTCGTGAAAGGACATAGATAACCTTTAGCCTAGGGAGCTGCTCTGGTAAAAATCGATACAATTACTATGTTTCTAACTTCCAACCTACTATGTGAAAGAACGGATCCATATCCTTTTCATTTTGTATAGGAGCTGTATAATAATAATACAGATTATTTAAAGTGGAGTATTTTTACTTTTAGGTTATATCGGAGGTCTGTTCCATGAAGCGGGTCGGGATTTTAGGTGCTGGTATTGGAAGTTTAGTGGCTGCGGCGTATTTGAGTATGCACGGTTATCGAGTAACCATCCTGGAGAAAGCTACGACTGTTGGGGGCAGTGCAGGTTATTATTTTAAAGACAAACGAACCTTCCCAACTGGTGCAACGATTGCGTTTGGACTAGAACAGGACGGTCTGTTAAAGGAACTGCTGGATGAGTTGAAGATTGCCGTGCCTTGCTCTGTTATGGATCATCCAATGGATGTTGTCTTATCTGATCGGATGGTGTCTATTTGGTTGGAGCAGAGCAAATGGGAGAAGGAGCTAGCTCGTGCTTTCCCAGAGAAAAAAGAGCAAGTGTTGAGCTTCTGGTCTGAACTAGCCACAATAGGGGAGGATGTCTATCTTTTTACAAAAAGAAAAATAGCCTTTCCCTTAAGGGGTTATCAACTACATTCTTTAATCAGGTTCTGTTTTCAACATCCGTTAAGGACGTTGCGATTGGGAAAAAATAGTCTCAGGACCGTTTATGATTTAGTAAAAAAACACAAGTTAGATCGCTATCCCATTTTTCATGAATTTTTAAATGCGCAGCTAGTGGATGCGGCCCAAACCTCGATTCATAAAGCTGCTTTGTTACCATCTTCGTTAGCTTTAGACATCTATCGAAGAGGAAGTTTTTCCATTCCTGGTGGGTTTGCTACCATCGTAAAAAGGTTGGAAGAGAAGATAAAGGAAAAGGGAGAGATACTCAAGAAAACGGAGGCTCTCCATATAAACTATCATAAAGATACTAAGTGGACGGTAGATACGAAAAAAGAGATGTTTACGTTTGATGTTTTACTTAATGGGATAGGAAAAGAGTTGAAGAACGGGGAGGAAGTGTCGAAGAGGAAAGAAACGTTAGAAACTCCAACTCCAGGTTGGGGCGCTCTCCGTGTGGATGCAATTGTTTCAAGTGACATTAAAAAAGACATAGAGAATCGTGTAGGCAAGGTGCATTTGCCATTTGCATTTCAAATAGTTCCATCAAGAGAGAATGCAAAACTATTTGGGGATGAGCATGGACCAGTGTATGTTACTTTGCATCCTTCTCGAATTTCCTCTGGAGAAGTGGTCCAAGAGGAAGTTCTACTAACAGCCTCCGTTCACACACCTGTATCCAAGTGGATAGATCTAACAAAAAAGGAATATATTCTGCAAAAGGAATTGCTTGAAGGCGCAATGTATCAGGAGATAGAGCGAGTAGTTCCATCCTTTAAGAAGAATGTCATTAACACGTACACAGGAACACCAAAAACGTATGAAAGATATACTGGAAAAACGCAGGTTGGAGGCTTTCCTATGACGGTTCTTCAATCTATTGTTCGACCGAGTGGGAGCAAAGGTACACATCCCCATTATTATGTAGCTGGAGAAACAGTATTCCCAGGACCAGGCACATTATCAGCTGCTTTAAGTGGCTATTTTGCAGCAGAAGCTATCCTGCGTATGGAAAAATAACAATCGCAGTGAAACCAGCAGTATAGTAATGAACTGGAGGAGTCTTCAAAGGAGAAAAGGGCACATTTAAGCCCTTTTCAATGGAGGGAAACTTTAGCCACACGGTCAGCAGGGGTACTATACAAAAACATTCTACTTTGTATAGATAATGTAATATATTAAAAATACCTACTATTTGCTTGTATCATAAACTATTTTTTATAAAAAAAGAAAAAACAGTAAAACTTCCATGATAGCAACCGACTTTCCGGTACAAACCACTTTCGATTTTTCAACTATAAGCACATTTTTCAAAAACTAGGGTTCGTCCTATACGAAATGTTCCTCTCTTGCATAAGTTGGGAGTGAGGATGATTGAAGAAGATTTCCTCAAATTTATGTATGAAGGAGGTTTTTGTTTTGACACACAAACATCACGGAACTGGTGCGTTCGCTTTTGTCGTGGTAATTTTCGTATTGCTAGTCATTATCGGTGCTGTAGTGGCTACACCTTACTACTAAATGGAATGATCAGCGGAAAAGGGAGCAATCCTCATTTTTATTAGAGGGAGCTCCCTCCATTTAGTGTTGTAGGTAGTTCATAATCGGGAAGGAGTGAATACCATGTCTTACTATCCTGGGTATGAGTCTGGATGCTACCCTCATGGTGGTTATCAAACAGGCTTTGCTTTAGTGCTAGTGCTGTTTATCCTTTTAGTCATCATTGGAGCAGTACTTGTTTGGTAATTAGATTAGTAACGTTTGTAGAGGGGAACCAGTACCTTGGTATTGGTTCCTCTTTTTATCTATCGCTAAGGGGAGAAACGGTACCTGACCTGACACGATGTTCTTTTCAAAATGAACAAAGACAATCTCTACCACTTACTTTATCGGCTTTTTTCGTCATCATCAAGAGTCTCTCCTAGAAAGTATTTTAAAAACGCTTGAAGTTGACCGGTCGGACAGTTAGTGTTAAAGTGGAAATAAGTAACATGTAGAAGGATGGTTGAAATGACACAAGATCGAAGAATTAATAAGGGAAATGAAACTAAAGAACGCATTCTTACTGCAGCTATGAGAATCATTTCCGAAGAAGGCATCGAGGGAGTGAGCGCCAAAAAAATAGCTGACCGTTCAGGAATTAGTAAGAGCAATATTTTCCACCATTTTGGATCTGTAGAGGAAGTTTTACATGTGATTTTTGAGAACCTACTTGCTTATCTAGTGGAACCAGTGAAATCACATCAAGGCCCTGACTTAGAAGCGTTTCTCCTTTTCCTTGGGGAAAGTATCTACTTATTAAATGAAGAAGAAATATTATCATATTCTGTTTTGCTAAATTTTTATAACACTAGCTTACACAACGAAAAATATAGAGCCTATTTACTAATGACTAAGAATGAAATGATTGATGCCATTGCTACACAATTAATGCGCTATAGTTCTCAAAGTAAAGAAAAACTCTTAAAAATTTCCGAAATGATCATTATGACATTAGATGGTTATGGTCTCCATTTTTTACTAGACTCTGATAAAGATATATGTAAAGAAAGTTGGACTTTACAAGTAGAAACATGGAAGTTTTTATTAAAGTAAGTATCTGCCATGTTTTAACGCTATAAAATTGACCGTTCGGACGGTCAGAAAGGGTGTTCTATGATTAAAATTCCACATTTTTTTCATGAAATTCTAGGTGAATTTCAGACAAAATCATCCTTAGTTGTTATTGCTCTTTTTGTACTTGTTTCTGGTTTTGTAATAGGTATTATAGGCTTTGATGATTGGAAAAGTTTATCTTTAATAAAACAAATCGTCACGTGGTTTTTGTTCTTAGATATCTCAGGAGGAGTTGTAGCAAACTTAACAAGGGGAACCGATATGTTTTATGATCGGTATCCAATGAAAAGATGGATCTTTATAGCCATCCACATTCAACCAATTATCCTTACATGGTCAATGGGAATTCCAATTCATTATGGTGCTATGATTTGTATCTACACTTTAAGTAGTGCAGCGCTTCTAAATTTAATTAGAGACTACTCCATACATCACCTTTTAGCTGGTAGCTTAACAGGTTTAGGCTTGATCATAGTGGTTTATTTGAGTGAAACTGCGCCTTTTTTTGCTTCTACTTTATTCATTTTTTATGTTTTTAAGGTGTTATATAGCTTTTCCGTCTTTCACCATAGGGGGGAACAAAATGCTGATTAATGAAACTCATATATCCTTACTATCTCAAGCATTTGAGAAAGATCCTATGTTTGTTCATCTTTTCTCAAACAGGAAAGACAAAGACCAATCAAAAGTTTTAATTAGATTTATCATGAAGCGAAATCGCTTACTAGATGGTTTAATCCTTACCGATCATGCTAAAGAACCTAGTTGTGTGGCTATTGTGGATCGACCAGTGAATCTTAAGCGTATTTCTATAATGTCTAAGATTAGATTAAATATAGAGATGTTTAAATTGATATTTCAGCTACCCCTACATGTGCTTAGATTCTTAACTAAGTATCAAAAACAAACATTTTCTAGTGCACCAAATGAGCCCCATTACTATTTGACCATGATTGGCGTAGAACCTGTCTCTCAAGGAAAGGGCATCGGTTCAAAGGTTTTAAGAGAGGTTCATAACATTGCTGAATCATCTCAACCTTCCTATCCTATTGCACTAGATACAGAAAATCGGGAGAATGTCGATTATTACAGAAGTTTTGGGTATGAGCTGAAGGAAACTATAATAATCGATGGCATAAAGGTATATTGTATGACTCGGCCTGCTGAATAAATTAAATATTCACAATCTGTCACAAGCGTTGCAATGACTTGTTTCTTCTGTTTTTCTCCATCAAGTTCTAGTTCGACAATAAAACACTTTGCTCCGCATTTCATCGAGTACGCCTCCTCTGTTTCAATATGAAGCTTTGCCAATGTACCAATGTAGTAATTCTTTATCGGTCTTGGTATGGAATCCTGTGTAGGTATACTGACGAAATCAGCAGAGGATTTCTTTGAAGTATTAGATAAAGGTGACTATTTTCTACTATCTTTTTATGGTGACAGTGCGGTAGGTATGGGGTTTTAAGATAGTGATGAAATATGTGAAAATAAGTAGATAAACAAACGAAGGTGTATAGTGAATTTATGAGTTGCATTACTGCAGCTCTTTTTTTTACTTTCATTCTGTTCTGGAAAGGGTGTTTAAAATATAAATGGCAGGAGCCTTCAAGAAAGAATGTGCAAAAGACTCGGATGCGTTAAAAGTTTATTTGGAGAAGTAATTATTGTATAATATTTATAGTTTTGTGACTCGTTGTCTCAATTATGAAAGCGATTACAATGAGGTTGCTTGCTGAACTAATAGAACCTGCACTCTGGTTGCTATGGTAAACAATGAAGATGAGGTGTTGATAATGATACAACAAGAGAAACAAGGATTGAATCCATACCTTCCGTCGTGGGAGTACATTCCCGATGCGGAACCATATGTCTTCAATGGTAGAGTCTATATCTACGGCTCCCATGACCGTTTTAATGGACATGTATTTTGTTTAAACGATTATGTATGCTGGTCGGCATCAGTAGATAATCTAGGTGATTGGCGATACGAAGGTGTGATTTACAAGAAAACAGATGATCCCTTAAATCCTTCTGGAAATATGTGTCTCTATGCGCCTGACGTCACGGTTGGACCAGATGGAAGGTATTATTTGTACTATGTTTTAGATAAAGTTTCCGTTGTATCCGTAGCGGTTTGCGATACACCAGCAGGGAAATATGAGTTCTATGGATATGTTCATTATGCAGATGGAACACGTCTCGGGGAAAGGGAAGGAGATCAGCCGCAGTTTGATCCTGGCCTACTGACCGAAGGGGAAAAAACATATCTGTATACTGGCTTTTGTGCAAAGGGAGATACATCAAGAAAAGGAGCGATGGCCACCGTTCTCGGACCAGATATGCTAACTATTTTAGAAGAACCAGTATTTATTGCCCCAAGTGAACCATATAGTGCAGGCAGTAGTTTTGAAGGACATGAGTTTTTTGAGGCACCATCCATGAGAAAGGTCCATGATACGTATTATCTAATTTATTCTTCGATTGCAATGCATGAACTGTGTTATGCTACTAGCCAACATCCAACAAAAGGGTTTGAGTACAAGGGTGTTATTGTGAGCAATAATGATCTTCATATTGATTCATATAAACCAGGGGATAAACCAATGTTTTATGGTGGAAATAACCATGGTAGCATCATTGAAGTGAATGGAAACTGGTACATTTTTTATCACAGGCATACAAATGGATCAAGCTTCAGCCGTCAAGGATGCATAGAGAAAATTGACATCCTAGAGGATGGATCAATCCCACAGGTCGAAATGACATCCAGTGGTTCCAATGATGGAGCTCTTATTGGACGTGGAGAGTATCCTGCATATCTTGCATGTAATCTTTTCTGTAAGGATGATGCAGTTTATACAGGTGAGTTATGGATGGACAGCCAATTCCCTAAGATTACCCAGGATGGAAAAGATGGCGATGAGGAAATCGGCTATATTTCTAATATGCAAGATTCTGCTACTGCTGGGTTTAAGTATTTTGATTGTAAGGATATAAAGAATGTAAAAATTAAGGTGAGAGGATATTGTAAGGGTGTATTTGAGGTGAAAACATCATGGGATGGTGTTACTTTAGCGGAAATACCAGTTGACTTTACGAATGTTTGGACGGAATACTCTACTCCCATCGAGATCCCTAATGGAATACAGGCACTATACTTTACCTATAAAGGAGATGGCAGCGCTAGCTTAGCTTCCTTTACTCTTGAATAGAATTGGAATAATTACTACGGCGATAATAAAATAGTGATTTTAAATGCCTGATCCCAACGCGGTAAATCTATTCAGTGGTTGGGTATCAGGCACTTTTGTGTCCTTTTCCGAAAAAAATGACGAATTGTGTTAGAATAAATGGAAAACAAATTGCCATTTATACACTAGAAAGGTTCGTTCATCGATGATAATAGAATTAGTAATTATATTTTTCATCTTACTTTTTGGCAGTTTTGTCCAAGGAGTCAGTGGTTTTGGTTTTGGGCTCATAGCCATGAGCATGTTGCCATTCTTTTTTACTGTAAAAGAAAGTACACTTCTCGTTATATCTTTAGCACTAGTACTATCCACAAGTATCGCTTTACAAATGTTCAAGCATATTCAATGGCGGTCTCTTATTGTTATTTTAGGGGCGGCTATCGTTGGGCGGATAGGGGGGTTCTATATTCTCCACCACTACGGTGAGATGGACATCTTGAGAGTGTTCCTTGGTGTGTTCTTAGTTTTGGTTGTTATCTATTTGTTCTTAAGTAAACCGCCGAAGCCAGATACAATAGTGAATGAAACTTGGCTTCCTATCCTACTCGGATTTTCAGGGGGGCTTATTGGAGGTATCTTTGCGGTAGGAGGTCCATTTTTTGTTTTCTTTTTTCTACTGCTCTATCATGACAATAAGTATACATATAGTGCCAACTTACAAGTGACATTTGTGGTTACTGCCGTGATTACTGTAGTCTTACACGGTACAAGTGGAGATTTTTCCATGGAGTTTTTGAGTTATTTTCTTGTAGGATTAATTAGTGTTTTGCTTGGATCACGGATAGGAGTCCATTTCTTTAAGAAACTTTCTCAAAACAATATTAAAAAAATCGCGGGAGTGATAGTGGCCATAGCAGCTTTAAATTTGATTATATTTGGGTAAGGTTGCATATCCGACTATAACTAGGTAAATCAGCCAGTTAGATAAAAAACGATAGGTGCCTGATCTCCAGAGAGTTTATACACTACTCGCTGGGGATTAGGCACTATTTTTCTATCTTGGATAAATGTATTCTTAATAAAGAGATTTGCACGACAAAGATTCATCATTAGATGGCTTAAAACTACTTTCCTATATGTTTATGGAAACCCTCCTCTGTTTTTCCAAAATCAGAGGGATACCTAGGGGACAGGGTTCCAAATAGGCGATCCCAGATGATGGTGTAGAAGCCGTAGTTGTAGTGTTCTTGCTGATGATGCTGCGCATGATAGGTACTTGTTGAAATCCATTTTAAAATGGGATGTTTCACCCATGAATTTGGAAATGGCTCCACTCCAAGATGGCCAATCAGACCGAATACAACATTGAGAAATAGATAGCCAGATATGCCAATCCAGGAAGCGGGATAAATGGTTAATACAATAATCCATAGTAGTCCAAAACCTAAGTTTTCAAGAGGGTTTAGTGCAAACAAAGTGATGGGTCTTGGATCTTCATAACGATGGTGGGTACGATGGATGAGCGGATAGACTATTTTTAGATGCGCTAATCTATGGAAGACATACATGGCAAAATCCATAATTAGAAGTAAAAAGAGTATATCAATCCAGTCAAAGAAGCCAAAGCTTGTGCTTAAGACAATGACATCATTTTTCCATAAATAATAGCCGAGGATAGTCACGGCGGTATTAAGAAAAACGGACAACAATGCTAAATAAATTTCAGATGGACGTGAGGTTATGAGAGATGCAATCCGTCTTTTGTAAAACCATTGAACAATTTTATTTCCAACAACAATGCAGCTCAATAAAATGATGAAGTTTAATAGAAGCAAAAAAGGTATGACGATTGCCCAAGAAGCATCTATTAACCAGTTTAGAAAGGGTTCGAACATCATTTTCCCTCCTTGTGTACGATTGTTAATATTTGAATATTCTTAAGTTTATTCAACCATTTCAGTAATGTCAATCTAACTGGAAAAGTACTTGCCTTAGAGGTGAATTTTTTTGTTTTTTTTGTTGAAAGATGTTTAACTTTCACGAAAAAAGGAATGGCATTACTATACCGTTACTATTAAAGGAGGAGATAATGATGAAAAAAACAACCAAAATTTTAGCACCTGTCGTAGGAATTGGATTAGTTTTTGGAACTGCAGGTGTATCAGCGAATTCCTCGGTAACAGTAGAGCCAGGTGATACCTATTGGGGAATCTCGCAAGGGTATGATAATGTGTCCGTAGATGATATTGTGGAAGCGAATGATTATGCTCCAGATGCCCTACCGATTGGAGCAGAAATTAACATTCCAGTCGAAGGGGAGAATGGTTCAGATGTAGTAACACACGTTGTTCAACCTGGTAATACACTATCTGGAATTGCTGCCGAATATGATGGTGTATCAGTGGATGATTTATTCCAATTAAACCCAGAAGTTGACCCGTATGCGCTGCAAATCGGTTCAGAAATTAATGTCGTTGACTATGATAGAGAAGCAGGCGAAGATTACCTCTATCACACCGTTCAACCAGGTAACACTTTCAATGAAATTGCTAGTGTTTACGATGGTGTAACAGTGGACATGCTAGTCGATGCTAATCCAGATGTGGATCCGTATGAACTGACTATCGGATCGCAGGTAGTAATACCATTAAGATAAGGGAAATGACACTAATAATATGGAGTATGGGAACAATTCGTTCTCATGCTCCTTTTGCAATTTTATAGGTTACTGTGCTGAACCTCCAGTGCTTGCAATTTTTACTGCAGTTGGCTAAGGTTGTTAGTACCTAAAGCGAAAAAACTATTATGCGTAGGTGGTCCCAAAAACAATCAATCAAATCAGACTACTGATATTAATATTGAATTTACGCTACTATAATAGATAGACTTGGGTAAAGATGAGATAAGAATATGTAGGAAGGAGTTGTCGGTATGGTCGGAGTAGAGTTGGATATGGTTGTGACAGATAGCTTAAAAGCATTGGAAATATACGGAAATATATTTGATATTGAGCGTTTGGAGGTTTCAAACCTTCCTCGTGGTGAAAATGAGGTAGTATTTACTTTATTCGGAGTTCGTTTTCATTTGTTAGATGAGAACCCAGAATTCCATTTGATCGCACCAAGTCCTGACGACCCTAAAACAAGCTGGGTGAATGTGACTGTTCCAGACATTGAGAAGACCTATGCCAAGGCTATGGATTTAGAGTGTATGGAGATACAACCGGTTACTGATATTCCAAGTCATGGAGTGTCAAACGCCATATTCATGGACCCATTTGGTTATATATGGATGCTTCACCAAGTACATAAAGAGGTTAGTCATGAAGAACGTATACAGCATTGGGAGGAAAAAAGAGGTAACAGTGATGAGTAGTTTTGGCAGTCTTCATGAAAAACAGGGAAGACACGTTTTGGTATTTGAACGAAAATATTCATTTAGTCCTGAAGAAGTTTTTCGTTGTATAACAGAGCCTACTTATTTCACACAGTGGTATCCTTTTGCTACTGGAGATATGGACTTTCGTGTTGGTGGAAAATTAACGTTCAATGATGGTGAAGGAACAAAGTATGAGGCGGTTATTACCGAATTAAATCCTCCATTTACCTTTTGTTTTAGGGAAGTGGAGGATTTAATAGAAATAAGAATTTCTGCATCCGTTCAAGGTTGCACCATGACATTTAGTCATACGTTTGATGATCGAGCAATGGCGATATATACAGCTACAGGGTGGCATAGATGCTTGGATGTTCTTGGTCAGTTAATTCATGGTCGCATAGTAAAGTGGGAAGATAATGCACTTGAATTACGTGAATACTATAAAGAAAAGTTTTGATAGAAATGGAAGTATTTTTAGAGTTGTCACGGATTAGTGGTAGCGGTCTAGTGTAAGAAGATGGGGGAACATGACTCTAACGGGTTCCGTATCCTATCGCAAAATCGTAAAATGCAAATAAAATTGTACACTAATTTGTACCTATATTTGTAACTTAATTTGTGGAAATTCAATATAAAAAGCTCGGTTTACACATCTGTGGACCGAGCATTTTTATTCGTTTTTTTATTTCCTTGTGTCACAAATGCATACGTTTGTTCAATAAACCACTCCTTATTCATGATTCAACCTTACCCATCCATAAAAGACTGGAGTAATTCGGACCAATGAGAGAATCAGCAACATAGGTTGATATAATAAGGGTAGAAACCTCCCTTAATTAGGAAATCGCACCTAAAATAGTGAAAATAGATGGAAAAATTCCCGCTATTTACTTGATACACATGATAATTTTGACTTCTGTGTAAGCTTAAAGGGAAAACTTC
>NZ_JBGUAU010000035.1:0-55111 GCF_041820985.1 Evansella sp. AB-rgal1
GAGTTTTTCCCTTTAAGCATACTCAGAAATCAAATTATCATGTTTTTCAAGTTAATAGCCGGAATTTTTCCCTCTATTTTAACTATTTTCGGTGCTATTTCATAATTAAGGGGAATTTCTCCACTTATTATATCAACATATGTTGCCTGATTCCCTCATTGTTCCGAGTGGATCCTCCCTACGAACGGAACTACTTACACGCAAAAAGGATGCCGCACCGATTGGCGCCCCCCCTAGTACACTAAACCTGGATGTGATGAACATATTAATACTAGATTACAATAAACCAACCATCTGCAATCCATGAGTGATTCCATCTTCATCTACGTTTTTTGTAACGTACTTAGCCGCATTTTTGGCAGACTCATGGGCATTCCCCATTGCCACACTGTTTTTCACAAGCGTAAGCATTTCAATATCATTTAGTCCGTCCCCAAAAGCATACACATCTTCTTCTGCTACATCAAAGTGCTTCATCACTTCTTGAATCCCCTTAGCTTTTGATCCACCTGCTGGTAAAACATCCGTGGATACAGGATGCCAACGTACGAAATCGAACTTCCCAAACGAGTCGACATACGTTTGCTCTTCTTCCGGAGTACAGAAAAGCAATGTTTGATATATATCACGATCTTCAAAATACGTAGGATGATAGGATGGATGATCAAACTTTAAAGTAGCAATGCTCTCCTCAATATGAGGGTGAAATTCAATATTGGATTTCATATCTTCATGGTCCATGAAAACCAAAGGATGGTCTTTTTCCGCTGCGAACTTCGTTAATTTTTGTAGCTCCTCTTTTGATAAAGGATTTTTAAAAACTTCCTTATTTCCAACAACGCAATATTGACCGTTATAACTTACGTATGTATCAATGTCTAATTCTTTACTAATTTCCTCAAAGAGAAATGGAGCACGTCCAGTAGCTATGGCAACATGATGGCCCATTTCCTTCAGCTTTTGGATAGATTGCTTTGTAGAAATAGGTAAGTTCTTCTCTTCATCAAGAAGCGTTCCGTCAATATCAAAAAAGATTAATTTCTTTGTCATGAGAGTACCTCTCTTTTCCGTGATTATTAAAAAACTAATTTCTATTTTAGCAAAAAAAAGTTATGTAAACGAAACCATTAGGGGAAATAAATTACTTATTCTCAAGAAAAAAATAATGACTAGAATGTAACTAGTCATTTCCCCTCTAAAAATTGTCGGAATAACTGAATGGCTCCTCCGATGGCAGTGGCATCCTCACCCAATGCCCCTTTTTTTATTTGTACCTTGTCGTTCAGGTACACATGCTCTGATGCGATTCGCACTACTTCGCGATAGTATGGTTCAAACTCATTGATCAATCTCCCATGTAGAAGAACAACATCAGGATGAAGAGAATTGACCATATTTGCGATACCAATTCCATAATAATAGGCTGATTTCATCACACAATCGATCATTACTTCATCTTGGTTTTCAATGTTAGAAAGTATATCTTCCATCGAGTTTAGTTTCTTCGCCAATGTTAGAATGCCGTTTCTTTGTTCAAGAATGGCACCAAAAGAGGCGTAAGCAGTTAAACACCCTTTTTTTCCACAAAAGCAATCTCGCCCTTGCGCATCAACAATAATATGGCCGAAGGAACTTGCATCGCCTTCTTTGTTGGATAAGAATTTTCCTTCGTGAATATAGCCACAACGAATTCCGTAGCCGCTTATGCAATATAAGATGCTGGAATCTGTTTCTGAAACGTGATGCTCCGCTAGGGCTGCAGTACTTGCTCCATTATTTACGATTATTGATACGGAAAAAGATTTCTGTAGCATGGATATAATAGGAACCTCGTGCCATCCTTCTGCTGGGAACGAGCCTGGGTGCAATATGATCCCTTTCTCTCTATTTAAAGGGCCAACTGCTCCGACACCAATTCCTAATAGTTTTTCGATCGTAATGGATTTTTCTTTCATTAGTTCTTGAATAGTTTCCACGATTTCATTGATTGTTACTTCTGGTGTATGTGCTTCGGTTAATACAAAGCGCTTCTCGCCAATCGGAGTGAAGCTCATGTCTACGAGAATCACCTTCACATGGGTTCTGGCAATTTCCACTCCACATAGGTATCCTGCATCAACTCGAATTCCATATAAAACTGGTCGGCGCCCACCACTTGATTTTCCATATCCTTGGACTTCAATGACGTTCATGACTTCTAACTGATCAACGAATCGGGTCATGGTTGTTGGAGGAACATGGAATCGTTCTAGCAAATCTGCTTTCGAAATAGGGCCTTCTTTATGAATGTATTCATATAATGACTTTTTCCATTGATTTCTTTTGGAATCGTCTAATAAAAATTCCTTAAGCACGGAATCACCTCGGTTTTCAGTCCTGTCCACTAATTATCTATAATAATAGAGTAGTTTCCGAATGGATACAATGCTGAAACTTGGTTAATCATCGAACGCAAAAAAAAGCGAATGCCTCCTGACATCCGCTCTTTCTAGAAAATATTATGCTACCCTTCGATCTGACACTTTATTTTTCCAATTATGAGAAGTAATCTGCTTCACATACCATGCGATAATAAGCAGTGTTAAACTTGAACCGATGATCAACGACGTGCTATATCCTAAATTAAACCCTTCCGGTGCGTAGAAGATGTACGTGCAAACAACCGCCGACATGAACATAGCTGGCACCCCACATATCCAGTGAAACTTGTTATTTTTCAACAAATACATAGTGCCAGTCCATAGCATTACCGTGGCCACGAGCTGATTCGTCCATCCAACATAACGCCAAAGGAAAGAGTAATCGATTGTTGATAGGAAAAACGCAGGAACGGTCACCACTAATGTTGATGCAATGATGATCCCTTTTCCTTTCACATTTTTAAAACTTCTGTTCAAAAGCTCTGTCACCATCATCCTTGATGAGCGGATCGCTGTGTCTCCCGTCGTTATTGGAAGCATGATGACACCAATGATAGCAAGGATTCCACCTAACGTTCCAAGAAGCGTGGTAGAGATTTCGTTCACAACTCCAGCTGGCCCACCTGCTGCTAATGCGCCTTGAAGTCCCTCTGTTCCACCGAAGAATGTCATACCTGCTGCCGCCCAGATAAGTGCAATAATCCCCTCAACGATCATCGCTCCGTAAAACACTTTTCGTCCGTCGGATTCCTTCTTTATTGTTCTCGCAATAATCGGGCTTTGTGTACTATGAAATCCAGAAATTGCACCACAAGAAATGGTAACCATTAAAAGTGGCCATAATGGCAATTCACCAGGATGCAAGTTTGATAATGTTAGATTTGGAATCGTGCGATCGGTGAATAATAGGGCGATTGCAATGGATACGGCCATAAAAATAAGGATCGCTCCAAAGATCGGATATATTCTCCCAATCACTTTGTTCACTGGCAATAACGCCGCGAGTAAGAAGTAACCAAATATAAGGATAATTGCTGTTAGAAAACTTAGCGGTGTAATCTGCGCGATTAATTGTGCAGGGCCTGCAGTAAATGCAGCCGCAACTAGCACCATTAAGATGATTGAAACTATATATATGCACGCTTGAACGGTTTTCCCTAAATAACGTCCTACTAGTGTTGGGTATTGTTCCCCACCGTGTCGTAATGAAAGCATTCCTGAAAAATAATCGTGAACCGCTCCTGCAAAAATACAACCGACGACTATCCAGATAAATGCAACTGGTCCGTATAAGGCACCCATGATTGCTCCAAAAATCGGCCCTAATCCAGCAATGTTTAGCAGCTGAATCAAGCTTCCCTTCCACCAGCTCATAGGAACATAGTCTAGTCCATCCGCCTTCGAGTATGCTGGCGTGGGTTGTTTGTCGTCAATCTCAAATACTCTCTCTACTACTTTGGAATAAACGATATATCCTATGATTAATAGTATTATTGCAAAAACAAATGTTGCCATAATTGTCTCCCCTGACCATTGTTATATTATCTAACTATAGAGAATATTGTAACGAGTTGTGTGTAGGTTGACAAGGGTTATTTTCTGAAAATACGAACAAATCAGGCTTTTGAGTATTTACAGGGGCTTCTGCGGCAAGGGAGGTAGCGTTTACAACGTTATAGGGGGAAAATTTTTGTGTCTGCCCCCCGCCCGAGGTGTCGTTTCGACAAACTGTTAGTAAACTCCTTTCATTTGTTAGATAACCGCTCCCAATTGGTAGTTTCGTCAATCCAATTGTCAGTAATCGCCGCGTATTTGTTAGTTTTCGCTCTATATAAGGAAAACTCTGCGATTACCTTTTTTAAAATCCACCTTGTGTGCAGTCACCTCGACTGGCCCGTTTCGACAAATTGTTAGTAAACTCCTTTCATTTGTTAGATAACCGCTCCCAATTGGTAGTTTCGTCAATCCAATTGTCAGTAATCACCGCTTATTTGTTAGTTTTCGCTCTATATAAGGAAAACCTCTGCGATTACCTTTTTTAAAATCCACCTTGTGTGGCGACTCATCGACTGGCCCGTTTCGACAAATTGTTAGTAAACTCCTTTCATTTGTTAGATAACCGCTCCCAATTGGTAGTTTCGTCAATCCAATTGTCAGTAATCGCCGCTTATTTGTTAGTTTTCGCTCTATATAAGGAAAACCTCTGCGATTACCTTTTTTAAATTCACCTTGTGTGGCGACTCATCGACTGGCCCGTTTCGACAAATTGTTAGTAAACTCCTTTCATTTGTTAGATAACCGCTCTCAATTGGTAGTTTCGTCAATCCAATTGTCAGTAATCGCCGCGTATTTGTTAGTTTTCCCTTTTTATTAGAAATATCAATGCTACCTATTTTAAAAAAGACACAATTTCTCCACATCCAACTAAATATAAAGATAGGATTTCCAACTAACTACATGGAACTAATACAAAAAAGGAGAGGTAGTGATAAATTGATAGTGAAACCTTTGAAAAAATCAATATATTTACGAAAACTAGAAGCACTGTCCAAGAGAATACTGCAATACAACTCTAGTTTTCCAGCTGTAGAAAAAGAACTAATCAGTTATAAGTCTGGATTCCGCGGTGAAAAGTCCTTAGAATACTACTTTACCTTCTTAGATGAAAAAAACTCCCTCATTCTTCATGACCTAAGACTCCCTTACAAGACGAACTTCTTCCAAATGGATGTCATCATTCTCACACTTAGCTTTATTTACCTATTGGAAGTAAAAAATTTAATCGGTAATTTGGAGTTTGATCCAGACTTTCATCAGCTAATTAGAACTTACAATGAGAAGGTAGATATTTTTTCGGATCCAATTCAACAAGGGCAGCGACATATCTTCCAGTTAAAAGCATGGCTAACTAAAATGAAGTTTCCGAGCATCCCCATTGAATCCAATGTTGTTATCACAAACCCTCAAGCACGGATTATAACTCCAACACCCAGGCATTCCGCGTACATTATTGATCACGTTATACGAAGTTCCAAAATTGAAGACAAAGTACGTCTTCTTGGTCAAAAATACCCCCATCAAGTTTTGCAGCATCAAGATATGCGAAAATTATCAAACCGCCTCATTAAAAGTCATACACCACAAACGAAGGATATTCTCGAGCATTTTCGGATTCCAAGGGAGTCAATCCTTAAAGGCGTGCATTGTCCGAATTGCTCCAGCTTACCGATGACTCGCTTGTGGGGAGCTTGGCACTGTTCCTTTTGCAAACACAGTTCGGAGGATGCTCATATAGCGGCACTGAACGATTATGCGCTTTTGATTGATACTCACATTACAAATGCACAGTTACGAGATTTTTTACAAGTTCCATCTATAAGATGTGCTACGTATCTGCTACAGTCCATGAACTTCCCCTATACAGGTACGTTTAGGGATAGAACATACACTCTTCCTCTCGAGGAGTAGTAGCCTAATTTATTTAGCCCCCTAATTACATGATTTTTACATTCCATTCGAAGATTATCCAATTAACGGAAAACCCCACCAGCTACCAAAACCCATTTTTTATTGGAAAACGCATCAATAAATAGATAACTATCAATAAACAAGGTGGAATCTCCTCCATTCAAAGAGATCCCATCTTGTTTTTCTGAAAAAAAACATGAAAATAGCTCTCCAACACTACGACCAAAAATATCCAAATTAGCACTTGTAAAAGTCATCATTGACTCTTATAATACTTTTAGAGACACTGATGACTCTTTAAACAAACTTTGTCAATTGGCATTTGTGAAGAAAGGATGTTTTATTTTGGCTCCGAGAGTTTCAGAAGAGCACAAAGATCAGCGGCAGCAATTAATTTTAGATGCAGCAGAAAAGGTATTTATTCAACGTGGTTACAACACGACAACGATGCAGCATATTATAGAAGAATCTGGTGTGAGTCGCGGGGGAATTTATACGTATTACAACAACACGGAAGATATTTTCCTAGCGTTAATTCAGCGGAGAGATGATAGTAGTTTTGAAGAGAGTATTCCTATTTCAGAGGATCATCGTTGTACATGGGATGAAGTTACGGAAATGCTACACGATTTTCAAGTCTTCATTGAGCAGATGCCTCAGAGTTTGGCCCCAGCACTATTTGAATATTATTTTACGGTCGGTTGGCACAGCCATAAGCATATCCCTCTGTTAGAAGCGAGGTATGCAAAGGCCATCAAAATGCTAGTTGCGCTTTTTCAAAAAGGAGTGGAAAGTGGGGAATTTCACCCTGTATTACCATTAGATAGCATCGCCTGGACACTCACCTCTTTTTTCGACGGATTAGGATTCGCTATCATGCAAATTGAAAGAGATATGTTTAAAATGGACCAACAAATGGAAAGCATCGAATTCTATTTAAAAACTGCTCTTACCCCCACGAAAGTGAAGGTAGTTTGAGAACAAACTCTTTTTTTCCAAAAAATCTAATAAAAGCCAGTTACAATTTCTAATTCTTCGTATAGATTATTTTTCCGAAAGTAACAGAGCTGTGGAAGGAAGGGAACTTTGTGAGAGAGGAATTTGACCGTTTATATGTAACGTATCATCACTCACTATTCCAGTACTTATTTTATATGGTCCGAAACCGCGAAGTAGCTGAAGAACTTGTCCAAGAAGTTTACATGAAAGTACTTACTTATTACGGTTCATTTCGAGGCAATAGTTCGGAAAAAACGTGGATGTACTCCATTGCAAAACATGTGGGGATCGACTATATACGAAGTAACAATCGTCAAAAACGTAAATGGAAAGGAAAGCAATACGAATATGGTGAGGTTGCTTACGCCATTCCGGATCAAGCCCCATTACCAGACGAATTGCTTCTTCATAAAGATGAGTTACAACATGTTTATCGTTCGTTAGAAAAATGTACAATAGAGCAACAGCAAGTGATTTTGCTTCGATACGTGCAATCATTTAGCATTTTTGAGACCGCATCTATTCTAGGTTGGTCCGAAGCAAAAGTAAAAACGACGCAGCATCGGGCGATTAAGATGTTAAAGCAACTTTTAGTAAAGGATGCTTCAGCAGAGCTAGTAGCCGGAACATAATTAGAAAAGCTCAGCATATCGCCACCAAGTTCTTACTGTTTGAAAGTCCTTGTTTTTCTTGAAGTTTACTATGCTAAAAATAAAAAAGAAGAGGCTGGAACATAACGAAAATGTAACATTAAAAAGACGAACGATAGGTAACCTTAGCGGTGGAAATATACGAACACTTCGGCGGGATCAAAAGGCAAGGGTGAGACCCCAAGAGTGCTTAAGCGCTCGGCTGCTCACCAGCCGCCCGCGGAAAGCGAAGTATATTTCTGCATCGAATAGTATACCAAGAATCATTTCGTTCGGATTTCTCTTTGCTGAAAACACTTTTGACCCAGCCTCTTTGTATCCAACTATTTTCTTAATTTGCCATTCCTAGATAAATGGATAATCGGACAATTGAGAGGAGAAATCGAGCAATTTGTCGAATGGAGCAGGCTCATCGCAGCGCATCACACCACCCTCCCGAAAAAAACACAAAAAAGATGCCCTCCGTTGTTTCGAAAGACACCTTTAATAAGAGATACATGTTATTAAACTCCCACTTCTCGCTTTATATTTTCTAGTCCGTACCTCGTAATAAACTTCGCCACTCGTTCACGCTTTCTCCCGTTATTTCGGTACACTTCTAGAAAGCGATCCACTAAATCATATAATTCATCTGGCTCAAGACCTGCCTTCAATAAAATAGCAGTGGTTGCATCTTCGCCCTTTGCCTGCCCGCCAATATACAATTCATAATGCTCTTTCCGCTTAATTACACCCATATCATTAATTAACGGCTCGCCACATGCATTAGGGCAGCCAGTATATGCAGGTCGTAACGTAAAAGGTACCTCTTGACCAGCGATACGATTGTTTAATTCAATCGCGATAGGCATCCCCTCTTCCTCTGCCCCTTGGCAAAAGTTACACGTACGCAAGCTCTTTACATAATTCCCCACTTTATAAACAGACAGTCCAACTGAATCCAATTCGTCCTCTACTTTATCCACTTTGCTTTCTGGAACTTGGATGATCAGCTGTTGGAACGTCGTAAGCTCAATTTCCGTATCTTCCTCCAAGTAGTTTCCTAACGCTATGAATTGTTTTGGAGTTAGTTTTGCACCAAATCCGATACCACTATTAACCGCTAGCGGAATTAGTCTTTCATTCGTATCCATACTCATGATGAACTTCCCCCATCCTTTTATCATTAACATCAGTATACAATACCCCCGTGTAGTATTCAACAACAGAGATTACTAGATTCTTAGCCTAGACGCAATAAATTCCGCAAAACCAGAGAGAAGAACTCGATGCCAGCACGTAAGGGTATTGAAAAAGGTAAATGGTTCTTAGATCTTGATTTATTTTTGCTTTTTTCATATACTTCTTTACTTTGCATGCGATACTAAAGTTGTTTTGTACTAATCTACGTGTCCTTTTATCTAGTTTTGGGGCGTATCTAACAATTCAGTGGACGTATCTAACAATTGGAGGGGCGTATCTAACAATAAAGCTTCGGCTCTAACAATTGGAGGGGCGGCCTAACAATTGGAGGGCCGTATCTAACAATTGGAGCACAAATACTAACAATTTGTCGAAAGCGCACAAAAAGTCTTCCAAACCCAATACAAAAAAAAGAGGCCGACAGAAGCACACAACGCCGACGCATCGCTACTCCTCCACCCTCAATATAATCCTTTTGCATTTTCCTTTTCTTGTGCTGTCAGAACGGTGCTAAACCTATATACCATTGCCCCACTATCCGTGAGTCTCCGCTCCGCTAGTCCATTTTTACAAATGTCCTCTAGCACATTTTTCGCTTCCGTGATGGACAGTTCACTACTCGCCGCCAAATCGGTTACAGTAATTGATCCGCCGTTCTTTTTTACAACTTGTAGAACGACTCTCTCCACATACTCCGCTTCCACCTTTTTCACCTTCTGAAAATAACTACGAATAAGATAAATCCCCAACACAATCACCGGAATCGTAAAAGACAAAATAGAAGAAATACTTTGGGCTAGTCCTTCCTCTGCAATGGACTCTATGTCCGAACTAATTCCACCTACAACGCCAAAAAAAGTGAGCGTAATCCCGATATATAAACGTTTCTTCGATATCTTTTTCTTTTCATCCATCTTCTTACCCCTTCCACGAAATATCTAATCTTAGCATACTCCAAAAAGGCTAACATTTCCAAATCAATTTAGAGCAAAAAGAAAAAAGTGTTCCAAAAGATGAAACCACCTTTTGGAAACACTCCCCGCAATCTACACCGAACTTTATTTTTCCCAAACTCACCCCACAGAAGTTTTCCTCAAAGCAGGTACAGCATCCGCTTCACCCGCCAACGCACTATCCACAGAGGACAGCTCGTATTCCTCGCCAAAGGAGTTCTTCGGTTCCTCCAACCAAGCCCAGCAACAAAGTAAACTGATAAATGCTCCCGCTCCTAAGATAAAGAAGAAAACACTAGGAGATACGAACGTCAATATCAATAAATACGTAACGGAACCCACATTTCCATATGCACCAGCCATCCCCGCGATTTGCCCTGTAATACGTTTCTTGATCATTGGGATGATGGCAAAAGTGGAACCCTCAGACCCTTGAACGAACATAGACGTTAGAATAACAATCGCAACGGCCAGAGCGATCGGCCAGCCCGAAGAGATGAAACCCATAACCGTAAAGCCAACACCAATTCCAGCCATGTACGTAAGCATAACAAGCTTTCTATTTCCAAGTTTGTCAGACAGATAGCCACCAAACGGACGAGCAAACAAGTTAACGAAGGCAAAAGTAGCACCTAAAATCCCTGCTGCAGTAGCACTAATTCCCCAAGTCGTTTCGAAAAACATAGGTAGCATGGATACGACTGCTAGCTCCGCTCCGAAGTTCGCAAAGTAGGTAGTATTTAGCGCAGCAACATTTCTAAATCTATATTTATCATCTTCAGGAACACCCTTTTTCAATATTGGGATGTTCACTTGCAAAATACGGAAAATTTGATAGACCAAGACAAGTCCTAGTACAACATAGAGAATATTTGTGAATGCATGAGGAAGTAAACCTGTGTTATCCGCACGCCAAGTTAGCAACGCTAAAGCTGCCACTAGTGGCACTGTCCAAATAATAAGAAGGACCATATCGCCCCAGCTACTTACTTCCATTGCATGGACACTCTTCGGTTTCATATATCGTTTTCCTTCTGGAGTATCTTTCACCATAATGTAATAGATAACTCCATAAACCAAACAGATGACACCAGTCATGGCAATTGCATAACGCCACCCTTCATCTCCTCCGAACATTGTCAAAGCAATCCAAGGCAATGTCATCGCAGCGAATGCAGAACCAAAATTACCCCAACCTGCATAAAAACCTTCTGCAAACCCGATGGATTTCGGAGGGAACCATTCGGATACTAAACGAATTCCAATAACAAAGCCGGCACCAATGGAACTTAAAATTAAACGAGAAACCGCAAGCTGTGTCCAATCATTTCCAAATGCGAAAACGAAGGTTGGAATGGACATGGTAATTAATAAGGAAGAAAACACAATCCTTGGTCCAAACCTATCTAGTAAACTACCTATAATGATTCGTGCTGGAATCGTCAGGGCTACGTTCATTACAGCTAACAACGCTAGATGGTCGGAAGCCAACCAGC
Organism: Evansella sp. AB-rgal1; assembly: GCF_041820985.1. Taxonomy (NCBI): domain Bacteria; kingdom Bacillati; phylum Bacillota; class Bacilli; order Caryophanales; family Bacillaceae; genus Evansella; species Evansella sp. AB-rgal1. The sequence continues at coordinate 11,169 of NZ_JBGUAU010000035.1, forward strand.
CTTGTGATCTCATCATCGTTGTTGCCAAAGGAGCCATGTTAAACCAGGTTACAAAACTTACAAAAAACGCAATCATGGTCAAATGCAACATCTTGATTTCTTCGTTCTTAAACTTGAATAAATCTGCTACTTTCATGTGAATACCCCCATAATTTTTTATAATAGAATGAATGGACCTTTCGACTTTCAAATAGCTAAATATTCTCCTGAGTTGAAAATATAAAAAGACCACAAAGAAATAAGTATCGAAATACAAATCTTTGTGGCCCCATTGCCCCTATTTTCCACACACGTGGTGGAAGAATGATAACATTCGTTTTTTGCGAATTTCATTTTAACGACATGTGAGCACTATATTTCATGGATGATGCGAACTTGTTGGTTTGTATCCCATTCGCTACTGCCCACCAGAGTTCCATGGGCATTCGCTCATTTCATATAATATAGCTGGTTCTAATCTTCCACTACATAAAACACTCGGCTTTTCTAAAAAATTTTAAGCTTCTACAAAAAAGGTTCTTCCATTGATCATGAACACGCCAGTGTGTTCAATCAATAAAGCTCACTCGTTGAGCTCCTCTTACTAACATCATCCTAAATTAGAGGAGATAGCACGTCAATAAACTCGTGAGAAAATGTACCATACTTTTCATACAAAACACTATTAACACTGTAAAATTACCTTTTTATAAAGACTATGTTTAAGGATAATGTTGATATATATACAATGTTGTTTTTTCGGAAGATGCGAGACTCCTTGAAAAATACTAACGGGTTCACTAACGGGTTCACTTCAGAGGTGCAAAACGTAAATTCACAAACGAATTCACACGATAAATCAAACATCTTTCGCAACTAGATTCACAGTATATTCCGCATATTACAATGGCACGAAGGTTCTTCGTGCCATTGTTTATATATTTGCTTATTTCATTAACCGTTTGTTGAAGTAAACGAGGTTTTCTTGGAAATTTATTAGATAAACTTAGCATATAGCCAAGTCCATGTATTCCTATCCTTACCAGTGAAATTAAGAAAAGCGCAAGGCGCCCTCTCATCACCGAAATGCAAATGTTCTGGACGATAAAAAGCTCTTTTTGCTTTTAATCGGGCAGGTTATTTGACACGAGGTGATGGCGCCTGGAGCTAGACAACTTTCTAAGTCCAAAAAAGTTATACGATTATCTTTTAAAATAAGCGGAGAATTTCCGTTTAAAATCAAAATTCACCTAATTTCGTGGCAAATAAGGGAAGTTTTTCCGTCTATGCAAAGGGAATCCCCCCTTTTTATATAGATTCGAGTCAATAAGCGTAATTTCTCCTTTTATTCAGTCTATTTTCCGTGCTATTTATTAAATAAGGGAAAATTCTCCGTTTATTTATTCCATTGAGCATTTCTCCTCGTTTCTTTCATTACATTGCTTGAAAAATTCTATATATCCTTTCATTTACTTTAATATAAATATCCAAGTCCTTGCCTTTCACATTAAAATTCGCATGGCAAATCACATCATAATCACATGAAGGATATATTTATTTCCACCTATGTGAATAGGCTGTGAATTACTTTGTGATTTCACATATATATCAATAAAACACTGATATATAAACCAAAAATCACATGTGATTTCTGCTGTGAAATCGCATGTGATTTTGCTTGTGAATGGCTTGTTTGCACCTCTCAAGTAAATCCGTTAGAAAATTACTACCGTTTTTTTCTGTGTGCGGTGTCTTTAGGGGAAGCTTATTCAAAGTCCTGTGAGAAAAGCTGGCCAGGCGAGACCCCGCAGGGAGTGGAGCCAGGGTGGCGACATGACGCCGTTGCCCACAAGACGTGGGCACGTATTTAGGCGGAAATGGGAGGAGACTTTCGGTTCGCCCTAGGAAAGCGAGCAACCTGTAGTAAAAATCAACATCTACGTTTACCAGAACCTTTCCAAAAGATAAAAGTACGTTGGAAAAACTAGAAAACTATCTCGGTACCCGAATTATTTTTAAAATAGTCTAAAAGTTCAGTTTATAAAGTGTGTGAGATAACTTTCCACATTTGTCATCCTAAAAGATCTGTTTGATATAATGAAAAAATGAAACGCTATGAGTAGAAAAGAATGAATAATTGGAGGTATTGGAGATGATAGACAGTTTTCTTCTTTTTTTCGACTCCAAATTAAGAGAATACTATAAGCCAACCGATCCCTCCAACCTTGGTAGTCGGTTACAGGATTTAGGCTACCGTGTAATGAAAACATCCGATTCAACAACCGTCTCCTCCTTCATCGACCAGGTAGATGCGTTAATTGTGTGTTCCACCGTGGCAAATATAGAGAGACTTGGAAAAACGTTTTTAACGTACCGCTCTCTTCCTTTTATATGGTGGGCACATTCCGATCCACATGGAGATACAAGATGTCAGCTAGAAATTGATATAGATTCCATGCTAAGCTCTACCATGACAGATAGCGAATTACATTGGGCCCTCCATTTATGCTCCAATCGCTATTTGCAGCGAATTCAATGGGAAAAAGAAAGAGAATTATTACTGAATAAATTAGAAGAGCGAAAGCATATTGAAAAAGCAAAGAGTATTTTATGCGAATTACATCAGTTTTCTGAAGCAGAGGCATATGAATTTTTACGGAAACAGGCAATGGACGAACGGAAAAGAATCGTTGATGTTGCCATTTCAATCGTAAGTGTATATCCATTATTAATGGTAAATAAAGGAGCTGGAAACTCATGATGAATTCCTTACTGAAAGAGGTCGGAAGGGGAAAAAGAGGATCTCGAGATTTAACATACGATGAAGCATTCCGTGCTGCGGAATTCATTCTTAATGGAGTAGCAACGCCTGCACAGATTGGGGCTTTTTTAATTGCACAACGCTTAAAAATGGAATCAACAGAAGAATTGATCGCTTTTTTAGACGTTTGCCGCGGAGAAAGCTACATTCATCCCATTGAGGGGGGACTAGATTGTGCAGCACCTTATGACGGAAGATCTCGCTCCTTTTATGCCGCATTACCAACTGCATTTATATTAACTGCGTGCGGAATTCCCGTGACGTTACACAGTAGCCCGACACTACCTCCCAAAAATGGAGTAACGTTGTACGAAATGCTTCAACAGTTACAAATAAAAGTAGATTCATTAAACAAACACACACTCATTCACGCCGCAGAAAAATCAGGTTTTCTTTTTGTACCTACAGAAAAATGGTGTCCACCACTCGCCCGCATCCGCGACTTACGAACGGAGCTAGAGTTGAGAACACTGTTTAATACAGTGGAAAAGCTTCTACGTTTTTCCGATGCTCCGAACATGACTATCGGTATTTTTCACGGAACTGTTGTAGATAAGATAGCAAAACTAGTAAGACAATCAGGTGTTCAACAAAGCTTAGTAATTCAAGGAATGGAAGGCTCTGATGATATTTCTGTGGAGCGACGAACACGTGCCTACTGGGTTTCCGAGGAAAAAAAGGAATGGATAGTTATTGATCCTGAGTTATTAGAACTCCAAGCGACTTATCCTGAAATGAATTGGACTGTCGAACAACAATGCGATACCTTTCTATCCGTACTGAAAGGCAACTCGCCACTTCCTTTCTATCATACAGTGCTATTAAATGCAGGTGTGCGAATCTGGTTGTGTGGAAAATCAGGTTCCATTGAACAAGGAATCTACGAAGCAAAATATATACTAGATAACGGTCATGCCCTAGATAGCTTCAACCAATGGAAAGAAACCGTGCTAACTTCAATGAAAGTGTAAAATCCGTTATAGGTAATTTGCTTATGAAGGGGGCCAATTACAGAAAAAGCGCGCCATTTCTTTCAATGGCACGCTCTCCTACACCAACACTTGTTTTCCAGCACGTAGAAACTCTAGAAATTTCTCTTCCTTCACTGGGTCCTCAAGTCTCCCACCTATAATCACACCACTAATACTCTCAAAGTTATCAACCAAATGCTCCCTGTCCATTCCGTGTTTCGTTAAAATGCCATTCAATTCACATAAATTCCTGCGACGACCTCACAACGCGACCTCAGAACTCCTTGGTCAAGTCAACCTCATTCTCCAACTCACGATTTCCTTCTATATTACTTAGCGTATCCACAAAACAAGCCACTGCTTCCTCTGGAGTAGTAACCGCAGAAATATGAGGAGTAATCGTTACCTTCGGGTTATCCCATAGTGGATCTGTAGTTGGAAGAGGCTCTACCTCGAAAACATCAAGTACTGCAGATTTCAAGTTCCCGTTGTCCAACGCCTTTCGCAACGCGCTGTGATCAACCGACGCTCCACGACCACAATTAATAAACACAGCATTCTTTAGTTCATTAAAAAACTCTTCCCCAAACAGCTTGTCTGTATAAGAAGTGAGTGGCAACGTGTTGATAATGTAATCTGCTCCTTGTAAAAAATCACGACTCAAATTCTCTCGACCAATCACTTTCTCAAAATGTGATTTCTGTTTTCCACTTAAAGATACTCCATACACCTTCACACCAAACGAGGAAAAAGCCCGTGCAACCTCGTGACCAATCTCCCCCGTTCCAAACACAATGAGCCTTATTTCTTTTAATGGAATTGGGGTAAACTCATTCCATTGTTTCACTGCTTGATGCTGAGCGAATGTTTCATGAAATTGAAGGTCTCGTAGCACATAGCTTAGACTATATTCACTAATCCGTTCCCCAAACGAACAAACGGTTCTTGTTAACGGAATTCCTTGCTTCCAAATCCCTAAACTCATATACCGGTCCACTCCAGCTCCTAACGAGTGAACCCACTTTAGGTTTTTCCCGAAATAGAAGTTAGGTGTCGGGCGAAACGACACAAACGCCTCCGACCATTCCAAGTCATCCTCCGTAACCTCTCCCTCAGCACGAAAACGAAGCTGCTTACCACGTAATTCCTCGTACCCTTCTCGCTCCATAATCTCCTCTAACTCCTTATATATCTTTCCAGTAATCAATATATTTGTTATTTTCAATTTCCTCACCTCTATTAATAATCGTCGCTCTACCAATTGTAAGTCACATTCTTCTAGATCACAAAAAAAGAGCCTAGGAAGATCTCCTAAGACTCTACTGACACTATAGAAAAAAAGTCATTTTGATAAGAAGTATTACGAGCACCCAGATTGGAAGGCAGATGGCGACTCCCCAAAATGCCCCTTTGATAAAATTCCCTTGTTCAACCATAATACCATCCCCTTTGATAGTAATTTTTGAACTAACTGAATCTACTTCTAGTATACAAGAAAACGCTTACATATAGAATAGAATACTTTGTCGTTTCGTGAAAATTTCACAAAAAAGTTTAGTTATGTACATAAATGATGTGTCATACACGTCTTGCATGCTCCATATGGTGTTGATGAAGTTGTGTGCTTTTTAGCGGTTGTGCACGTCTTCGTAGGGAGTGTCATTTAAAAAGCAAATTCATCTTTTCATCATTATTTCCCCTTTTTTACACATGCGTAAACTAAGAACTTATCTAGTATTAGATCCTCCATTGTCACATTTCGTAAAATTGTTCGATTTCTAGCCTCAAATGTTCGATTTCCCAGCTCAATTGTCTGATTTTGATCCTCAATTGTTCGATTTCGTCCTCCAATTGTCCGATTTGTAAATCAATCAATGGCACAAATGTCAACATTGTTATTTAACATAGCCAAAAATAAAAGTAGGGTGGTATTTGACTCCACCCTACTTTCGTTCATTAATATGCGCCTACAATGACAGCTCCGATGATCGCAAGCAATACGAACATTACAATAATAAATGCGAAGCCGCCTACTGGTCCTACTCCTGCTGCTGGTGTTGGTTGTGCACAAGTTGTTTCTGGTGCTGGTGTACCTTTGTGTGTCACGATTAATCAGCTCCTTTATCTTATTGCTTCCCTGTCAGCATATGAGATTAGTCTAGGAGTGATTGGACATTCGTTTAGTTTTTGTAGGTTATGGACTAATTAGTGAAATCGCCTAGATAGGGCAAAGGTATCTTCTTACGATATTATATAACTTTCATACGGAGATAAACGTGTAGTAAACAGACCAGATTTAAAGTTTCGTCATACTTTAGACAGAGCACATAAAGGAGATGGATCTTTCTGAAGTCAGTTCCAACTCCTTTTGTCTACTTGATCCATTCCCTATATACAATTTACAATGTTTTTTACCTCATCAATTTTATTGAATGGTTTTTCAATATGATATTTTACACCAAGCTTTTTTGTATATTTTTTCATTTGGATATTATCGTCACTAACAATACATATGAACTTTGACATTAGTTCGTCTCGCTCTGCCTTAGATAGTAGTTCTATCAAGCTATCAATTTGGTGAAACAAATCTATCTCACAGAGAAACACGTCTGGCTTGATATGGTTATAGGTTTTTACGATTGCTTCCGCATTATCTATCGTATATATTTTCTTGTACCCAGACTCCATTAGAATATATTTTATTAATAAATTTAAACTATGGTATTCTTGAAAAACAAGAACCTTCTTCGTACTAAGTTCCATGAACCTAACCTCCCATCTACCTTTTTCACCGTTCACTATTTCACAATTTTATCGAAGGATTAGTATTTTTGTCTAACTTTGCTAGAACCCTTTCGTGCGTTTTTTTTGTATGTTCACTTGGGAAAAGTTTCCGTTTACCATCGATATATTTCTTTTCAGGCAAAACAAAAGACCTGAATAATGACAGGTCTATGGACAGAAAGGAGGTACATTTGTAATGAATAGTAACGGATTATTCGTGAATAGGTCTATATTCCCCCAAACTATTGAATCAAATCCTTCACATCGTTTATATTTAGTTTAGATATATGAGCTGTTTTATGATAATTTGCAAAATGAGCTAGAAATGTCTTCCCGAATGACTCGATACTGATGATATGTTTTAGATTTACGATATAAGATCGGTGCGTCCGATAGAAACTTGGTTTATGTAAATCTTTTTCGATAGATTCTAATGAATCAATTGTTTCATAAACACCATTCTTTGTGTGGATTAATGTCACTTTCCCTTGCTTTTCAATAAAAAAAATGACTTCCACTGGGAGGTAAAAAGTTGTTCGTCCACTTTTCACCACTAGCTTTGAATTCGTAGGTTTTTTCTCATTAGAAACACTTTGGTTACTTTCCAACCCAATTATATTTGCTGCTTTTTGTAGAGCTTCATATAAGCGTTGTTGTTGAATTGGTTTCACAACATAGTCCACCGCACAGATGGAAAATGCTTCAACAGCATACCCAACATCTCCTGTAATAAAGATGAATTTTAACGACGGCTGAAATTGTTTACATAATTTAATGGCTTCTACTCCATTTAATCTTGGCATATGTATGTCTACTAACACTACATCTATCTTTTTTCCGTGAGTGAATAGGAAATCTAATAATTGTTGGCCATCCTTCACTTCTCCCACTACTTTCATATTGGGGAAATACTCTATAAATCTGCTTAAGATATTTCTAGTGTCCTCGTTATCCTCAGCAATTAAGATTTTTAATATCTGCATAGACACTTACCCCTTTTTTACCTGGTTGATATATTGTTTTCCCCTCACAGATTGTATAGGGAAAACTTCAATCATGCGGATACCCCGCCAAGGTAAGCATTATATATAATATTTTTCCCAAAGGCTATTCAACTAAACATAGGTGTAACTCTCATTGGGTACAGTGACATGGGATCTTTTTAAAATAAGGCTCTGTTAAACGTTGATGTTGATTTTTACTCCAGGTTACTCACTTTCCTTATGGCGCACCACAAGACTCCTAGCAATTCCTTAAAAATCAACATGAATAAAAATCGACACAAGACTTTTGAGAACATAGTCAAAAATAAAGTAACTTCCCCCTATATAGTGGTAAAAAAATACATTTATTAATATTTATTATTACTATTAACGATTTTATTACTTATAATTGTAATAGAAACTACTGCTTTTTTTCACTAGCAATATATACTAATCATATATTTTACCATGTTTTAAAAAAAAGGAGGATGAATACCTTATGGATCGAAAACAATTTACCGCTAATAATAATAATGCATCCTCTACATTAAATTCACTTATCAATAGTAAATTACATAATAACGGTGCACATATTCTCTATATGTTCAATGAATATGACAAATATATCAACAACGCCGTTCCATTTATTGCAGAAGGTATTGATAAAGGACATACCATTGTCCTTATTGAAAACTGTGAGTTTATTAGAAGATTAAACAATAATCTTTTACGTCTAGGATATTCACAAAAGGATCTTGATGCAATCATAAAAATGGACTACGCTAGCTATTATTCTAAAAACAAAAACTTCGAAGCACAACGTAGCTCAGATAGTTTAAAAGATCTTTTGGAACCCTATATTGATTCGAAAATAACAACTCGCCTATGGGGGAAAGTGTTAGCACAAGGAGTACAAGTTACGGAATTAAGAGAATACGAATGTATGTGTGATGAGTATGTACAAGGTAAAAATATTATCTCAGTATGCACATACAACGCATTAGTAACTCCAGCTTATATACAAAATGAAATGTTGAAGGTTCATGACTATTTTATGCTTGATGAAAGAGTGGAGCTGTCTCCTTTCTACCATAAAACGAACTCTTCAGCCATAACGTACCAAGAAAAAAATAGGTTACAAAACATGGAAAGAGAAAATATCTCATTAATGAAAAAGAACGAACAACTACGAATGGAAAAAGACCAAGAAATAGTAAAAGTGCAACTTCTTCGTGAAGAGAAAACCAGTGCAGAAAATGCGAATAAGATGAAAAATACATTCCTATCACAAATGAGCCACGATTTACGTACGCCTTTGAATACGATCCTTGGTTATACACAAATCTTATTATTAGAGGAAAACAATACAGATAGTCAACACAGTTTAGGGAAGATTTATGATTCATCTATGGATTTATTAAAATTAATAGAAGAAATAATAGACTTCTCCGCAATTGAAGCTGGAAAAATAAGTTTACATATAGAAGATATCCATGTGAAATCCTTTGTTGAAAACTGTGTACATTCTATCTTTGAAACGCAGAGCGCTAAAATAGTCATCAAAATCGATTCTATCAGTGATGATTTGTACATCACAGCTGATAAATTACGATTACAACAGGTGATAACTAATTTAATTTCGAATGGTATGAAGTACAACAAGGAAAATGGCGAGGTTTCTATCTTTGTGGATTATAACCATTTAGAAAAGTCTGTAAAAATCAGTGTGAAGGACTCTGGAATTGGAATCCCTCATGATGAATTAGTATCTATCTTTAAACCGTTCTATCGAACGAAGGTGAGTCTTGAACAATGGAAAGGATCAGGAGTTGGATTGGCGATCGTTTCAAAGCTTACCAATAAAATGAATGGCTCCTATGGAGTTATGAGTGAAGAGGATATTGGATCTACCTTTTGGGTAACATTTGATGGATTTGTGGAAAAGAAAGCACCTTCTCACAGCATGATGCCTATTAATAGAGATCAACATATCCCTTCCTTATCGGGGAAGCTTAAGATTTTATATATTGAGGATAATGTAGATAATATTGAAGTATTATCGTCCATGTTACAAGTTATTGGCGATATTACATTTACATATGAAACTGCAGGGGAACAGGGTTTTGCTAAAGCAGTTAGGATACAGCCTGATCTTATTTTACTAGATTTACATTTACCTGATGTGAGCGGTTTATCTATATTAGCAAAATTGAAGGCTCATTCTCGTACAAAGGATATTCCTGTTGTAGTGGTCAGTGCTGAGGCAATCGAATCTACTATTAAACTGGCGCGAAAGGAAGGGTGCCAGAACTATTTAATGAAGCCAGTTGATATGAACAAACTTAGGGAAGTGATTTGGGAGCATTCTAATTCAAAGTAAGAAGTAGTTGTTTTGTTTAGTTTTATGTTTAAACACCACTTCTACTGTCAAAACTAGATTACAAGACATGGAGGGATGATATGAGGTTTTTATTGATATTTTCCATTATTTTCACCGTATCATGTTTTATCATTGTACTATCTATTGCCAAAGAAACTGGCGGGATGTTTGACAGCCAGTCCATTCGTTCCATCTATAAAGCAAATAGTAACCCTTTCTTTTTTCTCGATACGAATAGTACTTTTTACTATACCTACGCCCTAACAGAGAGCGCCTACATACAGGTTCGAAAGTTCGGACACTTTATTGCATACGGTATACTTGCCGTGATGATTTTTATCGTACTTTTTGATAAAAATGTGTTGCTAAGAGGTACGACCGCAGTTATAGCTGCTTCCATTATTGGGGCAATTGATGAATATCATCAGCATTTTCTCTTGGCACGTAGTGGTAGACTACTTGATATTTTTATCAACACCGCTGGTAGCATCCTATTTATTACCGCGATGATCCTTTTCCATTACCTTTTTAAAATAAAAGCAAAACTACGCTCCATTTATATAGAAAGATCTAGGTCAAGATCCATGTAAATGAGCTCATATATTGGAACATTGCTTCATGGTGGCACCACCATAAAAACTCCCCCTTTCTGGTTTCCAATATAAAAATTTGGCTTATAGCCAAGTCCTTAATAGAGATAGTATTCCTCCTTCTTATACTCTAACCCATTTGTGAAATGATACTTTCTGGTAGGGTTTAAAAATAGCAAATAGAGCCCTATCCATATATAAGGTCTCCATCTGCTTTATCAAACTACACGCAACTAGCAAGAATGAATCTCCGTCACTAAATCTAAACAAATATCACACCAATCCCAACGACTTCAATCCATTATAAACTCCGGAATCCGTAACCGACGTCGTTCTATGTTTTGCATACTCATATAGATCTGGATTGGCATTACCCATGGCGAATCCGTCTCCAACGAGAGACAGCATTTCCTTATCGTTCATCGCATCCCCAAAGGCGATGGCATCCTCTTTCTCTATTCCTAAAAGATCTAACACCTTCCCAACTGCCACACCTTTATTAACGCTGTCGCGGATCACATCGTACCCGTGCTCTTTTATGCCTTCCACATTGACCGCCGCAAGATGGATATTCCCCGCAGCTTCATACAATGCAGGCTCTTCTTTCCCTAAATTCAGCACACTCACACCAAGAATATCGTCCAGATACTTCGTTTCAAACAAGACATTGTGTTTCAAGTGAAATTTTTCAATAAACTCTTTTATACGCTTTGTTTCAAAACTACTAAGGACATTTTGCCCATTCGTATACATGACAAGATCATGCTCTCTTTTTTTCGCCACATCTAGGAAAAACTCGATAGTCTCCCTTGACATTGGTTCTATAAAAACATCCGATCCCTTATGTACTGCATACGCACCGTTGTATCCAATAAAGGATTGTACGTTAAGCTCCTCGCCAATCTCCCTAATTTCGTGAAGTGGGCGCCCAGTTGCAAGAAATACCTCCAACCCTTTTTCTTGAACACTTCGTACAGCTTCCTTCGTGGAATTCTCTATCGTATCATCAGGAGTTAAAATCGTACCATCGATATCTAAAAATAAAATTTTATGATGTATCATACATTTCATCCTCACTTCAATTTTACAATTAATACTATATATCAAATGATACCACTTTTTGAGTCGTTGAGAAAATAGGTTCCTTTCTTATCTCTCATCATGCACTAGACTATGTTGAAAGAAAAAGTGGAGGAGGATAAAAAAACTAATATCTTCGTGAGCCACTTCTAACATTGTAGCTGGCAATTCTGGCATGTGCTTGCATGTAGCCTCCAGGGGTATAATATAGCTCAAAGGCGACTCAGTAAGCTGTTTCGAAAGGCACCAAGCCTATCATGCCTCTCACTCCGTATCAAGACGGTGTTCTAACTGGAAATCGAGTCGCTCATGTTTTCACGGGCGAAGTGGCTCGATGGTATGTGAGCGAAAAGAGACTAGTGTCAAAACTGTTGTTTTCAACATGTCACTGGACTTATTCCTTTAATTCGCTGTATTTTCATGGAGCTTAGTATCAAACGCTTTTGGTTTCTCGCAGCTACTTTCCATGTGATAAAACTCTCCTTTTTCCGAGGATATGTGAAATCCATGCATCGCTTCTAAAACGTGATAGGCAAGTTCCCCATTGCTACGATGAGGGGAACCATGGAGGATTGCCCTCGCCATGTCTAAAACACCAAGTCCTCGACTGTTCTCATGATATTTTGAGATTAATGGTATTTCAACAAATTCCTGTTCACCTTTTTTACGTAGACGTACTGGGCCTCCAAACGTATTTGGATCTGGCACAAGCAATGTTCCTTCACTTCCGTATATCTCTATTGGAGGAAGGGAAGAACCGCCAAATGCGTCAAAACTTGTCGTTATCGTACCAATCGAACCTGATTGAAAATCCATCGTTCCTGATATATGTGTGGGTGTATTTACTTTCATTATCTTTCCAGCCTTCGGTTCACTTAAGATGGTTCTTTCAGGGTACGTAATTCGAGTCGTACCCGATAGGCGACGGATTGGCCCTAATAAAGCAATGAGGGTTGTTAAATAGTAAGGACCCATATCAAACATCGGTCCACCCCCATTATCATAATAAAACTCAGGATCTGGATGCCAATGCTCATGACCACGCCCTATTAGGAACGCAGATGCTCCAACTAACTCCCCAATCTCTCCTTGCTCAATTAACTGAAGTGCCGTTTGGATTCCCGCTCCTAAAAATGTGTCAGGTGCCCCTCCCACTAGTAACCCTTTTTCTTGAGCGAGATTCACGATTTTTTTCCCATCTTCTAAGGTAACTGCTAATGGTTTTTCTACATGGACATGCTTTCCTGCCTGTAGTGCTTGAATACATACCTCCGCATGGTCTTGAGGAGTTGTAAGATTTACAATGATATCAATGTTGGGGTCATCTAGGATTTCTGGAACTGTACACGCTTTCATTACATTGAATTTTTTAGCTTGAGCTTCTGCTTTTTCCATGATGATGTCTGAGCAAGCTACAAGCTCCAGTTCTGGAAATCCCGGAATATTTTCCATATAGATAGAACTTATATTTCCACATCCGATAATTCCTACATTCATTTTTTTCATTGGAATCCCTCCGATTATATGCTAGTTACTATCTCCCATACCTGAATAAACTCGATTATTCCCATTTCCAACCGCCCCGTACGTTGGAGCTTTCATTCCTTTGTATAATCCTTTTCCTTCTGCTGCCCATAAGAAACCATTTCGCATTATTTGAGTCACTTGCGGCATTGTTACAACATTCGCCACATGACCTAATGAGCTATAAAACACTCGTCCTAATCCCCAGCGTTTTGTCCAAACGACAGGCATATCAACAGGAGTATTCAGGGAATGAGGACCGACTACTACTGGAAAACGAGTCGTTGCCAAAACTTCGACGGCAGGATCCACATGTAAATAGTACTGCTCACTCACAACCTTAAAATCTTCTATTCCTTCTAGTAGGCCGCTAGAGGAGTGCTTGATATTCACCATATACTCCACACCATCGTTACCAGGATGTGCAACCCAGTTTCCTCCCGTCATAAACTGCCAATCTACATTGTTTCGGAAAGAATCACACATTCCACCATGACACCCTGCTATTCCAACCCCACTCATTACTGCTTCCGATATGTTGTTTACTAGGTTTTTTTCTATTTCTCCCATTGTCCAGTGAGGAATAATTAAATCAAGAGATTTTAATTTCTCAGGATCGGCATAGGCTTCCAGTGTATCGGAAACTTCTACTTCAACGTTTTCTTCTTGTAGAATTCCTTGAAAAATAGAAGCTACCTGCTCTGGTTCATGACCATCCCAGCCTCCCCAAACTATCAATGCTTTTTTCTTCATTGCTTGCACTCCTTTGTGTGAAAAATTGTTATTTGTAATTACACGTATCATATCGAGAGGACTGAAAAAACGAATTTTTTATTATTTCAGTGGTTTCATCATATCAAAGGAGATTTTTTATTCCTTGTCATAAAACAATATCTTTGTGCCAAATATTGCTCTTATTGAGAAAAGCACAAATCGCCACAATTTCACCTAAGATCTGCCCACAACCTGTCGGCAACGGCGTAAGTCGATATCCTGTCTCCCGGCGAATGGCGTTGTGTTTCGTTATATTGGTTTTGGAAGGAAAACTTGATTAGGATGAGTAGAGGACTTTTATTTTTTCTTCGGGAATGGGAATCGCTCTTCGATTCCCGTCGCTCCCTTCCTAACGCTACTTCGGGAATTCAAATCGCTCTTCAATTCCCGTTGCTCCCTTCCTAACGCTACTTCGGGAATCGAAACCGCTCTTCGATTCCCGTTGCTCCCTTCCTAACGCTACTTCGGGAATCGAAACCGCTCTTCGATTCCCGTTGCTCCCTTCCTAACACTACTTCGGGAATCGAAACCGCTCTTCGATTCCCGTTGCTCCCTTCCTAACGCTACTTCGGGAATCGAAACCGCTCTTCGATTCCCGTTGCGCCCTTCCTAACACTACTTCGGGAATTGAAATCGCTCTTCGATTCCCATTGGTCCCTTCCTAGCGCTACTTTGGGAATTGAAATCGCTCTTCAATTCCCGTTGCTCCCTTCCTAACGCTACTTCGGGAATTGAAATCGCTCTACAATTCCCGTCGCTCCCTTCCGCCTGCTCGTGTTATAGGAGTAGAGTCTCAGGAATGCTTCTTGCTTAACTGTTTTGCTTTCTATATTCTCTAGGAATGATGTTGCTTTCCTGCTTAAATGCACGATAAAACGTCCTCTGACTTTCAAATCCAGATTCATACGCGATCTCTGTAATACTCTTATTGGAATTACTTAACAAATACTGAGCATGTCTTACTCGAAGAGAATTAATGTACGTATTAAAATTGCTTCCTATTTTTTTTGAAAAAATCCGAGACAAATAATATTTACTCGCTCCAAGATGCTTCGCAACAGACTCAAGCGTAATCTCTTCTTGAAAATGATTCATAATATACACTAGCATTCTATGAGTTAGATTTGAATTAATACTCTGGTTTGTCTCTACTAGTGTGAGGCTTTCTAGAATTCTTCCAAGCATCATGGAAACATACCCTCTCAGTAATTTAATATCCATGTTTTTAGGGGATTCCTCTTGAAATGTGTTCATACAATATGGAATATCTTTGTGAATGCCTCTTGATTGTAAAAATGGAGTGGTAGGCTCATGTTGTAGTAACAGGTTTGAATAATCGGTGGCGATATCTATATTGAATATGAGTATTGCTATTTTACTAAACTCTGAAGTTTTGTAACTATGTATAGCATTAGGGAAGGATATGGCAAGCTCATTTGATTGCAAAACCTTACTTTGACCATTAATAGATACCTCCATCTCACCTTCAAGCACATATACAATTTCAATCTGTTGATGTAGATGAGGATGGAACGTCATATTTTTAACAGTGTTAAAGGAAAATGGGATTTCTCTATTTTCGTATACAATCACAAGTATCTCCCCTACCTCGTTTTTTCCTATTGATTTGCGAATAAAAAATGTGCATTTTTTCCGTTTCCACTTTAAATTTTACAGCGTGAAAACAAAAGTGTCTATGATTTTACAGAGATCTATAAGTATCTCTTGACAAAAGATAGATTTGCATTTAAATTAAAACCAAGTAAACTAATATGAATTATTATAATTAAGATGAAAGAGGGTCTTATCTTATGAATATCTCGTCTGTCATCCCTGGTGCAGAGGCTTTTCATATTCCTGGTAATAGCATCGGAATTCTCCTATGTCATGGATTTGTAGGTACACCTCAAAGTGTTGAATATATCGGTAAAAAATTCGCTGCTAAAGGATATACCGTAAGAGCACCACGACTTACTGGTCACGGTACGAATCCATATGATTTTGAAACTGCAACATATTATGATTGGATTTCGGATCTCGAGGCTAATTATTACGCGTTGAAAAAAACGTGTTCAGAAATTTATGTAGCTGGTCAATCTATGGGCGGACTATTGGCTCTAGTTTTGGCAAGTAAAATAAAAGATATTGCTGGAATTATTACTATAAACGTGGCATATGAAGTGCCTGGTTATGAAAAATATAAAAATAGAGTTTCCCCTAGGTTTCTTGAGGAATCGGCACCAGACATGAAAGCAGAAGGAGTTCATGAAATAACGTATCCTGTTGTTCCAATTACAGCGATCAAGGAACTACTTCGTCTCAAGCAATATACGAAAAGCGTTATTCAGGATGTGGAATGCCCAGTATTGCTGTTTCATTCGACGATTGATAATGTGGTGCCACCTGCTTGTACGATGGATGTGTTTGACGAGGTTCGCTCAACTCATAAAGAAATAATAGAGCTTAAAAATTCGTATCACGTAGCATCCATGGATTTTGATAGAGACAACATTGTAAACGATGCTGACCTTTTTATTAGGAAAGTTAGCAGCATACGCGCAAACATAGCGACTATTAATTCAATATAGAAGATCAGCATGGGAAGCAAGGTCGGTTTGTTAGTGGGAGACAGTTCTTAGTGTTCTGAGTAGGATTAATTATAATTGGAAGCAGGGAGAACCGTCCCCGATGCTTCTTCTAAACGGAAGCACGAGAACCGTCCCCAACGCTTCCACCAACATAGAAAGGACGATTATAATATGAAATTTAGTTACATACAAAACCTTTATTGCCCGAAGTGTGATAATACATATCCGCACGAGGAGCAAATTAATTTATGTAAGTGTGGCTCTCCTCTTCTCGTAAACTACGATTATGAAGAGCTAAAAAAGAATCTATCAAAAGAAGACTTGATTGGGAGACAGCCAACATTATGGCGTTATCATGAGCTTCTTCCGGTAACAAACGAGGAAAATGTTGTTACGTTAGGTGAGGGTATGACGCCCCTGCTTCCAATGCCTGTTTTAGAAAAGGAATACGACGTTGCTCAGTTATGGATGAAGGATGAAGGTCTTCTTCCTACTGGATCTTTTAAAGCGCGAGGATCTGCAGTTGGTGTATCGAAAGCGAAAGAAGTTGGCATCAAGGAGCTAGCGATGCCGACGAACGGAAACGCTGGTGCTGCTTGGGCCCTTTATGCCACTCGTGCAGGAATCAAATCTCATATTATCATGCCAATCGACGCTCCACTTATTACGAGAAAAGAAGTCTACATATCTGGTGCGGACCTTCACCTTGTTGATGGGGTCATTAGTGATGCTGGAAAAATCGTGGGTCAGTCTGCTCATAAACACGGATGGTTCGAAGCTTCTACTCTGAAGGAGCCATACCGCATCGAAGGTAAGAAAACAATGGGCTTGGAAATCGCAGAGCAATTAGGTTGGGAAGTTCCTGATGTGATCCTCTACCCTACTGGTGGTGGAGTAGGAATCATCGGAATCTATAAAGCTTTGAAAGAATTAATGAAACTTGGCTGGATTGAAGAAGGCAAAATGCCAAGACTCGTTGCGGTTCAAGCGGAGGAATGTGCTCCAATCGTGAAGGCATTCCAAGAGAAAAAAGCAGCTTCCGAGTTTTGGCCTGATTCGAAAACGAAAGCATTCGGAATTAACGTACCGAAAGCTCTCGGAGACTTCTTAGTGTTAGAAGCCATCTATGAAACGGATGGCTACGCAATTGCAATCAGCGACGAAGATCTATTAAAAGAACAACAGCTTGTTGCGCAAAAAGAAGGTGCCTTTATTTGTCCAGAGGGGGCAGCAACATTCGCAGCCGTCCGCCAGCTAAAGGAACAAGGCTGGTTGAAGTCAGAGGATCGAGTTTTATGCTTAAACACAGGCATGGGAATCAAGTATCCTGAAACAGTCCAAGAAGAAGCACCAATTTTGCCAAAGGATTCTACTATTTAAGGGAAAGGGTAAAGCATTACTTAAGTTTTACAAGGTCACTGAAAAAATACGAGCCATCTCTACAGTGTTTTCGAAAATAGAGAAAAAAACTAAATCAATATCGTTATTACCATTTTTTTACACAACTTTTTAAAACAGAGAGGATGAAATTTGTGAAGAAACTGAGTTTACTGTCCCAAATACTAATCGCATTCGCTTTAGCGATTCTACTCGGCCTTATTTTTCCAACAGCAATAGCAGTCGTTAAACCATTAGGGGATTTATTCCTACGACTCATTCAATTCATCATTGGACCGTTAATTGTTGCGACCCTTATCACTGGGGTATCGAGCTTAGGCGATCCAAAAAAACTAGCAACATTAGGATCAAAATCGATTTTGTACTTCTTATGCACAACATTTTTCGCAGTAACACTTGGTTTAACTGCTGGACTACTGTTTTCGCCAGGAATTGGCTTAGACGTACCAGTGCCTGAAGCTGGATCAGTGGAGGTTCGTGAAACAGACGGAGTAATCGCAACATTACTCAACATCATTCCTACGAACCCATTTGCGGCACTCGCTCAGCAAAACATCCTGCAAATCATCTTCTTCTCTGTTGCGGTAGGGATCGGAATTACGTTTGTTGGGGAAAAAGCGAAACCAGTTCAAGCATTTTTTGATGGGTTTTCCAGTGTGATGTTCACGATCACTGGTGCGATCATGAAGCTAGCGCCAATCGGGGTATTTGGGATCATGGCTCCAATCGTTGGTGATTACGGATTGGCGATTTTAATGCCGTTAATGAAGGTGATAGCAGCAGTGGCTCTTGCATGTATCTTACACGTTGTGGTGATTTATGGATTGGCTGTGAAGACGCTTGGAAAAATAAGTCCGCTCCAGTTTTTCAAAGGGATGGCCCCTGCAGCAGCCGTTGCCTTCTCCACGTCGAGTAGTGCGGCAACTCTGCCATTGACGATGAAAAATGCAACGGAGAACGTTGGTGTTTCTAAGGAAACAAGTAGTTTTGTATTACCTTTGGGTGCAACGATTAACATGGATGGCGGAGCGATTTACCAAGGGGTCGCCGTAATCTTCGTAGCACAGTTCTTTGGCCATAGCTTATCGGTGTTGGACTTTGGAATCGTTATGCTAACCGCGACGTTGGCCTCTATTGGGGCTGCTGGGGTTCCAGGAGCAGGCTTGATCATGTTAACGATGGTTCTCACTTCCGTTGGATTACCAATCGAAGGGGTTGCACTCGTTGCAGCGATCGACCGAATTTTAGATATGTTCCGAACAGCAACAAACGTGTTGGGAGACGCAACAGGCTCCGTAGTAGTGGACCGTTCGGAGAATAAGGAAAAAGCATTTACGCAGAAGTCAGCGTAAATGTTGGAAGCATCGGGGAAGCATCGGGGACGGTTCTTAGTGCTTCTAATTAGAATAACTATAAAGAGAAGCAGCGAGAACCGTCCCCACTGCTTGCACTACTTCCTAAACTGAAGCACGAGAACCGTCCCCACTGCTTCCACTGCTTCTCTCCCACCTTTGGGCTAGGGTCCAGAAGATGAGTAAAAGTACAAAGATGATTGCTGCTCCTAGGAAGACGTGAAATACGGTTCCCCCCAGGGAAAATAGCAAATAGGACACGAGTGGGCCCATAGCAGCACCGAAGTCGAGGAAAACGGTGTAAGTGGTCATTAATTTGTTGGCGTCCTGACCTTGTGCTTCGTCAGAGGTTAAGGCGTCCACCAATGTTGTTAAAGCGGTGGACGCGGCCATCACAACTAATGTTATACCAATCCAGATTGCCATCGGAAATGGTAATGGAATCATGATAAATCCTACCGCCGATATAGCTAACGACCATAAGAATAATGGCATCCTTCCTCGTTCCCCATCAGACCATCTCCCCATCCTCACTGCTAAGTAAGGCTCCCAAAGCCAACGAACTCCCTGTAAAATACCCGCCAAAGCTGTAATACCGATAGTCCAACTAAGGAATGAAATTTCCTCTCCAAAATGCATCGACATTACTAGACTAATAGAAGAATTAAACATTCCCTGAATAAGAAATGCCAAGATCATCCCGCTAGCGATGATTGTTACCGCCTTGAATGTAAAACCAAAAAACATTTTTCTAGGAACAGAAACAGGACTATTTTTTTCCGAAAGCGTAGCAGTCGTAGTTTTCGCAACTGTCGGAACAGCCATATACACGAGTGGCAAGCCAACGATCATAATTACACCAAACAAAATAGCCGTACCATGAAAACCGAAAATAGTCACTAAAATACCACCACCGATCATACCGCCTAAGCTCCCGAGACGATAAAGTCCATTATACCGCCCCATATTCTCCCCCCTATTTGCATCCGTAGAGGCGTCTAATACCGTGAAAAAACCACCGAGACGGAGAAAGGACCATGAAATACCCCACAAAAGGCGCAATATAATCCAAATAACTAAACCAGTGCCCACACCATAGCCAATTGTAGTAATAATTGCTAGAATTACAGAAATAAATAGGCCGGTTCTGAGCTGCAAACGGCGATACATAAACCCAACTAAAGGATTAACTGGGATTCGGACG
Source organism: Evansella sp. AB-rgal1 (assembly GCF_041820985.1). Lineage (NCBI taxonomy): Bacteria > Bacillati > Bacillota > Bacilli > Caryophanales > Bacillaceae > Evansella > Evansella sp. AB-rgal1. The sequence continues at coordinate 31,597 of NZ_JBGUAU010000035.1, forward strand.
AAGCGATTTAAGGAGAGAATGAGACCCACTTCCCATAACGATTGAAGCCCCACTTGCTTGTAAAAAATAGGGAGCGCTACGTACAACATGGAATCCCCTAAGAGACACAGGGCTGTTACGAGTGCCACGACAGTAACTCGTTTATTCTTGTTGTCATTATTGGATTCTTTCACATGGAAAACCACCTAAATTTGATTTATCTTGCGTGCTAGTTACGAAACATGGCAGGATTTCATAAGGATATGATCATTTCATTCATCGGCTCCTACGAAACGTTTACCTACCTTTACTTCACTTTCTGTTTTAAAAGATTGTTTTCTAAAACGATTGCTACACCGTCTTCTTCGTTTGACTTGGTCACATAATTGGCTGAAAACTTTAGTTTTGCTGGTGCGTTTTCCATTGCTACACCGAGGTTTGCATAAGCAATCATTGATTCATCATTTAAATAGTTACCGAATGCCATCGTCTGGGAATGATCAACTTGAAAGTTTTCCGCGAGTAATGCAAGGGCCTTCCCTTTACTTACATTGTCATCAACAATGTCGATGGAATCTTCACTACTACGAAACATCACGAGCCCCGCGTCAGCAACATAAGGAGCAACCCAATCCTCTACAAAGTCCATATCCTCTTGTTTTCCGAGAATCGAAGTCTTGAAAATTGGTTCCTTCACTTCTGTTACATCAGCCACAAGTTTAATAGGTACCTTGATTCTGCGCTTGCCACCATTGATTTTGGCATAGACATTGTCCACATAATAAGCACTTTCTGTACCGAAAACGTGTAGACATTCCCGTTGTTTCAGTACTTTGCTGAGTTCACTGACTCGGTTCCAAGAATACGTGAATTTCAACGTCTCCGATGGTAGTTTAATGTAGGCACCATTAAAGGATACGTACGTATTCGTAAGCCCCAACTCCTCCAATATAGGAGTGGTTACTAATGGGTGCCGCCCTGTAGCGATGACAACTTTATTTCCTTGTTCTACAACTTTACCGAGCGTTATTTTCGTAAAACTAGAAAGCTTCCCTTGATCATTAAGCAGCGTTCCATCTAAATCTATTCCTATTAAATACATAATCTACCTACCTTCTAATTTTGTAGATTTTTCTCTAAAAAACATGAGTAGTATCATTCATCTTGGTTATTTCTATGGGTAAAACGCAAGAATCGAATCAGAATAAACCCAGTACAAATAAGAAAAAGGTAATGAGTGAGGTAATACCTCATTACCTATTGATAGTACTTTTTAAAGTGCTGGTTCGGGTAAATCCTCCCCTTCTACTAAACTACGGAGACTGCCTGAATCCCGAGGAAGTTCGCATTTTTAGTTAGAATAGTTCTATTTAGAAGCAGGGGGAACCGTCCCCAGTGCTTCTATTTAGAATAGTTCCATTTAGAAGCAGGGAGAACCGTCCCCAATGCTTCCTACTGGGATGCGCGGACGTTTACTAGGTCTGTGCGTTTTTGTAGATAACGTGTGATCATCTCAGCTGCTAGGATCATACCGAAGATTACTAGGGTTACACCCAATACTTGGTCGTATGCCATAACTCTCGATGCGCGGACAAGCTCCCAACCGATTCCTCCTGCTCCAACTACTCCTAGTACAGCAGCATATCGCAGATTAATATCAAACCGAAACACAGACCATGAAATGAAAATAGTCATAATGCTTGGGATGATTCCTTGCATGATCACCTGGAACTTTGATGCTCCTGTTGCACGCATAGCATCAATTACACCGTGGTCGATCTCTTCAATCGCTTCTGCGTACACTTTTAATAGCATCCCAATACTGTTTACAGCTAACGCCAAAATACCTGGAGTTGGCCCAAGTCCTACTGCAATAATAAATAAAATTGCCCAAATTAACGCAGGTACCGCTCGTACAAACGCCGCGAATCCCTTTACTAAATAGCTAATGCTAATGTGTGGCGATAGGTTTTTTGCTGCAAAAACAGCGAGAGCAATGGAGAAGATTACTCCCCAAAACGTTCCCATCACTGCTACTTGAAGTGACTGAATTGCCGCTCCGAAAATATCAATAGGCTCATCTAACGTAGGAGGGAACATTCCTTTTACAAGATGTTCCGCCCTACTAAACGCTTGAAGTATACGCTCATCAATGATTCCTATCTTGAACAAACTAAACACAAAGAAAAAGAATGCTAGCAATCCAATAATTATTTTCGTTTGATTTTCTTTATAATTTCTTATGTGACTCATAGAATTTTCTCCCTAATTTTCGCCGTCGTGAACTCTACAATCAAAATAAGTGCAAAAATCATTAAAATCCCTACAGACGCTTGCTTGTATTGGAACAGATTAATATTCCCTTGCAACGTGTACCCGATTCCACCTGCTCCTATAATTCCTAACACTGCCGCTTCACGAATGTTTAAATCCATTTTATAAAGAGACCATGCCACGAAACCAGTTTTAAATTGCGGCCAAACTCCTTGGCCCATTATTTGGAACCAGCTCGCACCGGTTGCTCGAATCGCTTCCACTTGCCCTTTATCAATTTCCTCTAAAATATCCGCGAACGCTTTCCCTAAGATCCCTACTCCGCCAATACCTAATGCTAACGTACCAGCTAACGGCCCAAGTCCTAGTGCAACAACAAATATCATCCCGATGATAATTGCCGGTACGGCACGAATGAAGGTAATCACAGATCTACTTGCAAACGCAAGTGCAGGATGGAACGACGTATTTTTCGCCGCCATCACTCCAAAAAATAACGATAAAACAACAGAAATCACCATACCTACATAACTCATATACAACGTTTGTAACGCAGGGTTGATATATCTTGGAATAGCACTAAAATCTGGTGGTAATAAGTTAGTGAAAATAAAGACCGTTATGTTTGTGATCCCAGTATATAGGAAGGACAAACTAAAGTTCGTTCCTATCCATGACCAAACAACTAAAAATGCGAGTAGTGACCAAATCATTACCTTATTAAAAAGAAGAGCTTTCTTCCGTCGCTTTAATTCCGATAATAAATTGGTTTTCTCCGCTTCCACTTTTAAGGGTTCCAGCTTCTCAGCTTGCATTCCCATGAAAAAACCTCCTCCATTGTTCAAGGCTATAAACGTTTAAACCGTTATTTTATCGTAATATAAATGATTAATAATACCGTCCGTAAGTTCTTTCGGTTTACCGTCAAAAACAACTTCTCCCGCTTTGATTCCAATGATCCGATCAGCAAATTGTTTAGCAAAATCCACTTGGTGAAGGTTTACTATCGAGGTAATTCCATCTTCCTGACAAACCTTTTTCAAGTAATTCATCACGTTCTCAGATGATGATGGATCCAAACTCGCAATTGGCTCATCTGCCAAAATCAACGATGGAGACTGAGCGATGGCTCTTGCAATCCCAACGCGTTGCTGCTGACCTCCAGACAATTCATCCGCACGCTTAAACGCTTGTTGACCCAAACCTACTCGTTCTAATATAGCTAAAGCTTCCTCCGTATCCTCTTCGGAGAACCTCCCAAATCCACCCTTCAACGAAGGCATATACCCTAATCTTCCGTGGAGAACATTTTGATACGTAGGTGAACGTTTGATGAGATTAAAGTGTTGAAAAATCATGCCGATTCTCCGTCTAATATGACGCAGCTGCTTTCCTTTTGCCTTCGTTACATTTTCTCCCTCAAACACAATCTCACCAGAAGTAGGAACGTTTAATAAGTTAAGGGAACGCATAAATGTACTTTTCCCCGCTCCACTAGGACCAATAATGGAAACAAGCTCTCCACGGTGGATTTTAATGTTTATATTTTTTAGTGCTTCTGTTCCATCAGGAAACACCATGCTCACATTCTTTGTTTCTAACATAACTTCAGACATAGATACGTACTTCCTTTCTTATCAACATGATAAATTACGTTAAGTTGTTAATCATTTCATAAACTTTCTAATACCCTTTTCATCATGCTAGGGGTTTTATTCAAATTGATTTTAATGAAAAGCAACTCCACTTTTGTTTTCCAAAGAAAAAGGAGAAGGCAAGCAAAACTTCTCACCTTCTGCTCAATGGGTTATTTTAAAAGTTCTTCAGGACTCATGTTGAGAGCATCCGCAGTATCTTGTACTACCTGATACTCTTCATGACTGATTGGAATAAATCCACCCAAATATTCGTTGTCGATTAAGAATTGCTTCCCTACTTCATCATTGATCATGTTGTAGAAAGCTTCTGCAACAGCAGTTTTAAATGATTGTGGTAAGTCACCTTGAATTACATACGGTCCACCTGGAATTGGTTCTGATTCATGGAACACTTTTAATTGATCAAAGTTCGGGTGATCGTTCACTCGTTCGAAAACTCGTTCAATACAAGTACTACAAACACCTGCAGTATCCACATCACCGTTTAATATAGAGTAAAGGGATGCTTCATGACTTCCTGAGAAAACTACTTGAGAAGGGAAATCATCTACATTGTCCATTGTTAAACCAAGCTCGTTAATTAGCATTGCTTTCGGAAATAAATGTCCTGAAGTGGAAGCTGGATCTGCATATGCTAAAGATTTTCCTTCAATATCTGCTAAGCTATCAACACCAGTTTCTTCTAATGTAATCATTTGAGCATAATAGAAAATATCGTCTAATGTTCCACCTTCCACGTTTACTGGAATCGCGAAGGCTTCTCCATTTGCACGTTCATTGGCGATTAAGTAAGAAAACGGCCCGAAACTAGATGCATGTAAGTGACCATTTGCCATCGCTTCGATTAGTGCTGTGTAGCTAGTTCCGTAAAACAGTTCCACATCGATTCCTAATTCCGCTTCTAAATATTCATTCATTCCGTCAAAACGTTTTGCTAACTCTGCTTGATCTTCTGTTGGAAGTATTCCAAAGATGAATTTTGATGGCCAGTCAGCTCTATCGTCTGTTGCATCGTTATTTTCGTTGTTGTTGGTGTTATTGCTATTGTCATTGTTCGAGCTTGATCCTGCTGGTTGCTGTGCATCTGCTGTCGGTGTGTCATTGTTGTTTCCGCAAGCTGCTAATAATGTGAGTAATAATGTCAAAAGTAATCCCGCTTGAATTATTTTTTTCATAGTAATTGATATCCTCCTCTAATTTGAACTACACGTATTATTTTGCCGTAATACTGTTAACAACATATAAAGTGGACATGTAGAGTTTTTGGATATTGTGAATGGGAAGTTCATACAATTAATAGTTTGGGAGTGTGGATTTAGGAATAGTGTCCATATGTAAATGCTTACTCGGTTGTTTAGTAGGTAAAGGCCCGTTTTGATGAACTGGGTTCTCAATTGGTAATTATGAATAGATGTTTATAAAGTTAAAGGTTTATTTTGGCGGTGCGGGGAGGCATCGGGGAGCAGTGGGAGGAAGCGATGGGGACGGTTCTCACTGCTTCTATTTAGAATAACTATAAAAAGAAGCAGCGAGAACCGTCCCCACTGCTTTTGGTGGAATAAATATGGGATGTGATTACTATGAATAAAATGGAGTAAAGAAAAAGGATGTGAGATAGTGACAAAATCAAGTGAATTTGCGATTGAGGCAGATGGTTTGGTAAAGATTTTCGGGAAGAATCGTGCTGTTGATGGGGTTACTCTGAGGGTACGGAAAGGTACTGTTTATGGTTTTTTAGGTCCGAACGGTGCTGGCAAGACGACAACTGTTAGAATGCTTGCTACATTACTACAACCAGATGAAGGTACTGCAACAGTTTTGGGCTATGACCTTGCGACAGAAGGCAATGAGGTGCGCAGTCGAGTCAGTCTTACAGGACAATTCGCTTCGGTTGATGAGGATCTTACTGGATTTGAAAACTTGATTTTGATTGGAAGATTACTTGGTTTTTCCAAAACAGAAGCAAAAGAGCGTGCTTTACAGCTGTTGCGTGCATTTGATTTAGAGGTTGCAGCAAAAAGACAGGTGAAAAAATACTCTGGTGGGATGCGTAGAAGATTGGATATCGCTGCAAGCATAGTTGTTACACCTGATCTGTTATTTCTTGACGAACCTACGACAGGACTAGATCCCCGAAGCCGAAATCAAGTTTGGGATATTGTTCGGACCCTTGTGAAGTCAGGAACGACTGTTTTGTTAACGACACAATATTTGGATGAAGCAGATCAACTAGCTGACCGAATTGCGGTAATTGATCAAGGAAGAATTATCGCGGAAGGAACGAGCAGTGAATTAAAATCATCTGTTGGCTCAGGCTCCCTTACTGTAAGAGTACTGGATCCAGAGATGAGAGAGGATGCGGAACGAGTTTTATCGAAAAAATTGGCGGCACCTATTCACCTCTCCACATCGGATCCTACGGCGTTATCTGCAGAGGTCACCGATTCTGAATTAGCCGCCACTGCATTAGGAGAGCTTACTCGCATTGGAATTAAGGTGACTGATTTCTCACTAGGTCAGCCAAGTCTTGACGAAGTTTTCCTAACAATAACTGGCCGATCAGCAGAAGAAGTAGCAACGAATTCGAAACAGCAGGAGGAGAATGTAGGATGAGCGCATCGACCAGTACAACTACAAATCCTCGCTCAAGTGAATTGTTGCAGGATGTTTTGTCAGAGCGAACTCGCCCAAAACGCCCTAACGCCATTCGAACTTCGTTGACCCTCGGCTGGCGTGCTTTGTTAAAAATAAAATATGTACCTGAGCAATTGTTAGATGTTACCGCATTCCCAATTATGTTCTTATTAATGTTTACTTACTTATTCGGCGGTGCCATCGCTGGCTCTACAGGTGAATATTTGCAATTTCTCTTACCAGGAATTTTGGCAATGACGATCGTAACGATCACGATGTACACCGGGATCGAATTAAATAATGATATTTCAAAGGGCATTTTTGACCGCTTCCGCTCGTTACCAATTTGGAGACCTTCCGTACTCGTTGGCATGCTTCTTGTTGATGCACTTCGCTATACAATTGCATCTGCAATTATGATCACGCTTGGGCTAATCATGGGGTTTCGTCCGGATGGAGGTTTCGTTGGAGTGCTTGCTGCTGTAGGATTGTTAATCATATTCTCCTTTAGCTTGTCATGGATTTGGACCACCCTGGGTTTACTTCTACGCTCGGAAAAATCGTTGATGGGGGTAAGCATGCTTGTCCTTTTTCCGTTAACATTTGTCAGCAATGTGTTTGTGGATCCACGAACGCTTCCTTCATGGTTGGAGGCATTTGTGGATGTAAACCCCATCTCTCTTTTGGTGACCGCTATACGAGGTTTGATGCATGGCACAGCAGCCGCTGGTGATATTTTGTGGGTACTAATTGCAAGCTTTGTAATCATCGTGATATTTGCCCCACTTACGATGTATATGTATCGAAACAAAAGCTAATTAGAGGAATCGATGGAAGCGATGGGGACGGTTCTCAGTGCTTCTATTTAGAATAACTATAAAAAGAAGCAGCGAGAACCGTCCCCACTGCTTCATAAACAAGAACCCAAATCAGCATGATAACAACTATAATGATAGTTTTTACATATCTTCTTTATTTTTGTAGCGTACTCCACAATGTCGTCCGTTGATGTGTATGTTCGTTCTTTATTTGTAGCTACTGCAATTGAAATGGATAGTAACGGTGTGGTTACTTTTCTTCCGTTACGGTCTCTCGCTGTAATATAATTGTCTTGAAGGTGTTGTAAAGAATAAGCGTTCGTAACAATTTTATTAAAGTTATCTATTATATGATTACAAATAGGAGTGTAATTGTAGTTAGGAAGAATGATTATAAAATCATCCCCACCTATATGCCCAAGAAAACCTGATTCCTCTTCAATACTACTTTGCAATAGCGCGGCCGTTGCTTGAATTACCCGATCCCCTTTAAGAAAACCATATGTGTCGTTATAAGATTTAAAATGATCAAGATCAATGTACAACACACTAAATTTTTCGCAAAAAAGGAGCTTCTTCAGTTGTTCATCTATTGTGTTGTTTCCCGGTAAACCAGTTAGAGGGTTTTGATAGCTTGCCAATTGGATCTGTATTTCTGCAAACTTCATTAGTAAATCTCGTATTGTAACTACTCCATAATAGAGAGAATCCTTTGTAATAATAATATAATCATATAATTCATCTGTGTTTCTCTCCATTGCAACTTTGCTAACCTCTATGATAGTTAAAGAGTAGTCAACTTTGAGGATACTTTTATTCATTAAAAGGCTAATAGATCTCCCCATATATAAACTATATCCGAATAGAGTGCCTATTTGCTGGTAGAACTGACTTCTAGTAATGAGAGCAATAGGCTTTTCATTTTCCAAAACTACAATTCCTTGAGATCTAGGATTTTCTGTAAATAACGTATCGATATCTTGATTAGTTGCTTCTATTGTTACTAGAGGAGCCTCTTTCGCAACTTCCCCAATTACATTGATCATACAAATCCCTCGCATTTTTTCAAGAAGTAATCAATTCACTAGGTCTACCGAGTTTATATCCTTGTCCGTAATGAATTCCTAATTCCCGCAAATAATTTAAGTCCTCTTGCTGCTCTATTCCCTCCGCCACTATTTTGGTTCCAGATTCTATTGCAAAATCAAGTAATAGCTTAGTCATCTTTTGCTGCTCGTTGCTTTGAGTGATATTATGTATCAGCGATCGATCTAGTTTAAGAATCTCTGGTTTGAGATGAACAATTGCTTTTAAACTATTGAAACCACTCCCTGCATCATCCACCGCAATTCGAAATCCCTGAGAACGATAATGAGATAACACCTTCTCAAACAGCACATAATCAGTTACTGCTTGTTTTTCGGTTATTTCAAAGATAACTTGCTTTGGAGGAATATCTAATTCCCGTAACAATTTCGTTGTTTCACCACTTTTATAGTCAGAGTCCATCAGCACTTGAGGGTGAATATTGATAAATAGAAAACGCTCGTTACACCAAGCCTTATCGTGAACGCTTTCGTAAAACTTAGATATTGCTTGATTTCGACAAAGTAAATCAAAAAGGAAAACCTGATTTGTTTTCCCAATATAATCATAAAATTTCTCAGTTGATGCAAAACTTCGGCTAGAGGGGGGTCTATTTAATGCTTCATACCCAAAAATCGAACCGTTCTCCAAATCTATAATAGGTTGGAAAAATGTTGTTAGCAAATTATTTCTCATAATACTCTTTAATTCTAAAAATTTCGCAAGGTCTGATAGGTATTTGCATTCTTTATTTCGAAAATATAGAATGTACGATAATACATCAGACAACTGATCCTTCATTGTTAAACGTCTGTTCATCAATTGTTGTCACACTTTCTATAGTGAATTGTTTTTAATTGTATCACTACACTTTTAAGGAAAGATTAAGATTTTGTAAAATTTTGACGAAAAATGCAACTGAGGGAGCATCGGGGGAGCATCGGGGACGGTTCTCCGTGCTTCTATTTAGAAAGAATATAAAAAGAAGCAGCGAGAACCGTCCCCACTGCTTCCATCAACCTACGCCACGCCTTCTTCTTTTTCTGCTTGTTTGATTAGTGCTTTCTTCTCCCACTTTCGGCTACGCCAACGGGCCCAGACGAGGATTCCTCGAACCCACTCGTCTAAGATAAAGGCAATCCAGATTCCTATTAAACCCCATCCTAGAGAGATTCCTAGAATATAGTATAAAGGTACCGCAAAACCCCAAATGACGGATATGGAAACAATCATCAAGAAGCGAGCATCCCCTGCTGCTTGAAGCGTTGCACCATACACTAAGTTCAAGCAGCGTCCTGGCTCCAATAAGAAGCCCAAAATTAACAGAATCGCTCCCATTTTGATAATTTCTGGATCGTCCGTGAAGATTCGCATCATCGGCTCTCGAATTAATACGATGAGAGTTGTTGTTCCTAGAGCAATCAAGATGCTCCAACGTACGTTTCGAATACCTGCTTTATATGCTTCTTCCATTTTTCCGGCACCTATCAAATGCCCCGTAATGATTTGTGACCCTCTTCCAAGAGAGATCCCTAACGCCATTACAAAGAAAAGTACATTCAACGAGTAAATACGCGTTGCCAGCATTTGTGTTCCAAGCAATGTAATGATCGCTGTCGTTACCAACTGACTACTATTATAAGAAATATTTGCAATGGATGCTGGCAATCCGATGCTTAACACTTTCGTTAAACGTTCTTTTTGAATATCAACAAAGTCACTCCACGTCAACTTTAGTTTTACACGATAATAAAGAACGAGGGCAAAGGCAATCAACGCTAGAAACTGACTAAATGCTGTAGCGATAGCAACTCCAGGTACTCCCCATTGAGGAAAACCAAGCGCACCATAGATAAATAGATAGTTCCCGATAATATTTACGATATTCATTCCGCCACTCACATACATGGTTTCTTTCGTGTAGCCGTGAGTTTGGATAATCATGGACATCGTAACACTCATTGCTTGGAAAACAAGCGCCGCTCCTACGATAATAAGGAAGGTTCTTGCTTGCTCAAATAACGCTGGATCAAGTTGGAAAATCCCTAATAATTGTCGACTAAAAACTATGAGCAAGGTTGCAACGAACAACCCAAATACAAAGTTAATTAAAATTCCATTCCCCGTATATTTCTTAATTTCATCGTATTTTTCCGCCCCGAGATATTGGGCCACGACAACGGATGTACCCGTAGCGATAAATTGAAACAAGAAGAATACAAACATGATAATTTGGTTTGCAACTCCAACAGATGCAACTGCTTCGTCCGACACTTTACTTAGCATAAACGTGTCCGCAGTTCTCAACATGATATGAAGCATGGTTTCTATAAAAATGGGCCAAGTAACTGCAATAATTGATAGGCTTTTAAGATGAGTTTTTGTCATAAAGATCCCTTTCTAATGGTAAATTCACATAAAGAACGAGTGATCCATATGAATTGGACCACTCTTTTTTTTTGAAAAATAATGTATAGTTGTTTTTACATTTGTTTTGAATTCTGACTTCGGTTTTAATGCCGACTTTGTTATTTAGATTAACTAAGTTATATAAAAAGATAATTCGTTACCTAATGATTTTAACAGCAAAACGAGAAAAAACAAATAGGTGATCCGTTCCATTTGTGTAGTATTTGTAAATTATTAAGCAAAGGGATGTTTTGGGATTGGTGAGGATCAAGAATGGAAAATTAGGAATTTTCAAATGGTAATGGCTCTTCTATCTTGATTTTAGTTTGTTTTGTTGATGTCTTTTACACTTTGGGGAGCTGTCGGTACTAGTTTTGTCTTAATTCCTACAATAATTTTCAGTTAGATGGATAAACTAGTAAGTTTTTTCGGTTCTCCCATGGTTTAGCTGCTATTTGGGTTGTTTTGTTTACCAGTAATATGGAATATCTAACAATTCAGCGTTAGAATCTAACAATTAGAGAGGAATATCTAACAATTAGACCCCGATATCTAACAATTTGTCGAATTTCGTCAAACGACAAACAGGTTAATCCAAGACATATAAAAAAGTGCGTATCAAAAGGTGAAAATACACCTTTTGATACGCACTATAGAAGGTGAAACGATACTATGGAGCTGTAATTCACTAAAATACCAGCTTCTCTCGAGAAGTCGATCCACCTCAATATTCACTTAGCAACGAAGACTACGAACATTGATACTACTCTAGGAATCTCCTCTTCCGCTCCATGATCGAACTAATCCAACCAATACAATGCTTTATCTCTTTCAACAAGGTCAAAGTGCTTCACTTCAACTCCTGGTAACACGTTACTAATATTTGAAGCTATCTGGATCCACTTTTTATCGGTTAGAATAGCAATTTTGTTAAAGTCTCTCCAGTGTTTTGCGCTGAATTGTAAGTCTTCCATGACCGCTTGCATGGAGTATCCTTGAATCTCATGAACCTCCATCAGTAGATCTACCTTGCCGTACTTCTCTTTTTTCTCTTTAAAAAGTTGTTCAAACTCTTCCATATCCTCTTTCGTTATCTTCCCGTTCACAACCACTTCCATGATAGCTTCTAAATCGATCGGCTTTACGGTTATCATTATATTGCCTCCCTCGTTTAGAGTTCGTTCCCTTTTCGTGATCAGTGTGAATTCTGTACTTTTATAAAAAAACATCATCATTTTTTTCCAGTTGCTATCAGCCACTTTTGATGAGTGGCCCTTGTCCATTTTCATAACAAACTATCTTTCCATACAATTGAAAACTTGCATGGAAACTTCTATCCAAAGCTACCACATTACCTTAGTGAAACCGAGCATCTGCAAGAATACGGTCTAGCTCTTCCATGTGATGTGTCTCGTCTGCAATCATATCTTCAAGTTTTACAACTAGTTCCGTTTGATTTAGCTCTTCCGCGAGTTGTTTTCGTACTTCATAACGCTCAATTGTTTGTTTTTCTGCTTCTCGTGCTTCCTGTAGCATTTCTTTTACATCGGACGGTTGCTTCACTTCTGCTGGTGTGGTTGTCGGAGTTCCACCGAGCACTTTAATTTTTTCTGCTAAATAAAGAGCATGACCTTGTTCGTCTGAAATTTCACTTTCAAAGAATGGCTTTAATGTTTGCCGATACAATCCTGATACAACAGCAGCATTGTTCGTGTACATAATGCTCGCCGCATACTCATTTGCTAGATCTACATTTAATCCATCAATTAACTCTTGCATTTTACTACTCATAAAAACCACCTTTATATCATGATTTTCGCTTATAGTAATTCCGTTCCCGCTTCTATCATAGTTAAACATATTTCTGCAAAAAGTATGGTAAGGTGACATGATCCGGGAGTACTCTTGTATGACGATGATCAATCAATTTCTAGTATTATTAACAGAGCAGATCAGAAGCTACTTCACGGGAAAAAACAAGGGAAGAATAAAGTGGTATTATAAAAATATCCTATCTGAAGCTAAGAAAAGGTGCTCTTTCCTTCATCAGCTTCCCAATGAAATATAGTAGATTTATTGCATCTTTTGAAAAATCCTAATAAGAGACACGAACCCCCGTACCTATTTAGAGGTATGGGGGTGGTTTATTTATACAAAGCCATATGGTGGAAATCTATATCTACTCATACCATTCCACATCATCTCTACATCCACTAGATTAGAATAAGTATAAAAAGAAGCAGGGAGAACCGTCCCCACTGCTTTCCCCACTGCTTCCAACAAATTTATCCGGCTATCGGAACTATTCGGATCGAGTTCTCTTCTTTTTCTAGTTTCCAATTAGAAGATAGAATGACTCGAAGTAATTCCTGCTTACTATTTGATATGGAAACATCTTCAAAAACGTTTCCATTCACTTGATATCCAGTTCCTTCTTCCAAATCAAATTTTAACGATAGCAACTTTTTTACGCCTAGTTTCGTTAAAAACTTTACTGAGTAGCCTTCTAAAACGGCTTTCGTTATATTTTCTGTATCCGTTTCATACGCAGTAAGTAGATCCTCATACTCAAAACTAGTATCATAGACTTCTATTGCAGCAACATCCTTTGTTTGAAGAAAAAACAAAAGATCCGTACTCGAGATACCTTTTGATACTAATGTTTCTAGCATAAACGCTTCCCATTGTGAAATATGTGCTGTCATTTTATAGACTCCTATTCTTCAGTAAATGGTGAGAAAACCAAGTAGTACTGGTTTTCTCTATTCTTCATTGACTAGGTCCCATGTAGTCAATATACCATTTCACTTATCTATGAATTCAATTAGGTTTAAAAGACAATTAGACATTATCAATTTTTCGTTCTTTTTATATTAATTTAATTCAATTTCATCCGCATAATACAATTCATCTAGACGTGGTGTGTAGTTGATGCGATCACTTACACCATAGCGTCCTCTCAATTGGAACAAGTAAACTACTGGACGTTCTTCTGCTAAAATTTGTTGAATTTCACGATATTGAGCTGCTCTCTCTTCTTCGTCCATGTTGTATGCAGCTGCATCTAATAATTCCTCCACATAACTATTAGAGTAACTCGTTACATTCGATTCTCTAAATAACTCTAGAATACTACCATCGAACATATCATTTCCCCAACCTACTAAAACACCTTCTGCTAATGCATGATTAAATAGTCTATCAGCAAATTGACTTTGCTCAATCATCTCAATATCCGCTGTAATACCAACGGCTGCAAGCATTCCACCTACTACTTCACCGATTTCGCGGTAGTAGTTGTTAGCGGAAATCTCCACTGTAATTCCATCTGCATAGCCCGCTTCTGCAAGTAATTCTCTTGCACGGTCAGGATCATACAAATATGTGTTGTATAATGATTCATCTGCTCCAAAATTACCAGGACTTACATGAGTTCTCGTTGGTGTTGCATTTCCTTCTAATATCTGGTCAATAATTACTTGGTTATCAATCGCTAGTTCGATCGCTTCACGAACACGAGGGTCCGCTGTAGGAGCATCCTCCTCTGTTGACAACCAGAGCTGAATGACACGCTGAATTGGTTCTAACGCAACATGTGTACCATCATTCGCTTCAATACGCTCAATATCGGAGCTTGGAATGTTAAACGCAATATCAATACCACCTGTTAACAATTCAGAAACCCTCGTTGAATCCTCCGGTACAACTTGGAATCGAACCGTGTCCCATTTTGGTGCTCCCTCAAAATACTCATCAAATTTTACAAGCTCTACTCGGTCATCGCGTAACCACTGACTATACTGATATGGCCCAGAACCAATCGGATTTTGTAAGAATTCGTCAATTCCTACTTCCGCAAAATAATCCTTAGGTAGTATACTTGCTGCAGCAATAGACAGACGACTTAACAATTGAGGATCTGGATCTTCTGTAACAATTTGTACTGTCGTGTTGTTTATTACATTCACTTCTAGAATTTTGTTAAATGTACCATGCATTAATAAGGAAGAGTCCGTTGCAATTCTCTCTAGTGAAAATTTCACGTCTTCTGCCGTTAACGCATCTCCATTATGGAACGTAACTCCGTCCACTAATTCAAATTCCCATGTCACTTCATCGACTTGATCCCATGTTGTTGCTAAATCAGGAACAATATGACCTTCCGCGTCACGTTTTACTAGTTTGTTATAAACGTTTACTAAAACCGCAGAAGTAGTGATAACACTATTGTTTTGCGGATCAAATGTGTTAATATCTGCAGGATTTGCAATAGTTAACACACGCTCATCCGTATCATCCTTTGCATCACCATTTGTATTTCCTTCGTTATTTCCATTGTTTGAGCAAGCTGCTAATACAATTACAAATGCTACGATGGTAAAAAATGAATATATAACTCTTTTCATGTTTCTCCTCCTATAAGTTCTTAATTTATATTCAAAGGGAAGTGGCAAGCAAAGCTATTCCCTTTTGATACCTCTTCTAATTTTGGTTCCTTGCTTCTACATATTTCCTCTGCGTACGGACAACGCGTATGAAAAGGGCAGCCTGGTGGTCGATCAATGACACTTGGCGGCTCTCCTTTTATCAGTTCCCGTTCCTTTCGCTGAAACGGATCTGACGTTGGAATCGAATCAATCAACGCCTTTGTGTAAGGATGCTTCGGTGAGGTAAACATCTCCTCTCGATCAGCAACCTCTACAATTTTTCCAGCGTACATAATCGCAATTCGATGACTAATATGCTTTACTGCTGGCAATCCATGAGCGATAAAAATAAACGCAATTCCATGATCTCTTTGTAGTTGCTTTAGTAAATTTAAGATTTGTGCTTGAATCGACACGTCCAACGCGGACACTGCTTCATCACATACAATGAGATCTGGCTTTAATGAAATCGCTCTTGCAATGCTAAGTCGTTGCCTCTGTCCACCACTAAATTCATGCGGATAACGATTCAAATGCTCCCTACTCAATCCAACTTCCTCTAATAGCTGCAACGCTATCGCTTCTCGTTCTTTTTTGGATAGCTTTTGATGAATGAGAAGAGGCTCTGTTACGATGTCTTTCGCCCTCATCCTTGGATTTAAAGAAGAATATGGATCTTGGAAAACTGTTTGAATGTTTTTCTTCACTTCTTTTCCTTCACTAGAAGAAAGCTGCGCGATATTTTTCCCCTTAAATGAAATGGTTCCTTCCGAAGGAGTTAGCAACTGGAGAATTAGCTTTGCAACGGTAGACTTTCCGGAACCTGACTCCCCAACAATTCCAAGGGTTTCTCCTTCCACCACATGAAAAGTCACACCATCCACAGCCTTAATATACTTCTGCTGTTCACGCCACTTCTTTTTTACGGAAAAATATTTCTTTACATTCTCGACGGAAAGTAACAAGTTATCACTCATCCTCTTCACCTTCCTTTCCCGGGAACAGACAGTGAACTGCATGTGTTTCTGAAATTTTCATTACTTCAGGGAAAGCGGCTACACAGTCATCTGTTACTCTCGGACATCTTGTGTGAAAAGGACAGCCGGACGGCCTTTTTCCAAAAGGAGCATTTCCCGGTATTACATCCAGAAATTCAACTTGCTCTTCTAGTTTGGGCATTGCCTTCATGAGCCCCATCGTATAAGGGTGCTGCGGATTAGCAAACAAGTTATAGACCGTTGCCTCTTCCACAATTTTCCCTGCATACATCACAATGACTCGATCCGCAATTTCCGCCACTACACTCAAATCGTGTGTGATAAGAATGATTCCTGTATGATGCTGTTGATTTAGCTCTTTGATTAAGGCTAATATTTGTGCTTGAATTGTTACATCCAACGCTGTTGTTGGCTCATCTGCAATGAGTAATCGTGGTTTACATGCTAGCGCCATAGCAATCATGACTCGTTGACGCATCCCACCTGACAGCTGATGTGGGAATCGTTTTGCAACATTTTCCGCATCAGGAATTTCCACTTCCTTTAGCAATTGCACCACTTTTCTGTCCACCTCTGTGCGAGAGAGCTTTTCATGCGTTATCAGTACTTCTGCTATCTGCGTGTTAATTTTTAACATTGGGTTAAGAGATGACATTGGCTCTTGAAAAATCATTGCCATTTCATTTCCACGTAACTTACGTCTTTCTTGCTTTGACATGCTCTCTATATTTTTCCCATCAAAGGAAATGGCACCAGAAATGACTTGTCCCCCACGCTTTAAAAGCCCCATAATGGAGAGCGACGTGATACTCTTGCCACTTCCGGATTCTCCAACGATCGCAACGATTTCCCCTTCTTTGACGGAAAACGAGATAGCATCTACGACCACGTTTTTTTCCTTACCTCGTGTAGTAAAAGCAGTTGTCATCTTGTCTACCTCAAGCAAAGGAGATACCGTCTCTTCGTTAAGTTTCATTCGTATCTCCTCCTTTTTTCAGCTTCGGATCTAAGAAGTCGCGAAGCCAATCGCCCATAAACGTGATGGAAAGAACAGTAATTGTAATTGCAATGCCTGGAAATGTGGCTACCCACCAACTTGTGGCGATATAATTTTTCCCATCGTTTAGCATGCTTCCCCACGTAATATCTGGCGACTGAACCCCTAATCCGAGAAAACTTAGAGAGGACTCTGTCATAATTGCGTTTGCCACCCCTATTGTGGCAATCACGGTAAACGATGACAAAGCATTCGGCAAAATATGCTTCATAATAATATGTTTGTTACTCGCCCCTGCTGTTTTTGCCATCCGAACGAAATCTCGTTCCTTTATACTTAACACTTCACCTCGAACGATCCTCGTATATTGAACCCAGCTTGTTATTCCAATAACAAAAATAAGTGTTGCAAGTCCAGGCTCTAATACAATAACAACGACTAATACGAGTAAAAGAGTGGGAATTGCTAGCATTGCATCAACTACTCTCATAATGAGTTGATCGATCCAACTTCCTCCGAAATATCCTGAAATTAATCCTAAAAACAAGCCGATCACACCCGCTATAACTACTGCGAGAATTCCTACTAACAAGGAAATCCTCGAACCATAAATTAACCGACTGAAAATATCACGACCTAGATGATCCGTTCCGAGTAAAAATGTGGAGGATCCGCCTTCCATCCATGCTGGTGGAATAAGTCGTTGTGTAGCTTCTATGACGAAAGGATCGTGCGGTACAATCCATGGAGCAAAAATTGCTAATAAGCTTATCATGCTGAAAAACACAAAACCAATTAATCCATGTGGCCCAAAGGATGTTATCTTACGTACGTGAAACATTGTTCTCGATCCTACTGAGTTTCTAGCTCGTTTTGCGTCCATTACTACACCTCCTTATTCCGATTGATTATCGTATTTGATTCTAGGATCTAACAGTCGATACACCATATCCGTTAATAAATTGGTGAAAATTGTGATAATGGCGATGACAAAAACAATTGTTTGCACGACGGACATATCCTTTGCATTCATCGCCGAAAGGAGCAATCTACCAATTCCTGGCCATGAAAATACAGTTTCTACAACAATCGTTCCTCCAATAAGCTGTGGAAACTGAAGACCGATGATCGTTACTACTGGGATAAGCGCATTAAGAAAGACATGTCTAGATAGTACAAGAGATTCCACTAGTCCTTTGCTTCGTGCCGTTTGAACGAAGTCTTGTTCTATCACCTCAAGCACACTCGCTCGAATAAGTCTCGTCATTTCAGCTGCTAAAGCAACACCTAACGTAACCGATGGAAGAACCAGATGTGAAATCGTTCCACTCCCCGATACCGGAAAGATTTGATATGTTACGGAAAAAAATAGAATTAGCATAATCCCTATCCAAAAATTCGGCATTGCTTTTCCAAGAATGGAAATGGCCGAAATAAAAAAGTCAATGACTGAATTTCGATACAATGCAGCAAGTAGGCCTAATGGAATAGAGATAACGATTGCCACTAACATGGAACATGCCGCAAGTAGCAGGGTAATTCCTAATCGTTCCATTACAAGATCAAATGCTGGTTGGCGATACACATACGATGTTCCAAAATCACCTTGGAGCATATTGGTAACATATTGCACGTATTGCATATGAAATGGTTGATCCAATCCTAGAGCAACTGTTAATCTTTCACGATCTTCTTGTGTCGCAGTTTCAGGGAGCATCAAAGTTACTGGATCTCCAGCTACGTATACAAGGATAAATATAATGAATGAAATGATAAAAAGACTAGGAATTACTTGTAATAAAGACCTTCTTACGTACTGAATCAACTCCCCACCTCCTATTTTCGTTTTCACGTTTCTTCCTAATCTTGGGAAGCACCTAGTAATCCATAAAACTCAAAATATACAACTTCCTTCGCAATATCCTCAGGATTCAGCGAGGAAATGGAGTCTTGATTCTCGTTTTGATTGAATAGCCAACGTTGAATCATCCCTTTTACGAGATTCGTTAACATCGTTCCTCTAAGATCCTTAGAATCTCTTTTTTCCAGCATTCCTAGATCAGTCGCTCGATGGATATTACGATTGAATGCATCTTCTAAATCTTGATTTATCTTTTGAATTAAATCTAAAATCTCGTCTTCCGCATTTTGTCCTGTTAAAAATAGAAGCTTCATTAAATCGCGGTTTTCCTTCGCAAACGTAAACAAATGGGTCATCAAGCTCTGCGAAGAATCTAACATCTCCGTGACCGTACCTACTTCCTTCCGGTATCCAGACTCAATCACATTTAATAACGCTTGCTCTCCCTCCGCTAGAATAGCAAGAGCGATTTCTTTTTTACTTTTAAAATGCCAATAAAATGTCCCTTGAGCAACGCCAGTACGCTCCACAATAGATGCAATTTTTGTTGCATAATAGCCATTCGTTGCAAACTCTTCTAATGCACTATCCATTAACTGTCTTCGACGATCTAACTGTGTACTCATAGTTCCTCCGATGAATATATAGTATTTAGTGTCTTGCTTTTTTTATTTGTCTGCTAGTGATTTGCTATTTGTCTCGATTGACACGTCAGTCAGTTTTTTTGTCAGTGATTTGATTGACACGTCAGTCAGTTCGGGAGCTAGTTAGGGTGTTTATTTATTCATGATTCCTTTTCCTATCATAATGTATATGTATAATTCCGATAAGATTACTATATTTTCAATCCATTCATCTGTCAACTTATTTTAATTAAAAAATGTGAAGAAAATGTAATTGATTCAAGTTGTTCCTTTTGTCAGCAATCTCATGTTGTAAATATAGATGAAAAAGGGTATATGTTTAGATTGGTTATGATATATATGAGCGGTGAAAAATGAGAGAATATCACAGGTTAATCTGGCAGGTTATTTGGAACGAGGTCATGGCGACAGCTTTCGATTTACTTATCCTTTCACTCTTTAGTGAGTTTAATCATTCTTCAAGTATAGAAGGAGGACAACCGTATCGAAAGAAGTCTAGTGATTTCCATAATACATTAGTAGCTTATTAACAAGAACACTTACTCCATATGTACTTACCATAAATACAATGAGGCTGGGCCAAAACGAAAGTGTAGATCTGAATATACGTACGATAGGTAGCCTTAGCGGTGGAAAGATACGAAGACTCCGGCGGGATCAAAAGGCAAGGGTTGAGACCCCAGACCCCAGGAGTGCTTAAGTACTTGGCAGCTCACCAGCCCCGCCCGCGGAACGCGAAGTATATTTCCTTAGCGAATACTATACGCAAGGATCATTTCGTTCGGATATCTCAGCGATGGAAACACTTTCGTCTCAGCCTCATTACTTTATTACTTTATATATAATTAAATTAATCGTTAATGATAGTAAAATAGAAATACCAAATGCCATAATAACAGTTGAGAAAATTCCTGTTATTCCATTATTAGTATAAACACCAAATAACAGTAACATAATAAATGTTACACCAAACCATTTTGAAGCTAATAAATTCCTTATTGATAATTCCTTATTTGAAACGTCCGATTTATCTTTGGTCCTGTATGAAAGTATCACAGGGGAAAAGATGAATAATAACACTGCTAATACTCCAAGAAACTCTAACATAATACTCCTCCATTAAACAATGAATTTCTATACAACTGTCAGCGATCATTGTAAGTTTTACTAATATACGAATTTTCCTATAGATAGTTTCATAGAGTCGTTTGGGGCGAGGAAAAGGAAGAAATAATACATACCGAATCGAAGTGATCGTTGAAAAATCATAATATGTGCGCCTCCTAGAATAACGTACTTCTATAACTTAATTTAAGGACGGAAGAAATTAGAATAACTATAAAAAGAAGCACCGAGAACCGTCCCCTGTGCTTCCCAGTGCTTCAATCAACCTTCTCTTTTTCGTAGCTTTTTATATGTATTCGGTATAGGCCACCGACATCATGATAGTAGATCCAGTCTCCTACAAAATTAATCCCACGCACTTCCTTCTTATCTGGACCTGCGACTTTTACTTCATGCAATCTAGCTGCTTCGCTAATATAAAGTTCTCCCTTCCCTTGTCCCCCTTCCCTGCCGTTAATATAAATGATCTTTTTATCACAAACAATTAAGCTCTCTGAATAAATATTTTGAACGGGATAAATATTTCCAACACCATCGATGCGGATCTTGCAAAGATTGCCAAACCACGAGCTTAAATTTAAGAAGTAAATACTGCCTCCATCGACCGCAAAGGAGCCCACTCCATTTTTCATCATCAATCGCTTTTCCGTTCCGTCTATTCTCATCTTGTACAATCGGGAAATGCCATCAGCTCTCCGTGTATAATATATCCAATTATCTTGAATCGCCATTTGTAGAGCCTCATCATGAGTGAGAACATGCCCATTTTGACCATTCAGATCCGTTCTATAGATTCCCAACTGATTTGGTAGTAAAAAATACAAACTATTCTCGTACACTACTAAATTGCGAACCTCTCTATTTATTACTTTTTTTGATAGATAGTTTAATCTACTATTTATTTGGAAAACTCCTGTACTGTTGCTAAAAAATAGTTCAGGACCACGTACATTAAGATAACTTACATCACTGTGAAAAAGCTTCTCTAACTCCGATCCATCTTCTTTCATTTTATAAAGTCCTTGTTTTCCACTTACATAAATCCACTGTCCATCTGTAGTTACAAATCCGCCATTTTGAATATTTGCGTGTACATTTCTTGGTTTTATTATTGGAGCTTTTGAACGATCATTATGAGTGTTATCATGCTTGTTGTAACGTGGTGACTTTTGTTTTTTCCAATTCATCTCCTGCCATTCATACGATTTACCCTTTTGCTGTCCAACTAGTGTAGTGGAAAAATAAGCATCATATTGCATTCGAAGTTGGTTATCTATGAGAATTTTATATGCTTTTTGCCCTTGCTTGAAAAAATTAGGATCTCCACCAACGTCAGGATGATGAAGCTTTGCCATTTGTCGATATGCCTGTTTAATTTCTTCCTTAGAAGCACGGTAATGAACTCCTAAAACATCATAATAATTCATCATAGACCAACTCCTTCCGACACCATCGTGTTCTTTATATAGAATTTATAAACCAATTATAATGCCTTACGTTCTATATAACAACCTTTTCTTTCTCGGCAAAGAACTTCGTTTTCTATTATTACGATACGCACAGGAAAAAAATACAGAACAGAATAATCTAAAATAACAATAGTCTCCACTAATGTGATGATTCCCAGATACAAATTAGAATAATTCTCCAAAGAAGCACTAAGAACCGTCCCCTATGCTTCCTTTATTCAGTGATGTTCCTATATAATATATGTGGCTATACTAAACAGATTAAATATCCCTTATGAGGTGTGAACCATGATAAATAAAACAGTATTAATTACGGGTGCTAGCAGTGGTATTGGATACGAGTTAGCGAAGATATTTGCGGGTAATAAATATAATTTGATTCTTGTTGCGCGGAATACCGAATTGTTAACTAAAATAAAAGAGGAGCTAGCTGATGATACTATCGATATAGTGACTATATCAAAAGATCTCTCCTCACCTGGCGCTCCTAAAGATCTATATAATCACGTGAAAGACATTGGGATGCATGTCCATGTCTTAGTGAACAACGCTGGTTATGGAATGACTGGAAAATTTACAGAGCTAGAGTTAGAGAAACAAACGAACATGATGCAGCTAAACATGTTTGCTTTAACGGAGCTAACCCATCTATTTGCTCAAGATATGGTTGAGAAAAAATATGGACGAGTACTGAACGTCGGTTCAGTCGCTTCATTTGTTTCTGTTCCTTCTATGAGTGTCTATGCTGCTACAAAGTCATATGTACTGTCCTTTTCTGAATCCTTACACTCAGAATTAAGAAGAAAAGGAGATATTGCCGTCACAGCTCTTTGTCCTGGACCTACAAAAACAAACTTTGCAAAAGTTGCAAACGTGGGGGAAATGGAACCCCTTTTTAATAAATATGGGATGACTGCAACTGATGTTGCAAAAATTGGATATAAAGCAGTGTTAAAAGGAGATCCTGTCGTCGTACCAGGATTTACATTTCGATTCGTAGCGAGTTTACCTAGATTTTTACCAAGAAAGCTAATACAAACTCTATTAGGGAAGCAGTAGGGACGGTTCTCGTGCTTCTAATTATAATCAATCTAAACTAACTAACCGCCTTTTTAGCAACTCCAGATTGGAAACTA
>NZ_JBGUAU010000036.1:0-51152 GCF_041820985.1 Evansella sp. AB-rgal1
AATCACGCAACTCGCACATATATATCAAAAATCGCACATAAAAGTCAGATAATCGCACATATATTTATCTCCTATTAAAAAAGGGCAAATTTTGTTTTTTTAAGAAAGACAGTACAGGGGGAGAAAACGAGTTAAAGGTTAAAATCGATAGGGCAAGGTCTCAAAAAAGAGAAGTGCACATATTATTGCGGAATTCGCACATAAAAGTGAGAAATTCGCACATATAATCAAGCAACTCGCACATATATTTCAAAAACTCGCACATATAATCACGCAACTCGCACATATATTTCAAAAACTCGCACATATAATGCGCAACCCACCTAAAAAAAGAAGTCACCGTAAAAATACAGTGACTTCCCCTCGATCTCCGTTTAGTTATCCTTAAAAGCAGATAAACAAACTAATTATTTTTCTTCTGACGATCTAGTCGTTCCCAAACACGTAAGCTTTGATATGGATCAAAGGACCATTCAATCCTACCGTTGTCTTTGTACATACCGTAATGTAAATGAGGTGGAAATTTCCCTTGCGTTCCTGGTTTACCGTAACCTGAACTTCCTACATATCCGATTACCGTACCAGGTTCTACGATTGTTCCTCGTTCCATACCTTTTTCAAAGCTACTTAAATGAGCGTAATAATGGTATACGTTTTTTACATCACGAATACCAATCCGCCAGCCACCATATTTATTCCACCCTTTTAATTCAACGATACCATAAGTGGTGGATTTAACAGGTGTTCCGTAATCTGCAAAGATATCCGTACCTTCATGGATACGACGTCCACCCCAACCACGACCATCTCCCCAAGTGCTTCGGTAACTATAATTAAAGTGTAATGGCATTGGAAATGAACGGTCACGTAAATCAAGTGTATTAAATTTCTTGTATACTTTTGCATGCCCTGTAATTAGCTCAATAGCTTTGTCTCGTTGGTAATAATCCCATAACCCGATTCGGATATCATCTTCTTTTTGCCCAAATTTCGAAAGGTGTTGAGCAAACGTGTACAACACATCTTCATCATCATTAAGATCTGCTTTTCCGTCTCCATTTCCATCTAATCCTACACCATCAAACATGGAGATAGAAATTGCATTTGTGTCTTGTTTATTTGGATTTTGTGCTCCGACCCAATCTTCCTGGGAATAGTAAATAGCAATAAAACCATCTTCTTTTGGCAAGTCTTTACGAGCTTCCCTCAGTCCTCGTTCATAGCTATCAACTGCAGCAAAATAATACCATGGAATTTGCGTAGTTGCTTCTGTTTTTAAGTATAGTGCTAATCTTTCAGCAAAAATCTCTTCTGAAGAAAGATCTTCAATGTTTGCTGCAACTATGTTCGTTGGAAGTATGAACATAAGAAGGAATAATCCGATTATTAGTTTCATTTTTTTCAATCTCATGGTAGGAACTCTCCTTTCATACTTCTTACATATATCTAGTGTGTGACTAATACATGTAAAACCATACGGAAAAATGTTGGAAATTATCATATAATCATTAGGTTACTGGTGCTGAACCTTTGAGATTTCTACCTTTTCATGTTAAAGTTACTAATGATTCTCAACATAGTATGAATACCTATAATGTAGTATAATAAGATAGCCGTTGAATATGTAAACTACGAAAGACATGCAAAGAATGGAATTGGAGTGAAACAAATGGCAAAGCAAGAAGAGTATGTGAGAAAACCAGAATGGTTAAAAATAAAGCTTAATACAAATGACTCCTATACAGGGTTAAAAAAGATGATGCGTGAGAAGAAATTACATACAGTTTGTGAGGAAGCTCGTTGTCCTAATATCCATGAGTGTTGGGCTGAGCGTAAAACAGCTACATTTATGATCCTTGGAGATGTATGTACTCGTGCTTGTCGTTTTTGTGCTGTAAAAACCGGTTTACCGAATGAATTAGATCGACAAGAACCAGAAAGAGTAGCAGAATCTGTGAAGCTCATGGGGTTAAAACACACTGTTATCACAGCAGTTGCCAGAGATGACTTGAAAGACGGAGGAGCTGAAATCTTTGCAGAGACAGTTCGTGCTATTCGTCGTGCAACGCCATTTACAACAGTAGAAGTTCTTCCATCAGATATGGGTGGAAAAATAGAAAATTTAAAAATATTAATGGATGCAAGACCTAATATATTAAATCATAATATAGAAACGGTAAAACGACTGACTCCAAGAGTTCGTGCTCGAGCAACGTATGAGCGTTCCTTAGAATTTTTAAAAAGAGCAAAGGAATTACAGCCTAAAATCCCAACAAAATCAAGTTTGATGATAGGGTTAGGGGAAACAAAGGAAGAAATAATAGAGACAATGGATGATCTCCGAGCAGTAGATGTAGATATTATGACAATTGGTCAATACTTACAGCCGTCGAAAAGCCATTTAAAAATTGTGAAATATTGGACACCTGAAGAATTTAAAGAACTTCGTGATATTGCTTTAAGTAAAGGATTTAAGCATTGTGAATCAGGTCCTTTAGTTCGTTCATCATATCATGCTGATGAACAAGTAAATGCAGCAGCGGAACAAGGTTAAATAGAAAGTCACCTTCACATTGGAGGTGACTTTCTTTGATTAGAATAATATCTAATCCATAGACCTATTAGAGTTTCGATTGTAATTCCCATGTCCTTGACGATCATAATCTCGATTCTGATCAAATCTCGTGTCCTTAAGCATTGGGTCGTCCATTTGTAACGCTTCTCCTTGAGGATATGATTTCATTTCTTCAATTGTTGCATCCAGTGTTCCTCTATAGGAAGGGTCCTGTGAAGACAATCCTTGGAATCGTTCTATGTCTTTCATGAACAGTCTACCTTCTGCAACATATACATCAAAATAGGCTGGCACGAATGAATAAGCAGTTTTCCTTAACTGAGTAGCCACTTCGCTTTTGTTATTGTTTGTTGATTCATAGGCCATTAAGACATGTTGCTCAGTAACGAGAACAGCAATTTCTTCTATGGATGGTAATGTTGCTGAGACATGACTTATCGTTTCAGCTAATAAAGAATGATCATACACAGAGTATTGTGGTACATTTTGTCCACTATAAGCTGTTTCTTTTGAGTCTCTGTGAAAACCAAATCGGTGATATTTATTGATATCCTCATCTGATGCACGACGATTAATAACAAATCTTTCTTCAGGTTGCTGATACTCACCGAATAATTGAAACCCTTGTTGAGAAGCATCATTGTTCGTTCCACAAGCTGACAATGTTAGTAAAAACAATCCGAAAAACATGAAAAAACTACTCTTTTTCATCATGTTAACACCTCCTAGTTTATAGGATGACCTAATAGAAAGGAGTTTACGGTGGTAATTGTTGGTCTCTTTCATATTGAACATTGAATTTTTTGTGTAAATAAGGCAAGATAGAAATAGAAAAGAGAGGTGCCTACTATGATCAAAGTACAAGGAAACACATATGAAGTTGTGGAAGATGTTCGTGGTGGTTGGAATGAAGAAGAGTTTAAAAATCGGTTTAGTGACGTTTTAAATAAATATGATTATATTGTAGGTGATTGGGGTTATGAACAGCTTCGATTAAAGGGATTTTTTGAAGATGATAATCGAAAATCTACATTTGATTTAAAAATTGGTTCATTACCTGAATATTTATACGAGTATTGTAACTTTGGGTGTTCTTATTTTGTTGTTAAAAAAGTTAATGAGCGAAAGAAATCCAATAAGACAGTGAAAGAAGCATTAGTAAAGTAGTCAAAAGTAGAAAGAGGCTGGGACAAAAGTGTTTTCAGTAAAGAGAAATCCGAACGAAATGATTCTTGGTATACTATTCGCGGCAGAAATATACTTCGCTTTCCGCAGACGGTTGGTTAGTAGCCGAGCGCTTAAGCACTCTTGGGGTCTCACCCTTGCCTTTTGATCCCGCCGGAGTCTTCGTATATTTCCGCCGCTAAGGTTACCTATCGTTCGTCTTTTCAATGTTACACTTTCGTTATATTCCAGCCTCTTTTTTCAAATTTCTGAGCTTAACGTTTTCTTGTTTTTTCTCTAGATTGTCGGCTTTCCTAGATCATCACAAGCCTCTTCCTTCGTCTACTTATTAAATTAAAAGGGCTCTCCACGATCAGCCCGTTTGTCATCGTGAGTAGGATGAGAACCTGGATCCTTCCGTTCTAAGTTCTGGTGAAGGTTTTTATTTTCATACGTAAATGCACTTATAGCTTGTTGACCTTCTTCCCAGGGGCTACTTTTCCCAGGAGTAGGTTGAAAGGGTGAACCATAAGGACCTTCAGGATCAAATTCTGGAAGTATTTGATTTTTGTTTTTTTCAACTGTAATGAAATCGTGATAATCTTGTTCGTTCTCTTTTTTTGAATCTACATGTCGGGAGTCTTTTCCCATTAAAAAGCACCTCCATTAACATTAGTATGTGTTATGGCGGTGCTATTCATTGTATTAAATATTAGGAAATTCAATGATAAACAATATGCTTATATTACTTCGTATAAAAATTCTCTTAGTTCTTTTCCATCTTCTTCATTTAGTTGAAAGGCATCTTCTAAGTAGCCTGGTTCTTCTAAGTCATCGGAACCAATAATGCCAAATCGATTCGATTGAATGTCTAACACAAGTTTTTTTCCATAATATCGATTGGTTGTCATAATGATTAGATCGAACCGTTGTGACTCTCCCATAAAACTAATGAACCTAGTTTTTGTATCTTCTACTTCATCATATAAGAAAAATCGTTCTGTCATAAGAAACCCTCATTTCACTCAAATTTTAGTCGTAAACGAAAACTATTCCTCAGGCATTGCAAGATGCGGTTTCTGATTTAATCGGTGATGTGCTTTAATATAACGAATTGTACCTGTTTTAGCTCTCATTACAATGGAATCCGTCTCAACTAAATCAGAACCCAAAAATCGAACTCCTTCTAGTAATTCCCCGGAAGATACGCCAGTAGCAGCAAAGATCGCGTCATCTCCTCTAACTAGATCATCCAGTTGAAGAACGAGAGAAGTATCCTCAATCCCCATTTTCTTACATCTCTCTATTTCTTCCTCATTCATTGGTGCTAAACGAGCTTGCATATCCCCGCCCAACGCTTTAATTGCAGCTGCGGTAATTACACCTTCTGGTGCTCCTCCTGTACCAACAAAAATGTCTATGCCAGTTCTTGGCATTGCGGCAGCAATAGATGCAGCAACGTCACCGTCTTCGAAAAACGTCACACGAGCACCTTTTTGGCGGATACGCTCAACCAATTCATTATGTCTTGGACGTTCTTGTATTATAACTGTAACATCTCTGACTCGTTTTTGCGTCATTTTTGCAACAATATCAATTGTTTTTTCGATAGGATCCGTTAATCGGACGAGGCCAGCAGCCTCTGGACCTACCACTAATTTTTCCATATACATATCAGGTGCATGAAGCAAAGTACCTCTGTCAGCTACAGCGATGATAGCCATGGCATTTGGATACCCTTTTGCAACGATATTTGTACCTTCTAGAGGATCCACAGCAATATCTACTTCCGGACCATTCCCTGTACCTAGTTTTTCTCCTATGTAAAGCATCGGTGCTTCATCGAGTTCCCCTTCACCTATGACAACTGTACCTTGCATGTTTACAGAATCAAACATACTTCTCATTGCATTTGTAGCAGCGTCATCTGCTTCATTCTTTAAACCTCTTCCCATCCATTGAGAGGAAGCAAGTGCTGCAGCTTCCGTAACTCGTACGATTTCCAGTGCCAATTCACGATCCAATGTTAATTCCCCCATAATTTCTCTCTATACATCTAGTAATTCTTCATCATGATACCAAAAAAGATAGGGGAAATAAATCATATTTTGAATAGTAAAGAGATTTAATAAAGGTTAGAATAGCAATGTGCTATACTAAATAGTGAAAAATAGGAGAGAAAAGGTGATATTCATGTATTTTGTAGATAGGGAATTATTAGAAAATAGATTGCAGTATATGGAGAAACAGCTGAGTATTTTTTCACAACAACAAGAATGGAAAAGTGACATAGAAAAAGTTGCTTTAGAACGCTTTGTACATATGACTATTGAAGTAATCATTGATGTAGGTAATCAAATGATTGACGGGTTTATCATGCGTGATCCAGGGAGCTACGAAGATGTAATTAACATTTTGGTGGATGAAAAGGTAATTAGTAATGAAGATGGAATAGTATTAAAGGATTTTATCTTGATGAGAAAAATAGTATTGCAAGAATATACAGAAATAAATAGTGCTGAATTACATTCAAATATGAATAAATCTATGCCAGCTTTACTAACGTTTCCAGGAAAAGTGCGTTTATATTTAGAAAATGAGCTAGGTCCTGTTTCTGCTTTTTTACCTTCAAAAGATTAAAGCATATAGATAGTAAGCGTTTTACTAAAATATATCAAATTTCAAACTAAATATTGAACATCTAATGAACGGATTAAGTCAAATTTTTAAACTTTTTACTAAGTAAATTTACGAAATACCTTTTTTAACTTACAATAAAAGGGAAGGAAGGTGAGAAATATGCCAACGAAAACCACCTCTACGAGAGATCATATTCTAGGTCTAATAAAAAAGAGGAAGCAATTAACTGTTTCTGTAATCGCTTTAGAATTAGATATTACAGAAATGGCTGTGCGACGACATTTAAATACTTTAGAGCGTGACGGAATTGTAGAAACAACTCTTTTGCGTCAAGCGATGGGACGCCCTACACACGTATATCAGTTGTCACACACTGGAGAAGAAACATTTCCAAGAGATTACGGTACTTTAGCAGTAGAGCTTCTTGATGATTTAATGGATTTAGATGGTATTGAAAAAGTCGAAGAGCTATTTAAAAAGCGAAGAGAGAGACAGAGAAAGCGTTTTGAAAAGCGAATTGGCATCGGGAAAACGTTAGAGGAAAAAGTGCAAGAATTAGCTCAGCTTCAAAATGAACAAGGATTTATGGTGGAGATTACACATGAAGAGGACGGTAGTATTATTTTTAAAGAGTATAATTGTCCCATTGCTGCTGTTGCAAAACAATTTCCAATGATCTGTGAATCAGAGCTTTTATTGTTCAAAGAAGTTTTGGATACAGAGGACATTGAATGTAAAATGTGCATAGCAACTGGACACGACCCTCATTGTTATTATAAAATTCGTAATACAAACTAAAAGTAATCGTCACTCCATGGGTGACGATATTTCTTTTGAATATGGCTTTGTTAAAGATTGTATCTGAAATTTTACGTTCAATAACATGCCCTTGATTATAAAGTAAACGGAGGAAGTACTAGTGAAAGAATATGAAGGTTATTTGATTGACCTGGATGGTACGATGTATCGAGGCGAAGAGAAGATAGAAGCGGCTTCAAGATTTGTAAAAAAATTAGCAGAAAAGCAAATTCCATATTTATTTGTTACCAATAATTCGTCGAGAACTCCAGAGCAAGTTGCTGATAAGCTAAACTCTATGGACATTCCATGCGGTTCAGATCATGTTTTCACTACAAGTATTGCTACTGCAAATTACATTGAACAAAAGCACGGTGTAGCGTCTGTGTATATGATCGGCGAAGAAGGTTTGTCTACTGCTTTGGAATCTAAAGGAATGAAGCTGGTGGAAGAAGATGCTAACGTTGTAGTTATGGGGCTAGATCGTGAACTTACATATGAAAAGTTAGCAAAGGCTTGTTTACTAGTTCGTTTTGGTGCAACGCTTCTTTCTACAAATGGAGACGTTGCTATTCCAACAGAAAGAGGTCTCTTACCAGGGAACGGCTCTCTCACATCCGTAGTAGAGGTATCTACTGGTGTGAAAGCAACTTACATGGGAAAACCAGAAGCTATTATTGTAGATCAAGCATTAGAGGTATTAGGAACAGCGCTCGAGAAGACGGTGATGGTGGGAGATAATTACAATACGGATATTTTGTCTGGGATTAATGCAGGCATGGATACCATCATTGTTCATACAGGAGTAACAACAAAGGAACATTTAACAACAGTAGAGGTGCAACCTACCTGGTCTATTGAATCTTTAGATGATTGGGAAATTTGATGGGCGGGAAGAGTCACTTCCTGTTTCGGGCATATCACAAGGTCATAGAACGACCTTGTGATATGCCCTATTCTGTATTTTCAGCGCTATGTGCTAATCTACTTGATGCCGCGGCTGCAATTGCTCCTACGATATCGTCTAAAAAAGTATGACATCCGTTGTTTTTATCATTTAATCTTTGAAGTACTCCTGGTTTCTTTTTATCAATATAACCGTAATTGGTAAACCCAATGGAGCCATATACATTTACAATAGATAGAGCTATGATTTCGTCTACGCCATATAATCCTTCATCGCGGTCAATTATCTCTTGTAGGGGACTATCGAGTAGATTTTTCTCTGCTAATCGATCTAATTGAATTCCAGTAATGATTGCGTTTTGAACTTCTCGTTTTCTCAAAACAGCTTCTACATGTTCTACACACAATTCATGTGTTAATCCTTCGTAATATTTTTTTTGCAAATAGAAAACTAACTCTGCAATTTCGTCAATGGTTACTCCTCGATCTAATAACCACGTTCTGGCTGTTTCTGTATAAAAATTACTATTATGTTTCACTTTTATCACCCTAGTTTCTGAATGTTTACGAAAAGGTTTGAATATACATTAACCTTAAAGAGTTTATCTTTCTTAGTGTCTTTCTAATTCTGTGTTTTATTCATCAGAATTCTGCAACGTAGACTATCTGAAAACAAAACGAACAGAATCCGCCTATAGGTCATAAACTATTACAGAATGCTTGAAAAAGGAGGGGAACCTCATCGTGCTAGAACGAGCTATGTTTGACCAATTACGAATATATCCAGAGGAAGTAATGAATATCGGGGATGATGTTATCATCCTTTCTGAAGGAAATTGTTATTTGCTTCGGGAATTGGACGATAGACGATTACAAAAAATATCTGAGCAGCAACATATGACAGAGTATTTATCCTATAAAGGAGAACGAGACATAGCAACATTTTTACAAGACGATAAAAATAAGATTAAGGGAATACATGTAGATGGGAAAAACTATGCTGTTTTTACAGTACACATCTACCATCATCTTGGTGAAACGGTGAATGCAGCTTCGTTAGGTAAGAGATTAGCATTATTTCATCAACGGGGAATTGGATATTCGGAGTACAATAGAGATATAGGGAAGAATATGACATCCTGGAAGGACCGTTGGGAGAAGCGACTTGATCAACTCGAACAATGGTATATGGGGATTGTAAGAGAAAAAAATCAAAAAACTGATGTAGATAAAGAGTTTTGCATCACATATCCCTATTTTATGGGGATATGTGAGAATGCGATTCAGATGATGATGGATATATCGTTAGACGATCCTCAGTTGTTCCAAAATCCGTATCATACAATATGTCACTATCGATTCCATGACCAAACGTGGCTCACTCTTCAAGAGGAAATAACATCGAATGTAAAAGTACCCACTGATTTTGTCTATGACCATATAACGAGAGATATTAGTGATTATATGAGAATGATCTGGATAGAGTATGAAGGAAATGAAACCGCTCAAAGAGAAATCATTCATTTTTTAACGGAGTATGAATCTGTATATCGACTTACTCTTACAGATCAAAAGTTATTGTTTATTCGTTTGTTATTTCCATTACATTATTTCGATCATGTAGAGAGGTATTATAACACGGGGGAAAACGCAGCAATAGCGAGTAAATGCATGCTTATTTTTCAAAATAAAATGGAGTACGAAAGATTGTTGGATTACTTATTAGAAAGATATCCAATGTTAAAAAATCAGGTTGTATTGCCAGCGTGGATAAATAAGTAGGAATAGTACAGCGAGTGAATGAGCTGTACTATTTTTTACTTTAAGAATGTTTCAT
Organism: Evansella sp. AB-rgal1; assembly: GCF_041820985.1. NCBI lineage: Bacteria > Bacillati > Bacillota > Bacilli > Caryophanales > Bacillaceae > Evansella > Evansella sp. AB-rgal1. The sequence goes on from NZ_JBGUAU010000036.1 coordinate 9,921, forward strand.
TTTACTAAGGATTAAAGTATAAGATTTTCACAACATACATCCAGTTGGGTTACTTATGAAGCATTCCTTAGAATTGAGTCATATAACACGAGAACGCCAGGAATCGAAGGACAGTTTGAATTCCTGAAGGAGAGTTAGAAAGGGAGCAACGGGAATCGAAGAGGAGTTTGAATTCCCGAAGGAGCGTTAGAAAAGGAGCAATGGGAATCGGAGAGGAGTTTGAATTCCTGAAGTAGCGTTAGAAAGAGAGCAACGGGAATCGAAGAGGAGTTTGAATTCCCGAAGGAGCGTTAGAAAAGGAGCAATGGGAATCGAAGAGGAGTTTGAATTCCTGAAGTAGCGTTAGAAAGAGAGCAACGGGAATCGAAGGACAGTTTGAATTCCTGAAGGAGCGTTAGAAAGGGAGCAACGGGAATCGAAGAGGAGTTTGAATTCCCGAAGGAGAGTTAGAAAGGGAGCAACGGGAATCGAAGAGGAGTTTGAATTCCCGAAGGAGCGTTAGAAAAGGAGCAATGGGAATCGAAGAGGAGTTTGAATTCCCGGAGGAGCGTTAGAAAGGAAACAACGGGAATCGAAGAGGAGTTTGAATTCCCGAAGGAGCGTTAGAAAAGGAGCAATGGGAATCGAAGAGGAGTTTGAATTCCCGGAGGAGCGTTAGAAGGAAACAACGGGAATCGAAGAGGAGTTTGAATTCCCGAAGGAGCGTTAAAAAGGAAACAATGGGAATCGAAGAGGAGTTTGAATTCCCGAAGGAGCGTTAGAAAAGGAGCATCGGGAATCGAAGGACAGTTTGAATTCCTGAAGGAGCGTTAGAAAAGGAGCAACGGGAATCGAAGAGGAGTTTGAATTCCCGAAGGAGCGTTAGAAAGAGAGCAATGGGAATCGAAGAGGAGTTTGAATTCCCGAAGGAGCGTTAGAAAAGGAGCAATGGGAATCGAAGGCCAGTTTGTATTCCCGAAGGAGCGTTAGAAAGGAAACAACGGGAATCGAAGAGGAGTTTGAATTCCCGAAGGAGCGTTAAAAAGGAAACAATGGGAATCGAAGACTAGTTTCAATTCCCGAAGGAGCGTTAGAAAAGGAGCATCGGGAATCGAAGGACAGTTTGAATTCCTGAAGGAGAGTTAGAAAGGGAGCAACGGGAATCGAAGAGGAGTTTGAATTCCCGAAGGAGCGTTAGAAAAGGAGCAATGGGAATCGAAGAGGAGTTTGAATTCCTGAAGCAGCGTTAGAAAGAGAGCAATGGGAATCGAAGAGGAGTTAGTTGTTTACATATACAAGAATTAGACTCTTTTCAAAAGTTTAAGTATTACCTTTTTGGAACCTAGAAGGATTTAACTCTAAGCGCCATCAACCTTGTCAAAAAAAGTGCGTTTTCCAACATTTCCTTTTTGGTGGGAGACAGTATGTTGCTTAAGGCTATCTCTGCTCTAGTGTATACTTAAAGATATATTATTTTAGAAAGAATACACTTATAAGGAGATGAATTGTCTTGGGAAAACCGTATGTGTATATTACTAGGAATGTTCCAAAAGAAACTATTACATCACTTGAAGAAGTCGCTGAAGTTGCAATGTGGCCACACGAGGAAGAGCCTGTGCCAAGAAACATTTTACTTCAAGAAGCAGAGAAAGCAGATGGATTGTTTACCATGCTTTCCGATAAAGTAGACAAGGAGCTAATGGATGGTGCTCCACACTTAAAAGTTATTGCAAACTTAGCGGTAGGTTTTGACAATATTGATGTTCAAACTGCAACGGATAAAAAGATAGTAGTATGCAATACCCCAGATGTATTAACGGATACAACAGCAGATCTAACTTTCGCACTACTAATGGCAACTGCTCGTCGTATTGTGGAGGCATCGGATTATGTGAAGGACGGTAAGTGGAAAAATTGGGGGCCACTTCTATTAGCGGGAACAGATATTCACCATAAAACAATAGGTATCGTCGGTATGGGAAGAATTGGTGCTGCAGTGGCTAAACGAGCAACAGGATTTGATATGGAAATTTTATATCATAACCGTTCTAGAAACGAGAAAGCAGAAAAAGAGTTAGGTGCTACATATGTTAGTTTTGACGAACTTATAAAGAGATCAGATTTTGTAGTTTGTTTGGCACCGCTTACGAAGGAAACAGAAAATCTTTTCACATGGGCAACTTTTACTCTGATGAAAAAGTCAGCAATATTTATCAATGCATCTCGAGGAGCGGTTGTGGATGAAGTGGCGTTAGAAAGGGCACTAGAGGAAAAGGAAATTGGCGGGGCCGGCTTAGATGTATTTAGGGTAGAACCTATTAGTGCTACTCACCCACTCCTTCGTTTTAAAAATGTAGTGGCATTACCTCATATAGGTAGTTCTAGCATGGAAACACGGTATGCTATGTGCGAACTAGTAAGTAGAAACATAGCAAATGTCCTCCTAGGTTCAAAACCAGAAACAAGTGTTAATCCAGAAGTGTTAGGATAAGCAAAGCGCAAGGCATGAAGTTAGCAAAGTGGAGTGTAGAAGCGTCTGCAGCCCCTTAGGAAAGCGAGCAGGTTGTAGCGAATGGAATACTCACCAACAAAGTTAGTATAACTAGATAAGCTATCCTCTAAGTATTTTGAGGGGAGGCATTCGTTGAAAAAAAGAGGTGTGTCACTATGGACACACCTCTTTACATATTAAAATACTTGTTCTAGTTCTTTTACTCCAGGAACTTCTTCAAGAAGAGCGCGCTCAATACCAGCTTTTAATGTGATAGTAGAACTAGGGCAAGAACCGCATGCTCCCATTAGACGAACTTTAACAATTCCATCTTCTACGTCTACTAATTCCACGTCTCCACCATCTCTTAGAAGGAATGGACGCAATTTATCAAGAACTTCTTGTACTTGTGATTCAATTGTTACTTCTGCCATGTAAAACACTCCTTTCTTTCCTCCATTATAATATCCAACTAAAAAAAAATCCATGAACATAACTTGAATTTTTCTATTATTATGTTGGTAACTGTATTATTCCCATTATAAAATTTCGTGTAATTGTGATAAAATTTAAAAGGTTAGACGATATCCTAAGTATCTGCATAGGTGTTTGTATTTAAAGGGGCGTTAATAATGGAGATTATCATTACTGTTTACGGTGCAGAGGAAAAGTGTGCTAGTTGCATACATTTACCAAGTGCCTATGAGACGAAAGAATGGTTAGAGGCTGCGATTACAAGAAAATTTCCTGATAGAAAATTTTCTTTTCAATATTGTGATATTCACGAGCCTAAAACAGAAGAAGAAAAACAGTTTTCACAACAAATAATGGATGATGAGTACTTTTATCCATTGGTAGTTCTAAATGGTAACGTTGTTGGAGAAGGAAATCCTAATCTACCTTCCATTTATAAGGAAATTGAAAAAGTATGAGGTAGTAAGTACTGTCTGACTTACGGAATATCTTTGAGAATTGAAAAGGAGCTGGGGCATTACAAAAGTGTAGATCTGAAAATACGAACGATAGGTAACATTAGTGGAGGAAATATACGAAAAATCCGGAGGGATTAAAAGGCAAGGGGTGAGACCACAGGAGTGCTTAAGCACTTGGCGGCTCACCATCCGCCCGCGGAACGTGAAGTATACTTCCGTATCGAATACTACTATACGCAAGGATCATTTCGTTCGGATTTCTCAGCGATGGAAACACTTTTGTCTCAGTTTTTTTCTTTAATAACCTGAATGATGTTTGTACATCCATAATACTCCTGATTTTAATACACGAGGTACTCTACCTGTTAATGCTTTTTCTCCCATAAGTCCAAAACCATGTTTTTTTCCTAATGAGCCGAGAACACCTTTTAATTTAATTTTTGGCATCATTTCAGGGAACTCCTCGCCGTTCCATTTCTTTTCAAGGAGCATAACAATTTGTTCAGCTTGAGATTCTGCAAGTTGAGCACTAGGCGCATGATCAAGTGCCGCACAATCTCCAACAACAAAAACATTCTTATATCCTGGTATATGATAATGCTTTGTTACACGAACTCTGCCCATATTGTCTTTATCCACATCCAATTGACGAACTATCTGGTTAGCTTGAATACCAGCAGTCCAAATGATAGCGTCTACTTCCACTGGATTTCCGTGATTATAGATTACTTCTCTTTCCACCTTAGTAATATTTGCCTCGTTTATGATTTCAACATCATTCTCTAATAACCAATCTGTTACATAATGGTATAGCTTCGGTGGGAACATAGATAAAATATTTTTACCACGATCATATAGTTGAACATGTAAATCTCGTCGACTTTCACGAAGTTCACTTGCAAGCTCTACACCACTTAATCCCCCACCAACAATAGCAACTTTTCCGTTTGCTTTTACACTTTGTAACACATGGTATGTTTTGCGAGCTCTCCGCATACTCTGGATGCTTAAGGTGTTTTCTGCTGCACCTGGAACATTGTGATACTTATCTTCACAGCCAAGACCAATAATGAGATCATCGTAGGATAATTCATCTCCGTTAGATAACTTCACAATTTGATTTTCTAGCATAATTTCAGAAACTGCTTCGAATTTTAATTCTAGTCGTACATCATTAGGAAACGATAATCGTAAATGAGTATCTGCTACGGTTCCAGCTGCTAATGCGTAAAACTCTGTTTTTAGACTATGATATGGCTCTTTTTCTATCAATGTGATAGAGACATCTTTAATTGTACTAGAAGCAAGTAATCGTTGAATTATTCGAAATCCTCCATAACCTCCACCTAAAATAAGCAAATTGCGCATATTTCAGCCTCCTTTTGCTGTGAGATGCGTAAAAAGAAATATAATGAAGCGTTTATTCTATATGTATTGTTATAATAGTAGAAACCTTTTAACCATTTTAAATATTATCAGGTTTCTGAAGAAAGGACAATATATTTGGATAGAATAATAATATTAGTGTTTCATAACTTTTATTATGTTGACAAAATAATAATTAGTAGGTAATATAAGTTAGATTACATGGCACTAACACAGAGGTGAACGTATGCAACCAATTATTGAATTTTGTGTTAGCAATTTAGCCAGTGGCACACAGGCTGTAAAAGAACAATTAGAGAAAGACCCGAACTTAGATGTAATAGAGTACGGATGTTTAAGTTTTTGTGGCCAATGCGCGAGGAAAAAATTTGCCTTAGTAAATGGTGAAGTAGTAACTGGCGATACAAATGAAGAATTGCTAACAAACATATACCAATTTATAGAAGATAACCCTATGTTTTAAGAGACCTCCTGACAAAAAAAGGTGGTCTCTTTTTTTGCAGGCATTATAATGAACGAATTCGTCTACTTTCTTGAAGTAAGGTGAAGAGAGCAATATACTTGCGACATGAACAACTTTAATGGAAATAATAATTTGCGACTAACAACTAAAAATATATAACCAGAAGCTATAAGATATATTCTATGCATATTTGATTATGTTAAACTAACCTTTATAGGTACATATACGAATAGAGGGTGAGAAACGTGAAACCAATTCCTTTTGATCATTCATGGCCATATGAGAAACAAATGGGTGATATATATCTTTCTGAATGTCCATACTGCAAGGCACATAATGTTTTGACACATATGAATGAAGAAATGCTTGACCGAGCGAAAGACAAAGTAAAAACGAGACTTAACATTCCATGTTGTTTGAGAACAATGATAATATTGGAAGCTGATGAGGATTATTTCTGGACGAACGAGAAATTACGTTAATAGTGGTATAAGGAGGCTAAAAAAATGCAATTTACGAAAATGCACGGATTAGGGAATCAATATATTTTTGTAAATCAATTGAAAGAGAACTTGCCTGAAGCGGATTTAAAAGATCTAGCGATAGAAGTAGCGGATATTTACACTGGGATAGGATCCGATGGGTTGATTTTAATAGGATCATCAGAAAAAGCAGATTTACAAATGAGAGTGTTTAATAAAGACGGATCTGAAGCAAAGAACTGTGGAAATGGGTTACGTTGTGTAGCAAAGTATGCATATGACAAGGGACTTGTTGCGAAAACAACGATGACGATAGAAACAAAAGAAGTAACAGTGGAAGCAACGGTTACTGTTCATGAGAAAACGAATAATGTGAGACTTGTTACTGTTGACATGGGTCAACCTTTCTTACAGCCGGATCAAATACCTGTAACAGGTGTATCCACTACTCCTGTTGTGAATGAGGATATTGAAGTGGAAGGGAAAGATTACAAAATGACAGCAGTATCTATGGGGAATCCTCATGTCGTGTTTTTCGTGGATGATATTAATCAAGCTCCATTAACGACAGTGGGGGCGAAGGTAGAGTGGCATGAAAGGTTTCCTGAAGGGGTAAATGTGGAATTCGTTGAAGTTGTTTCTGAAAAAGAATTGAACTTCCGTGTGTGGGAACGAGGTTCGGGAATCACTCAGGCTTGTGGAACAGGAGCGTGTGCAGCTGTCGTTGCTGCGGTTCTAAATAGTCATTCTTCGAAAGGGGAAGAGGTGTTAGTTCATCTAGCAGGGGGCGATTTGCAGATCAAATGGGATAACGACGGTCGCGTGTGGATGACAGGACCAGCAGAGTACATTTGTGAAGGTGAGTTTTATAGAAGAGTTGATCGGGTATGAATGTAAAAAAGGAGCTTGGATTCCAAGCTCCTTTTCATATTAATATGTTTTTACAACGTTATAGAATGTATCTCTTTCAACTGGAGTTTTATTTGCTCCTTTGATGAGATAAATCAATTCTTCACGAGTTAAGCCTTGTGAAGTTAATGCTCCAACAGAGTGAGAAATTCTTTCTTCGATTAGTGTACCGTGAATATCGGAACTTCCAAATGTTAATGCCATTTGAGTTAATTGTGGACCGATATTGATCCAATACGCTTTTATATGATCAAAGTTATCTAGCATTAAACGGCTAATTGCAATAGTACGTAAATCATCGTATGCAGATGTACGGCGCTTCAACCCTGCATTAATGCTCTTTGGTTGCATTGCTAGGGGGATGAAAACCATATATCCGTTTGTACGATCTTGTAACTCACGTAAACGATCCATGTGGATAAGTCGTTCTTCTTTTGTTTCAATTGAGCCGTAAAGCATCGTAGCATGAGTTTTTAACCCTAATCCATGTGCAATTTCATGTGCCTCTAACCATTGATCAGTAGACGCTTTATCAGGACTCATTTTTAAACGATAGCGCTCTGTTAAGATCTCCGCTCCTCCACCTGGAAGAGTATCTAATCCAGCTTTAATTAATTCTTCCATCACTTCTTTCATGGAAAGACCAGATATACGGGAGAAAAACTCAATTTCTGCTCCAGTATAAGCTTTAACTGTACATTGAGGATAGTGTTTCTTAAGGACTCTAATTGTATCTAAATAGTAATCGAACGGAACTTCGGTGTTATGGCCACCAACAATGTGGAATTCGCGAATGTTATCATTCCAACGATCTTCTACATATTTTAATAATTCTTCCTCGTTCATTGTATAAGCCCCTTCTTCACCAGGCTTACGCTTAAACCCACAAAAAGAACAACTAGCTTCACATACGTTAGTTGGATTAATGTACATATTTTGGATAAAATAAACATTATTGCCATTCTTTTGCTCGTTCACTTGATTTGCTAGTTGAGCCACTGATAATAAATCAGGTGTATCGTATAACTTTAAACCATCTTCAATAGTAAGGCGTTCACCATTGGTCACTTTTGCCTTAATATCCTCAAGACTTGGATCTAATAATACTATACTCATGTTTTCTCCCCCCGAGAATTATAAATAGCTTGCTTGTCCGATAAAACAGCTATTGTTTATAATTAATTGGAATTGAATAATAATAAGTTTCAAAAGGATACCCCAGTATGAAAAAATATATATGTTTATTCGCATATCGAAACTCTTTCTCTATCTTACCATCAAAATTACAAAAGTGACAAATGGTTGTTATAGGAATATATATAATTAATACAATAATGATGGAAAATGGTATTCTTTCGAATCAGTTCACTTGATGAGAGTATATTGAGCAGTTATACTGAAGGTGACATCCATATAAAGAAGGGGTGAAACAATGATTCATATTAGTGAAGCAGCCGCTACACAGATTAAAAAGATGATGGAAGAGGAAGAAAGTTCTGTATTCCTACGCGTAGGTGTAAAAGGTGGAGGATGCAGTGGTCTTTCTTATGGTATGGGATTTGAATCTGAAGCAAATGACGATGATACAAAATTAGAAATTCACGGTATTAACGTAGTTGTTGATAGTGAAAGTGCACCGATATTAAAAGATCTTGCTATTGATTATAAACAAAACATGATGGGTGGGGGATTCACTATTGACAATCCGAACGCCATTGCTTCATGTGGCTGTGGGTCTTCCTTTAGAACAGCTACAAATGCGGGAACACCTGAAGAGTGTTAATTGTTATATAAAAAACCAACTATTTTATGATAAGTAGTTGGTTTTTTTTGTTTAAGTAACCATAGCTCAGCTGATGGCATTTGGATTGGCAATAACTTCCTTTGTCGGCACACGAGCAGAGGATAGCACTACCGAACGATGTGTAACCTTAGCGAAGTATATTTCCGTGGCGAGTAGTAAAAATATAGTTATCATTTCGTTCGGCTTTCACCTTGATGAAACCACTTTTGCTCGAGCCACTTTTAAAACATACTCGAGCTATGACCAGGGTGTAATTTGGCGGTTGGATCAATATAGGCTTTTGCATTGTTAACGGCGATAGGTGCCTCTCCAAATCCACATGCGATCAACTTTACTTTTCCATCGTATGTAGCTATATCTCCTGCTGCATAAATTCCTTTGATGTTTGTTTCCATTTTTGAATTTACAACGATAGAGTTTTTGTCTATTTCTAATCCCCACTTCTTAATAGGTCCGAGGTTAGATATGAATCCAAAATTAACAATCAAAGTATCTATATCTAGCGTTTCTGTGTTATCTCCATCTTTTTCTTGTATATCCACGGCTATCATTTTTTCACCGTTCCCATGAAGTTTTGTAATAACGTATGGAGTCAATACATTGATTTTTTCTGAATTCATTAATTGTTCCACACTGTGCTCATGTGCTCTAAACTTATTTCTTCGATGAATAATCGTAATTTCTTCTGCGATATCTTCAAGCATTAACGTCCAATCAACTGCAGAATCTCCTCCACCTGAAAGAAGAACACGATCACCAGCAAACTTATGTAAATCGTTTACAAAATAGTGCAGATTTTTACCTTCGTATTGTTCTGCCCCTTCCACTTCAAGTCGCCTTGGCTGAAATGCACCTACACCAGCAGTGATGATGACAGTTTTTGAATAATGTGTTTCTTTATCAGTAGAGATAGTAAAAATGTCATCATCACCTTTCACAACATTTTCAACCGATTGTTCTAAAACAATAGTAGGATTAAATTGGTTTGCTTGTTCCACTAGGTCATCCACTAATTTTTGCGCACGTACTTTTGGAAAACCAGCAATATCATAAATATATTTTTCCGGATAAAGCGCGGATAACTGACCACCTAATTGTGGCATAGCTTCAATAATTTTTACACTCACTTGGCGCATACCACCATAAAATGCAGTGAAAATTCCGACAGGGCCTCCGCCGATAATGGTAATATCATATATTTCTTTTTCTTTTGACAACCACGACACCTCCACTAAAATATGACAGTAATACTATTTTTTATTATAAATGTAAAAAGTTTTTTAGGGAAGGTAGAAGATGCCCTTTAACTATAATAAAAAATAACTCATATCTCAAAATTATATAGTTATATGGGCGATATACGTGTTAAAATGAAAAAGTTCATTAAATCGTCAAAAAACGGTTGAAATTTTGTCAATAAAGCCATAAGATAATGAATGAGGAAAAAACATATTCTCTGTGTTTATATAAGAAAATGCTTTATGATGAGGATTAATCGTATTTTTATGTTATAGTACGTGAATTATATCACAAAGTTTCTGTGTTGCATGGAAAAAAACACATGCTTGACATTTTTCATGTAGGGAAAAATGGAGAATAAGAAAAGAAAATATAATTGGAGTGAGAAGCATGATTAGGAAGCCAAAAATAGTTATTTTAGGGGCCGGTTATGGGGGAATGATGACTGCAACTAAATTACAAAAAACGAGCGCTTATCAAGATGCAGAAATAACCCTTGTAAATAAGCATAACTATCACTATCAAACAACATGGTTACATGAACCAGCAGCTGGTACATTGCACCATGACCGAACGAGAATGCGTATTGACAGTGTAATTGATACAAATAAAATAAAATTTATTAAAGATGGCGTTGCAGAAATTAAGCCTGATGAGAAGAAAGTGATACTTGAAGGTGGAGAGTTAGACTATGACTATTTAGTTATAGGCTTAGGGTCAGAGCCTGAGACATTTGGTATTCCTGGCGTTCAAGAGCATGCATTCTCTATCCGGAGTGTGAACTCTGTACGATTGATTAGAGAACACATTGAATATATGTTTGCAAGCTATAATAACGAAGAAGTAAAAAATGAAGGATATTTAACATTTATTGTTGCAGGGGCTGGTTTTACTGGTATTGAATTTGTAGGTGAATTATCAGAGCGAGTACCTGAGCTTTGCAAAGAATATGATATTGACCGTGACAAAGTAAAAATTTATTCAGTTGAGGCTGCACCAACAGCATTACCGGGTTTTGATGAAGAATTAGTAAATTATGCTGTGAACTTACTTGAGAGTCGCGGGGTGGAATTTTTAATCAGTACACCTATCAAAGAAGTAACAAAAGATGGTGTCATTCTAGCTGATGGAGAAGAAATTAAGTCATCAACAGTCGTTTGGACTACAGGGGTTCGTGGTAACTCTGTTATTGAAAAATCTGGTTTTGAAGCTATGAGAGGTCGAGTGAAAGTGGATAAAGACCTGAGAGCACCAGGATATGAAGATATTTTTATCATTGGAGACTGTGCACTAGTGATAAATGATGAAATCAATCGTCCTTATCCTCCAACAGCACAAATTGCAATGCAACAAGCTAAAACATGTGCGAATAACTTAAAACAATTACTTGCGGGTAAAGATAACCTAGAAACATTTACACCTGATATTAAAGGTACAGTAGCTTCTCTAGGTGGTAAGGAAGCGGTAGGATTAGTTGGCTCTAAGAAGTTATATGGTCAATCTGCATCTATGATGAAAAAAGTAATTGATAATCGTTATTTATTCTTACTAGGTGGAATGCCACTTCTTCTTAAAAAAGGTAAATTTAACATGTTTTAAAATATGTGAGGGTAACTTGAAGGGGAACAATGACCTTAACAAGTTACCTTTTTTCTTGTATTATCAAATGAAAAGAGCCCAGATTGCTCAGCGTCTCTCCTTTTAGGTTAAAAGTGCTAAGTTTTATAATTTTGTGTTTATGACACTGGTTCTAGCGAAGTACACTTTAGTAATAAAAAATAGTAAAGTACAAAAGTGTGTAAGTTTTTCTCACAAGTAGCTATCGAAAGAAAAAGGACAATGATTACGCTTACTTTAATTTAAAAGGCTAAATTTGCTCCTTTTCAAATGTGGGGTAAATTTGATATATTATCTGAAACTTCAGAATTAATGAAAAAGGAGGAGTCACCAATGGCTCTCAATAAAAAGAAGTTAAAATCAAATGAATGTCCATATTGTACGGGAAAGGGCTACTTCCAGCTATTGCTTGGAGGATCCGAAACTTGTCATAATTGTAATGGGTCAGGACAGAAAAACTCCAATGAATAAACTATCCCTCCAAAGAATTTCTTTGGAGGATTTTTTTACATCCAAAATAGTTTCTACTCTGAACATTTCGTTATCAATAGTAGTCTTTTACATATTACAAACAATAATTCTTTTTATCGCCAATCCACACCCGATGCACTTAAAAGAAAAGTGCCTCTCTGAAGTGCACGATTGAAGCCCGATGGGGAACGTATGGAGATAAATAGACATCTCAACTGTCTTTTTCCTATCGTTTAATGTTGACGTAGTGAAAAGAATTAAGTAAACTTATCTTTGATCTTATGGGGGTGATAATCACCAATGTTAACATTACCACAGCTAATAATAGGGTTTGTTTTATACTTTGTCATGTTTTTCGGTATTGGATTCATCTTAAATATGTTACTAAGATCTACCTGGACTATGGTCGTTATTTATCCGATTGTTATTTTCTTTATAGTAGATCAAGCTGGAATTATGGCTTATTTTACTAATCCTGGACAAGCATTTCCAGATTTCTTTCATGATTTTGTCTCTTTAAGGCTTGCAGATATTATTATTTTGTCAGCAGGAATGTTGGGAGCTATACTTTCAGGAATAGCTAATAAAATGTTACGTAATAGAGGTTATCAAATGTTTTAATGAAAGCAGCAATGGCAAAAATATTTTGCCATTGCTTTTTACATTTATTGGACATTAAATCACCCCCTTTTTATCCATAAATAGGAATGATTTTAAAAAAGTTGTATAATTCTTCACTCTCCTGGAAAAGATGTCTAGGTGAGAGGAGTGGATAAGGAAAATGAGTATCATTTATAAGGCGTTAAGGAGTTTGTTCTTTATCGTTTTGTTAATTGGCGCCGTCCTTACAACTTTTACCAGTGTATCGAATGTAAATGCAGAACAATTAAAAAACTGGTTTCAAGTACAAAATCAATTTACGAATAATTTTGAAGCACCATTATATGGACAAGATTTATTGTATCGACAAACGAGTTTGAAAAGTAGAAGCTTACCAACTTTCGCTCAGGAACGACAAATTATGTCTCATGAAGCTATTGAAGGATCTCCAGTATCATTAGAGGAATCAGAGGATTGGTCAAAATACCCTTCTCTAGAGGTGGTTGCAACAGGTTATACTGCAGGACCAGAATCAACTGGGAAAACAGAGGGACATCCTCTATATGGGATTACCTTTTCAGGAGTAACTGTAAAAAGAGACTTATATTCTACTGTAGCTGCGGATCCAAGTGTTTTTCCTATTGGTACGATTCTATTTATTCCAGGATACGGATATGGTGTTGTAGCTGACACAGGGTCAGCAATTAAAGGCAATAAAATAGATCTCTATTATGAGACTGTTAGCGATGTTTATGAACAATGGGGTAAAAAATCAGTGGAAGTTTATGTTATTGAACGTGGCGAAGGTAGGTTAACGGACCAAGAGCTGATTGATTTAAATGAAGATGAAGCAGTCCAAGTATTTCGTAGGCAACTTCAATTTGTAGATGCATCTTAATAAAATACAAGAGTAAATTAGGAAGAAAGAAGGGGTGACCCAAAAGGTGATTATGATCCTTTTGAGTTACCCCTTTTTCTTTAAAGTATAAGAATTTATAAAATTTTTTTAAACTTAGAAAGGTGTCTAGCTCCAGGCGCCTTGCGCATTTCTTAGAATAGTATAGCATGAAGAATTAATGTAAGAATAATTCCTAATAGTCCACCGAAAAACACTTCAATTGGCTGGTGACCTAGTAACTCTTTTAATTCTTTTCTTTTTTCTTGCTCTTCTTTTTTCGGCCAAGTCTTCATTTCTTCAACTAGTTTATTGAAATCAGTGACTAATCGGTTTAAAACGGTAGCTTGTTCTCCAGCATGGCGGCGAACCCCAGTGGCATCAAACATAACGATGATCCCAAAGATTGCAGAAATAGCAAAAAATGGGGAACCAAGTCCTTCTTCAAGAGCTATAGCAGTGGATAATGCTGTTACTGCACCAGAATGGGAGCTCGGCATTCCACCTGTGCTTGTTAAAAGACTCCAATCAAATCTTTTTGTAGCTAAATATTGTAAAGGTACTTTTATAAATTGTGCAAACCCGATAGCAAACAGGGCTGCCCATAATGGGAAGTTAGTTAAGTAGTCCATGTAATATAATCCTTTCTTTGGAAAAATAAAGTTAGTATGATAAAAATGAAAGAGTGCATGTTTATATTTTTATGTACCCATCTTTATGGTTATATTAATCATTACATTTGCACCGATATATTATATCATATCTTTTCTATAGTATTGTGAAACAGTAACAGGGAAATCATTCACTCAGAATAATTTTCTATTTGGGGGAATTAAGATGATCCAAGTAAGTGGAAATATTGAAATGAATGAAACATCGACCATTGTTCTAGGGATGTTTCAAGGTGAAAAAAAAGATAGTACTCAATACAAAGTGATGAATAAGCTTTTACACGGAAATTATGTTTCATTGCTTCAAAAACATCAATCTTGGGCAAAGTTGGGCGAACTGAATGTTATACCTGTTTACGATAATAATGCAGTTCAATTTATTATGATTCTCGGGTTAGGGAATGGAAACAACATAGACACTTCTTTATATGAAGAACTTGGTTTGCAAGTAGGGAAGGAACTTCTAAGAAGAGGTATCACTAATACTAGTGTTTGGTGGGATTCTATCTATATAGGAGAAGAGAAAACTAAAAATGAGTATGACTCACTTTCTTCTTTTATAAAAGGATACAACGGTGGATATAATACACGATATCATAGCATGAAAGAAGTTTTAACAAAATCATTGACTCATACAACTTATCTTTATGTAAATCCAAAGAAAGTGGAATTTACTAAAAATGTTGTGCATGCTACACAGGAATTATTACTTACGTTAGAATTTGTTGAGCGACTTATAACTTCTCCTCCCAACATTGTAACAATTCAAATGTTTATAGAAGAAATAAAGCAGTTTTCTGTAAGAAATAAGTTAGAAATAGATATTTTTTCGAAAAAAGATGTAAATGCTCTTGGCATGGGTGGGATATTAGCTTTTTCAAAAGGGGATCCTGATTCAGCATATTTCGTAAAGATACAATATAAAGGAGATCCATCGCAGGACGATTACACTACAATAATCGGAGCAGCAGTGAGGAATTATCATAATCAGTCACCACATAGAAATAAATGGAAGGAATCAAATGTGGTTGCTGCCACTACTGCATTGGGAATACTGGAAATAGTGGCAAGAAAAGAACTAAAAATTAACCTATCAATATTATTACCGATTGTTGATGTAGATTGTAAGAAGATACAAAATGGTGATGTTATTCGACTGTTTAATGGGAAGACAGTGGGAATAGGGAATGAGTCTTTTCTGGAAGAGTTATTGATAGTGGACTCTATCACTTTTGGATTAATGGAAAACACAAATACAATAATGAATTTTTCGGCACTTACAAACGAGTTGGATTATGCACTAGGAAGTAGCATAAGAGTGGCTATGACTAATCATAGTATGTTTAAATACAATAAAGAAAAATCAATATGTTTTTTTTCAACGGATAATAAAACTCTAGAAACAGTAAAAAGATCTAGCTATGCAGATTACTGCACCAATTTAGGTAACCGGGGAAGAGCAATTGTTAAGGCTAATTTTATAGGTGAATTTGTAAAAAATGTTCCTTGGGTTCATTTTGACTTAGGCGGTTTTGATCGCCAACATGGTGAAAGAACGATTGTAAAAATAGTATCCGTAATTGGAATAGCGATCGATATTGTAGAAGAAAAAGCAAAATTATTATAATAATATAAAGGAAAGTGCGTACCTTAATGGTAGGTGCTTTTGTCATTATATAAATAAAGCTGCATATAGATAGAAATGGGTTTAACAAGAACGATAGTTGGGTAATTGGTAAATAGATTCATGTGCTCTCAGAGGATACGAGAATTATAGAGAGTTGTTGGTAGCATTTTTCCATACTTAGTACATTATTGGTGCTAAAGAAGGAATATGGGAATATATCACGCTATATATGAAACTATCCGTTTTGAGCTATTTTCCTCGTTGATATATGATATTTAATAGCGACATGACTTCATATTTCTTTAAAAGATTAATATAAACGAATATAACAATAAAACTTTTGACGAGTACATATATAAACGCAATTAAAATTCCTAGTAAAACTAGCGGGAAACTATGTGTATATAACGTCACTAAGTAAGAGAGGAGGGATAGTGAATTGATCGGCATAAAAAAAGTATTAAAGTGGCTAGATAACCTCCTCATTAAATTCGAAACAATCGTTTTAAGTTGGGCTATTATTGTTATTTCTGTTATGACGTTTGGGAATGTTGTGTATCGAATCATCACGAATCGAAGTTGGACATTTGCACAGGAAGTAAGTGAAATAGCAATAATAATGGCAACGTTCTTTGGAATAAGCTATGCAGCCAGGTACGGCCGTCATATTAGTATGTCCGCATTTTTTGATTTGGCACCGATGAAAATCAGAAAATTTCTTTCAATCTTTAATCCTTTCATAACAGCAATAATTTTATTCGTTCTTTGTTATTACGCATATGAATACATGATGCACCCTCTCACCCAAATCAGAACGACAAGCTCTATGGAAATTCCATATTCTATTATGGTTATACCGATTGTACTTGGTTTTTTCTTAGGCGGAATACAATTCTTACGTAATATGTGGGTGAACATTAAGAATGAAGAAGTTTACTTAGCGCAAGAGAGAAAGGATTACGATGAATCATAAAAAATAAAATAAATAGACGAAAGGATTAAAACATGTGGATATTTGTAGTAGTAATGGTACTTTTGCTAATTATGGGTTTTCCAATGATGATACCTTTAATAG
Organism: Evansella sp. AB-rgal1; assembly: GCF_041820985.1. Taxonomy (NCBI): domain Bacteria; kingdom Bacillati; phylum Bacillota; class Bacilli; order Caryophanales; family Bacillaceae; genus Evansella; species Evansella sp. AB-rgal1. Next base: position 26,562 of record NZ_JBGUAU010000036.1, read on the forward strand.
CAGGAGCGATGGTTTTAGTCTTCTTTTTCCTTCCTAATATAGATCCATACATCCTTATTCAACAAATGAGGACCGGGATTGTTCCTTATTCTTTGCTAGCCGTTCCATTGTTTATCTTTGCTGCCGATATTATGTCAACGGGTAAAACCTCCAAAAGATTAGTAGATTTTGTTGGAGCGTTTGTTGGTCATTTGCGTGGTGGGTATGCAATAACAACAGCAGCAGCATGTACATTATTTGGTTCTATATCAGGCTCTACTCAAGCAACGGTTGTTGCTGTTGGAACTCCAATGAGGCAACGACTTTTGAAAATGGGATATAAAGATTCGAGTGCTATAGCACTAATTATTAACGCTAGTGATATTGCTTTATTAATCCCTCCAAGTATAGGGATGATCATATATGCTTTAGTTGCCGACGGAGCATCAGTAGGTGACTTATTTATTGCAGGTATTGGACCTGGGGTATTAATTTTCTTGTTTTTCGCAACGTATTCTGTTATTCATGCAAAGATATTTAACATTCCAAAAGTAGAAAAAATACCATGGTCAGAAAGATTTACTTTAACAAAAAAAGCGTTATTACCACTAGGTTTTCCTATAATAATCGTAGGTGGTATATATGGAGGATTTTTCAGTCCTACAGAAGCTGCTGGTATTTCCGTTTTATATGCACTGATATTAGAGGTATTTATCTATAGATCTATTAAAATTACAAATTTACCTAAAATAGCATTGTCCAGTGGACTTGTTACTTCTGCAGTATTCATTTTGGTAGCTGCAGGTCAAGCGTTTTCTGTCGCGATGAATCGTGCCAGAATACCACATAACTTAACTGATGCAGTTTTAGGTCCTGATCCATCAGCCTTGTATGTATTATTTATCGTTGCGATATTCTTCTTCATTGGCTGTATGTTTGTGGATCCGATTGTAGTTATCTTAATTTTGACTCCGATTTTTGCGCCTGTTGCTACAGCAGCGGGGGTAGATCCTGTTCATTTAGGTGTAGTTATTACGTTCCAAGCAGCGTTAGGATCTGCAACGCCGCCATTTGGAGTAGATATATTTACCGCAAGTGCGGTATTTAATAAATCGTATTTAGATGTAATAAGGGGAACACCGCCTTATATTGTAATGCTAGTAATTGTAGCGATTTTAGTTATTCTATTTGAGGATATTTCACTTTTCTTGTTGCGATGGATGTAAGTGGACTATCCTTTAAAATAAAAAAATTATTATGGGGGTAATTGTAGACATGTTTAGAAAAAAAGGACTACTTGTAAGTATTGCATTAGGTGCAAGCTTAGTATTAGCAGCTTGTGGCAATAATGAGGATGCAGGAACTGGGGCTAATAATGATCCCAATGAAGGTAACAACGGGGCTAATGAAAATAATGTTGGTGCTAATGATGATAACAACAACAATAATAATGATGATGATGGTAATAATGAAGCTGCAGTTGAACCAGAATACTTTTGGGATTTTGTAACAGAGGAGTATCAAGGGGATGTTCAATATGAATATGCAGCGGAATTTGCAAAGCGTCTTGAAGAAAAATCAGAAGGTCTTATTGAAATGACAGTTTACGAGTATGGTGGTCTTGGAGATGGAGTGGACCAAGCAGAGCAGCTTATGATGGGTTCAACTGAATTCGGTATCGTATCTCCTGGGTTTACAGGAACAATGGTGCCTGAAGCTCAAGTATTCGCTTTACATTTCTTATTCCCGGATGATGTTGCATTAACTCAAGAAATCTTAAATACAAGTGAAGCTCTAAATGTAGAACTAAGAGCAAAATATGAAGAGTGGGATATGACGCCTTTAGCTTATTGGACAGAAGGTGCAATGCAATGGACTGGAAGTGATCCACTTAGAACTCCAGAGGATTTTGATGGTTTCCAAATCCGTGTTCAAGACTCACCTTTAATCAGAAATTCTTATGAAGCATATGATGCAAATGTAACTCCAATGGATTGGGGAGAGTTATATACAAGCTTAGACCAAGGTATTGTTGAAGGCCAAGAAAACCCAATTTTCTTTATCTACTCTGCAGGATTCCACGAAGTACAAGATCATATGACAGTTTCAAATCATAATAACTATGTAGCTATGACAGTTGTAAACACGCAATTCTATAATAGTTTACCAGCTGATATTCAAGCTATGATCGATGAAACAGTAGAAGAAATGCGTGAAGTAGGATTCCAAATTCAAGAGGAATTAAACGAAGCAAATATTACAGCAATTGAAGAAGATACAGAAAACCCAACAGAAGTATATTATCTAAATGAGGAAGAGCGCGAAGCATTCCGTGAGTTAGCGTTACCTATCCGTGACTTCTTCCGTGAAAACAATGGTGATGATGCAGGGAAAATTTTAGATATGCTAGAAGCTGAAATTGAAGCAGCACAATAATAATCATATACACATAGAAAAGAACCCGTGGAAATCACGGGTTCTTTTTTCGTCACAAAAAGTTCAGGACCCAAAAAGTTCAGGTCCCTGGTCCCTGAACTTTTTGTGAATGTAGTTGACTTGTTTTATGTTATGGTGATATAGTATTCATGTTTTCATATGTTAATACTCTAATTAACTAAAGTAATAAAGAAGTGTTATGTAAATTAATAGATTGTGAGGAATTAAAATGAATGCGGTAATTGTAGCTGTTTTATTGATGATTGTATTAAGTATATTTCGTGTACATGTAGTAATCGCGATGGTCACGGGTGCTATTGTAGGAGGGATAACAGCTGGATTCTCTTTAGATGAAACATTAACCCTTTTTGGTAATGGGTTAGGTGCGAATGCTGGAGTTGCCTTAAGTTATGCAATGTTAGGGGCTTTTGCGGTAGGGATAAGTTTTACTGGTCTCCCGAATCTAATAGTAAAGAAAGCAGTTTCTATTGTTGGGGAAGAAGGAGAAACTCAAACTAGAAAGTTGTCAAAGGTTTTATTACTTTTAGGAATATTATTAATTTCTATCTTTTCTCAAAACGTAATTCCGATTCATATTGCATTCATACCTATATTAATACCACCTTTAATTAAAGTGTTTAATGCACTATTAATTGATCGAAGAGCGGTAGCTACAATAATGACGTTTGGACTAAAGGCACCATATATTTTACTTCCATTCGGATTTGGATTTATGTTCCATGAAATAATTGAGGCTAATATGGGTGAAAGTGGGATGGTTATCGAGTTATCGATGATTCCGAGAGCTCTCGCTATTCCGGTATTGGGTATGGTGATAGGATTACTTATTTCGGTATTTGTTTCATATCGAAAAGGTAGAACTTATAAAACTGTAGCTTTAGGTGAGGCAGATCAGAAGGAAGAAGATTACTCCTATAACCTTCCTTCCGTAATAGTAGGGATATCCTCTATTATTGCTGTATTAATACTTCAATATATAACTAAGTCAATGATTTTTAGTGCCTTTGTGGGTCTTGGTATCCTCTATATTTATTTTGTATATTTTCACTTCAAGAGGAACTTTCAAATGTCTCAGTCAGAAACACTTATGACAAATGGTATGAAAATGATGGCTTTTATAGGATTTGTAATGATAGCTGCTGGAGGATTTGCAGAAGTGATAAGGGGAACCGGCCATGTAGAATCTCTCGTCACAACAGTTGCAGAATTGTTGGGAGATAATAAAGGATTGGCTGCGCTCATGATGTTACTCGTTGGATTGTTAATTACAATGGGAATTGGTTCTTCTTTTTCTACCATACCAATTATTGCGGTAATTTTCGTTCCACTTGCGGAAGCGATTGGGTTTAGTACCCTTGCTACCATTGCATTGATAGGAACTGCTGGAGCTTTAGGGGATGCAGGTTCACCAGCATCCGACAGCACCCTTGGACCTACAGCAGGATTAAATGCCGATGGTCAACATCACCACATTTGGGATACGTGTATTCCAACATTTTTACACCTAAATGTTCCGTTAATTATTTTTGGGTGGATAGCTGTTATGATTTTATAATAGGAGGAGCCATCACCTTTCTTCATGTATTTGTTCGAGGTCATATAACCCGTTCGATTAAAGGAGAAAAGAATTTAGGGAGTGCAGTAGGTGGTAGAAAAGCTAAATAGAATCTACCGTACAGGAAAACATAAAAGGTTGTTGTAGAAGATAAATTTCTTTTACAGCAACCTTTTTATTAATCTTTCTCTAGGGAAGAATCTGGTTGTTGTTCCTTTGTATAAAATAGACGGAATTTGATATCTTGATCGTAATTTCCGAAACCAGAACCGAATATAGTTACTCCACCAACATTTTCTGCATCATCATGTACGGCGATGCGGAATGACCATTGCTTGTCCCGTATATGAATATCGTTAATAGTTACATCTGAAATTCTTTCCCCATCCATAAATGTTCCGTTCAAAGAGATTCGCAAATTTTTTAATAGACCGTACTGGTTAATATCCCTAGGCCACCAATCTGGAGTATACTTACCTTGATTATCTCCATAATCTCCGGGACTAGTCCAAGTTCCTAACTTGACATTATTTAAATAAAAGGAAATATCTGACGGCCAATCTTCGTTCGTGAAGGGTGCTTCGGAGCTAATCTCCATTGAAATTTCAAGCTCTTTAGGATTTTGACTCGATAAAAGAAAGTTTGGTGCTTTATATTCAATGTATCCCTTACTAAACCATAGTATCTTTGCACTAACACGTTCAGGAAATAAAAAATATCGAGGTTCATCAAATTCCCCAATGATTTTTTCTATAGTTGCTAAACCACAAGTAGGCTCTACTACAAAATCGGTGTAATGTCCAACAGATAGCACCATTTCATGAAAGTCTGAGAAACTCGCTTGCTTTAAAGGGAAATTAATTTCAAGTCGATCTACATTTAATATGCATAGTTTTTGAATTCCAGCTTTTCCAGGAATCATTTTCGCCTTGATAATATTTGCTTTTTCGAGCTTTTTTATATGCATAGTCATTATAGCACTACTTAAATTAGTAGCTTCTGCAAGTTCTTTAATATTCATGGAACGAGTCGTTAGATGTTGTATAATGGACAACCTCACTTGACTTGCAAGAGCTTCATAAACTGGAAGTGACTTATCAGATATATCTAATTGCATAATTATCCTCCGTGAATACCAGAAAATATTTTTTTTATTGCCTAGAAAACGTATGGTATTCTAAATAACGTTTTTTAATATTATATCAGAAATTAGTAAAAATTTATTAAAATTTAATTACATTTATGGAGCATTAGGTGGTTACTGCGACTATGTTGGTTAACCAAGACTAAAAGGTAATTACTATTTCGTTGACCAACTAAGGACCCGTCTCTGCGTCGGTGGATTAAGATATAAGTTATTCTTAGAAAGGAAATGGACTAAACGATTAGGGAGGAAACTATCTACGCTAATATATTTTTTATTCTTTACTATTACAACCAGTTAGTTTTTAGAATAAGTATATGAGAATTAATAATTCACGAGAAAACAACTCGAAACATTTGTTTTCTCGTGATTTTTAGTTTCTTAATTTTTCACTGGTCGACCATCTGGAACTGGAATACCGAAATTTGGTGTTCCATCTTCATTCCAAGTTATAACTTGGGCTCTTGTATGGCGGTTAGGATCATATAGAGGATCGCCATCAATGTCCTTATAATTTCTTGCATGATAAATCATTACATCTTTTGTTCCATCCTCTGAAACAGTGAAGCTATTATGACCTGGTCCGTACACACTATTTTCTTCGTTCGTTTGGAAAACAGGATCCTTAGATTTTCTCCATGATTTAGGATCTAATAAATCGCTTGTCTCATCGGCAGTAAGTAACCCCATACAATAGTTGAAGTCAGTGGCACTTGCAGAATAAGCGATAAAAATCTTCCCATTCCGCTTAAGTACAGCAGGACCTTCATTCACTAAAAATCCGATAACCTCCCAGTCATATTCTGGTTTGGTGATCATCACTGATTCTCCTTTAATAGTCCATGGGTTCTCCATTTCAGCTATATATAGGTTCGAGTTTCCAGGAATATCAGGATCTTTTTGAGGCCAAACTAAATATCTAATTCCTTTATGCTCAAAAGTTGTAGCATCTAATGCGAAGGATTCCCACTTTGTTTTAATTTTGCCTTTTTCTACCCATGTTCCTTCTAATGGATTTTCAGATTCGTTCTCTAGAACAAACATCCGGTGGTCAAATAAACCATCGTTGGTTTCGGTCGTTTTTGCTGCAGCAAAGTAGATATACCATTTTCCATCAATATAGTGAATTTCAGGAGCCCAAATATTAGCACTCATCGGCCCCGTTTCATACTTTCTCCAAGCTACTACAGGTTCTGCTTCATCTAACCCTTGAATAGTCTTGGACCTTCTTAATTCAATAAGATCATAAGCGGGAACGGAAGCTGTAAAGTAATAATAACCATCTGTGTGTTTGTAGACCCAAGGATCAGCTCGTTGTTCTACTATAGGATTAATATACTCATTTTGATAATTCATCATCTTTCACCCTTTCTTTTAAGTGTAGATCTTTAAAATGCCCTATTGAGTATTAATAAATTCATTAATTCATTAATGTTTTTGTAAACCTTATTGCCGAGGGAAGTTTACAATATTAATTTAACATAACACATATTGTACGTACAATATTTATATTTAATTCTTTGCATTATTTTAATTACTTGTATAATCCACTAAATGTTGGGCTAACTATAGATAAATAAGTAATTTAAAAAAATTATAGTATACTTTGTTACAGACAGTATATACTATGTTCATTAAGTATTATGGCCTAAAATGAACTGAATAATAAGACGGAAAAATGTACGTACAACTAAAAAATAGGGTATATAGGAAGAAGAAAAAACAAAAAAATATTAGTAATATAATGTATGAGAGCGTAAACAATTATGAAGGAGGTTTTGTATCCTTGTTCTAACAGTTTAAAGTCTAAAAAAAAAATCAATTTACTTATTGACGTACGTACAAGCTTAATAGTATATTTAACTCATAGAAATAAAACGACATTTTTTTTGGAGGTGTTTGTTACCGCTTTCAGATAATCATTCCGTATTAATTGTTAATCAAAATGTTAATCTTTTAATCTATTTATTAACTAAAGGGGGATTTACTTTGAAGAACTTAAAAATGAAGTGGTTGATTGCATTAGTAGTAAGTATGCTTTTGTTTGTGACAGCTTGTAATGATGGAGGATCCAATAATGGAGGATCTGATGATGGTGGGTCTAGTAACGGTGACTCAGAAGGTGAAGTAACATTAGAATATGTAGCATTTGCTCAACCGCAAGAACAAGAGATTTATGAACAAATTTTCGAACAGTTTGAAAATGACTATCCGCATGTAAAAGTAAACGCAACATTTTTGCCGCCAGATGATTTCTGGCAACAAATGCAGACTAGATTAGGAGCTGGAACACAACCAGATGTATTCTATGTAGCTCCTGGGAACTTGGATCTTTTAGTAGATAACAATCAAATTTTAGAAATTACAGATTACATTGATGCTACTGGGATTTTTAACTTGGATAATGTTTGGGAAAGTGGGATTTCCAGATACCAGCGAGATGGAAATATCTATGCTCTTCCGAAAGACGTAGGACCGTTCGCTTACGGATATAACCAATCATTGTTTGAAGCAGCTGGTCTTGAGATTCCGAGTTCTGATGAGCCGATGGACTGGAATGAGTATGTTGAAATTGCAAAACAATTAACGCTTGATGCAAATGGAAATAACGCTGCAAGTCCTGATTTTGATTCGAAAAACATTGTCCAGTACGGTGCTGATTTCTGGTGGCCTCACCCTGCTGTTTGGTCTGCTGGTGCTGATTGGATTAATGAAGATGCAACGGAAGTAACTATTAATACTCCTGAATTCAAAGAAGCATTACAATTTATGTATGACCTTCGTCATGTACACAATGTAGTACCTTCTCATGATGCGGCAGATGCAATGACTGGTTATGTACGTTGGTTGGAAGGAACTGTTGCTATGTTCCCTATCGCGCCATGGGATCAAGTAGCATTCTGGGATTTAGATTTTGAATATGGTCTTATGCCTTGGCCAGCACATCCAGACACAATGGAATCTAGAACTTGGTTAGGTTCAATGGGTATAGCTGTTGGTTCAAACACTGATCACCCACAAGAAGCATTTAACTTGGTTGCTTATTTATCTGTAGATGAAGATGCACAAAGACAAATGATGGAATTGGGTCTTCAAGTTCCAAATATGACGTCATTAGCTGATGAATTTCAAGAGTTAGATCATCTTCCACATAACAAACATGTATGGATTGACGTTATTGAAGAATATGGTAAAACAGTTCCTACAGAGCGTACGTACAATTCAGAGTGGTGGGATAGATACGAAGAAACGATTGTAGAGCTATGGATGGGGAACTATACAGTAGAAGAATATGTTGAAAAGTATGAGCCAATTCTTCAAGGATTATTAGATCGTGCAAATGAACAGAGAGAAAGATCGCGTTAATAGTAGTTGATATAATATAGAGATAAATAAGTTGTTTCTATAAATAACTAAACATGATGGCTTGTCTTATGACATGCCATCATGGCATTTAAAAAACCGTTACTTTTAATTTGGAAAAGGGGAACGGGAAAGGAAGCTGGGTGAATTATGAGTAAACAAGGTTTAAGTCGTTTGAGCCAAAAGGAAAAGTGGGTAGCATTTTTATTTATATTGCCTCTTCTTTTACAATTTGCGATTTTTTTATTTGGTCCACTAATGTATTCCTTATATATAAGTATGACAGATTGGAATATCTTTGGTAATAAAACGTTTATTGGCTTAGATAACTATATTGATATGATTCAAAATGATCGATTCTGGAGAGCGATGGGGAATACCGCCTTTTATCTCATTGGAATTCCAATTGGTTTAGCGATATCTATGGTTTTAGCGGTTTGGATGAATAGGGGTATCCCTGGAATTACATTCTTTCGTTTTTTAATCTATTTGCCTGTAGTATCTTCTATCGTTGCCATTACAATTCTCTGGCAATGGATGTACAACTACGAGTTTGGTTTAATTAACCATGTCTTAAGTAATTTTGGGATTGATCCTATAAACTGGCTAAATAATAGGAATTGGGTAAAACCAGCTATTATCATTTTAGGTGTATGGAGAGGTCTTGGTGTATCTACCATTTTTTACTTAGCGGCATTACAAAATATTCCTAAAACATTATATGAAGCAGCAGATATAGACGGTGCAAATTTCCTTTCGAAATTCAGACATATTACTATGCCTTTATTAACTCCTATGACGTTCTTCTTAATAGTTACAGGTGTTATTAATACGATGCAAATTTTTGTAGAAATTCAAATCATGACTCCTGCTGGTGGACCGGGATATAGTTCAGCTTCTATTGTTTTCTATATTTGGCAAGAAGGTTTCCAATATAATGCCTTAGGTTATGCAAGTGCGGCATCATGGATGTTAGGGTTGATGATTTTCATTTTGACTATCTTTAACTTTGCGATTCAAAAGAGATGGGTTCATCAATAAGGAAGGGGGGCATTAATAATGAAAAATGATACAAATGTTAAAGAAGAATTAAATAAGAGAACTAGTGATGATTCTGGGAAGAAAAAATCACTTCGTAAATCAACATCAAAGAAAATTGCAGATGGAATCATTTTTACACTGCTGTCGATTTTCTCAATTTCTATGGTGCTTCCCTTCGTCTGGATGATCTCCACTTCTTTGAAGACGCCTGGACAAACTCGAACAAGTACACCAGAATGGATTCCAGATCCTATTATCTGGACGAAGTATGTGGAGATATGGGAAAAAGCTCCGCTATTAACAGGATTTATGAATAGTACGATGTACGCTGTTATTGTTCTGTCACTAGGAACGTTCTTCACAGCCTTAGGAGCTTTTGCATTTGCAAAATTAAAATTTCCTGGACGTGAGAAACTATTTTTAGCACTATTAGGGACGATGATGATTCCTTTTCCAGCCTTAATGATTCCGCACTATATTCTGTTTGTAAATCTTGGATGGATCGATTCATTACTTCCATTAATTATTCCTGCAATGTTGGGTAACGTATTTATGATGTTTTTCCTGAGACAATTTATGAATGGGATCTCTGATGAAATAATTGAAGCTGCAAAGATTGATGGTTCAGGATTCTTCGGCATATTTTGGAAAATTATGTTACCGATGATTAAACCTGCCATTGCAGCTCAAGTCATCCTGTGGTTTATGAATGTTTGGAATGATTACGTTGGTCCACTTATCTATTTACATTCGCCAACGAACCAAACTTTACCACTAATGATTGCTAACTTTAATGCTTATTATGATATTCAAAATGATTTTCCATTAATTATGGCAGCTTCTTTAGTTTCCATGATTCCACTACTGATTGTATTCTTTGCTTTCCAGCGACACTTTGTAGAATCTATGAACTACGCGGGAGTGAAGGGATAACTCGAAAACTATATTTAAAAACAACATCATAGGAGTGTACTACCACATGAAAAAAACATGGATATTAGCATGTCTTGCAGCAGTGGGGATTATACTTATGGTGGTATTTCGGGGGCAGGAGGATAGTACTCCTGTCCCTGTTCCTGAATTTCCAACAGAACCACCTGAGTATAGTCTTGTTAATCCTGCACATATTCACAATCAAGAAAAATGGGGGATTATGAATACACATGATCCTGCCCTGGTAAAAGATGGAGAGATGTACTATACCTTTTCTACAGATATTATGGTTGGTGGATCATACCCCTTTGGTATAATGGTCCGACGCTCCGAAGATCTAATAGATTGGCAGTATATTGGCCAAGCTCTTGAAGATATACCAGAAGAAGCAATGGAGTGGGCAAACCCTGAGAATTTATGGGCGCCAGACGTGGTAAAAATGAATGATACATATTATTTATATTATTCTGTTTCAAGATTTGGAGTTAATAGATCCTATATAGGCCTGGCAACTAGTGATTCTATAGAGGGACCTTGGGAGCATCAAGGAAAAGTGATAAAAACGTCAGGATCAGATCCTGTGAATGCGATTGATCCTAATATCACATTTGATCGTGATGGTGTTCCTTGGATGGTATACGGTTCGTTCTGGGAGGGGATTCATCTTTTAGAGATTGATCCTGCTACAGGAAAACCCGTAGAGGATGGGTTTGGAAAGTTGTTAGCTGTGAGGGACTATATGGCTGACAGGGCGATTGAAGGTCCTAACATTGTATATAACCCTGACTTAGATATGTACTACTTATTTAGTTCATATGGATCTCTTAACTCTGATTATAATGTCAGAGTAGCACGTGCTAATGAAATTACTGGACCATACGTTGACTACAATGGAAATGACTTAACTGATTTGTCTGTTAGGCCAGTTTATGAAGCGGGCACAAAACTAATTGGCGGATATAAATTAGGAAATGAACATGGTTGGGTGGCTCCAGGTCACAATACAGTCTTGCAAGACGGGGAGAATTTCTTTATGGCTCATCATGCAAGAGCTCAGGCAGATCCGAATTGGTCCTATTTACACATTCGAAAAATTTTATGGACAGAAGACGGCTGGCCAGTTGTATCTCCATCACGTTATGCTGGAGAAACGCTTCAACCAATCCCTGAATCAATGCTTATTGGGGAATGGGAACACTTAAGACATCCTAGAAATGAAATTAATGTAACCTCACGATCCATTGAATTATTATCTAATGGCGTAGTGGTCGCCGATGATGGTGAACATAAATGGGCTTTCGAAGGAGAAAGCACTCTAGTTCTTACATGGGATACGGAACAAGGCGATGTAGTTGAAACAGTAACTGTACATCCTGGGTGGGATTGGCGTAACGATAAACCAACCCTATACTTTACTGGTTTAGACGAAGATGGCGTTTCCGCTTGGGGTAAGAAGGACGAGGTCAATTTAGATGAATAGGTAAGGAATAAATAAAATGTGCAGGAATAAACCTGCACATTTTTATACATATTTTCACTTAGAAAACAGTCACACACCACCTCGAAAAAATAAGAAGATAAGCCGGTAGCTTATAATTGATTATAAATGAAGGTAAAAGTGATTTAGATAGAGAACCTTTTAAACGCAACCAATTTCGTCAGCGTCATAAAAGTTTCAAAATTAAAGTGATAAGGGTTTTGAAGAAAGTTAGATAATAGTAAAATCGTACTATAAGAGTGGTGACGATTTTAAGGATTTTTCTTAAGTAGTACAAGGAGGGTTATGATGAACTCTAATTCATGGACTGGCATTATGAGAATATTCGATTGGATAATGCGCTTAGCATATGTGAATATCTTATGGATATTGTTTACAATCGTTGGGCTAATTATATTTGGTATATTTCCAGCAACAGCAGCAATGTTTGCGGTTACTCGTAAATGGGTAAGGGGGCAATCAGAAGTACCGGTGTTTACGACTTTTTGGGAATCCTACCGTAAGGAATTTTTTAAAGTAAATCTTTTAGGGCTTTTTATTATAATTATTGGTACAGTTATTTACGTTGATTTTCTTTTTTTAGCAACGGTGGATGGGTGGATTGCTACTTTCTTAACTACCATGTTGATTTTTGCAAGTATATTATTCGTTATTATTTTATTTAATATTTTTCCATTATTTGTCCATTATCAATTATCGATATTTAAGTACTTGAAGTTCTCTATTATCTTAGGTGTCTCTAAACCACATATTACTTTGGCTATGGTTTTCAGTGCTCTTCTTCTTTATTTTTTCATTTTAGCTTTTCCTGGTATTTCTATCTTCTTTTCAGGGAGTGTTCTAGCTTTTGCTATTATGTGGTTAACAAATGGGGCAATACAAAAAATAGAGGCACAAGGTAATCAAAACGAATAGGGGAATTCTAGGCTGTAATTGAAATTGCCAAACGTTAAGTTGCTACCAGGTGTTAAATTAGCTGCAGTTGCTTAAGTGTGAGAAGAGAATAGTGAAGGTACAATAATAATACTGAAAGAAAATACGTGGCCTGTTTATGAAGCTTCTAATTCATAACGGGCTTTTTATCATTTTTATAAGAGTAGATCTACATATTTCAAAATAATATACCTTGTCTTTGAATGAAAGAGTAGATTATAATTGATATAACTTATACGTACAAGTTGGGTTACTTTGATAAGGAGGATAATATGGAGAATTTATTGTCAAATATTTCTAGCCAGGCAAAGAACTGTGGTTGTGGGAATAAACACTTCGAAATAAGTATTGAGAAAATAGTGGTTAACAACAATGCATTGCAGGATTCAGTGCGATATTTAAAGGAAAAGTCCTTTACAAATATTGTTATGGTTGTGGACGATATTACATATGAAGCGGCCGGCCGGACTCTTTCCAATCTCCTAAATGAAACAAATATTCATACAGAAATATGTTTTATAGAGCCGGATGAGTTAAATGATGTGGTTGCCAACGAGGAATCCATCGTTCAATTATTGTTGGATGTTCCTGAGAGTGCACAGGTTCTACTTGCTGTTGGGGCAGGAACTATTCATGACATTACGAGAATAGTCAGCTATAAGATGCGTTTACCATTTATTTCAGTGCCGACAGCTCCTTCTGTGGATGGGTTTAATTCAATGGGGGCACCTCTTGTTATTAAAGGGGTAAAGTCAACCTATCAAACACAAGCTCCAATCGCTGTTTTTGCAGATTTGCCAATATTAATGAAAGCGCCAAAGATGATGATAGCAGCTGGCTTTGGAGATATGTTAGGAAAGAGCACATCCCTTGCTGACTGGCGTTTTAGCCATCTCATAGGAGGAGAACCCTTTTGTCCATTAGTTTATAGCATCACCAAAGATGCTTTAGTGTCTTGTGTGGATAATCATGAAAAAATTTCTTCAGGTACTGAAGAAGGGGTAACAGCATTGACAAAGTCACTCATTCAGTCTGGTTTAGCAATGCTTGTTATGGGGCAGTCGCACCCAGCATCAGGAGCAGAGCATCATCTATCCCACTTTTGGGAAATGGATTTTATTCGAAATAACAAGCCTCAAGTTTTACATGGAGCAAAAGTAAGTATATCTTGTTATCTCATCGCTGATTTTTATAAGAATCATGTAAAAGAAGCGATTGATAACTTGTCTTCTAATAATCAGAATATCCACGATCCAATCGTTAAGAAAGTGATCGACAACAAAGGTATTATACTTGAAATTATAGAGGATATTCCAAATTCCACTTCACTAAGGGAAATGGTAGAAACCTTAGGCGGAGTAACAGACCCTAATGAGTTAGGAATATCGGAAGGTCTACTAAAAACAAGTTTCCGTGAGGCACATTTGATACGTGATCGATTTACTTTATTGAAGTTTAATAATGAATTTTTACTTCATTGAAATAGTTTTAGAAGAAGTAGGCTCCTGAAAAGGAAAACACTAGGAAAAGCGAGGAGTATTATCTTTAAATGAAACGATACCTTATGATAAATTGTTCCATTTAAGAAATGATTATGTTGTTCTAACACATGGAACTATTTTCAAGAAATCAAGCGAGTATAGCGTTGTACTTTGAGGAGAGTATAAAAGAGGAAGGAGAGACTATAGCAAATAAGAATGGAAAGGTTTTTATGTGTCCTCTATTTAACTGGAATAGATTTATCGGAAGTAATACTTATATAGTAAAGAAAAGTATTTTAAAACTAACATAACATGAAGGTAAAATGAAAGTTAAATTATATAGCAATATTAGTATACATATTAAAGGGGGTTTAAGAAATGGAAATAACAAAAGAAACATTTGGTAAATTAAATGGGGATACTGTTTATGCTTATACATTAAAAAATGACAAAGGCATAGAGATCAAAAGCTTGAATTATGGTTGTATTATTACTGAAATTCTAGTGCCAGATACAAAGGGGCAAGTAGAAAATGTTGTGTTAGGTTTTGATAACATAGATGATTATGTAAACCATTCTCCGTATTTTGGTGCAGTAATTGGTCGTGTGGCAGGTAGAATTGGCCAGGCTTCCTTTCAATTAAATGGAAATACGTATAAATTACCAGTAAATGATGGTGATAACCATCTTCATGGTGGGCTTAAAGGATTTGATAAGGTTATCTGGGATGCGAAAGTCATGGAGGAGAAGAATTATGTTGGGGTGGAATTTTCTTATTATAGCGTAGATGGTGAGGAAGGATACCCTGGAAATTTAAACGTAAAAGTGATATATACACTGGACAATAACAATGAATTTAAAATAGCATATGAAGGCAAATCGGATGAAAATACTCTCTTGAACTTAACAAACCATACTTATTTTAATCTAAGTGGGAACTTAAAAACAGACATCTTAAATCATAACTTGACAATGAAAAGTGAAAGGTTCATTGAGTTAAATGATGAACTAATTCCAACAGGCGATTTGATAAATGTACAAGATACTGTTTTTGATTTTCGTGAAGGTAGAATAATCAAAGATGGCACAACCTCAAGTGATAAGCAGAATTTGCTTGCTGGAAATGGCTATGATCACCCCTTCGTGTTGAGCAGCAACCATGATAAAGAAATTGTATTAGAGGATGGAACAAGTGGACGAAACCTTGTCATCGAAACGACTGAACCATGTGTTGTCCTTTATACTGGGAATCAAATGGGGGATGACTTTGAGATGAACGGCATTAAATCGAAAAAATACTTGGGACTCTGTTTAGAGACTCAAAAGCACCCTGATGCTATTAACCAACCCAATTTTCCATCTATCGTACTAGAAAAAGGAAAAACATATAAGTCTGAGACAACTTATTCCTTTAATGTAAATCTATAACTGCTGTGAGAGGAACAGTTATATACATACAACTGTACTTCTTTTATGGAGTCTATTACAGATATTGTTGATAGGTGCTGGGAGATTATTTGATATAACCAAAGAATAATCAAAAGAAATATCCAATAGAAAAATCACTTGTTGAACTGGTGAGCAAAAGATTACGGAAAAAAGACAATTTTTCGATAAAAAGTATATGCAGAATGTCCGTACAAGTGTATAATTATTTCTAGATATATTGAAATGATCCAGGAAGGAGCTGATTAGATTGTTAGAACAATTAAAAGAAGATGTGTTTAAGGCAAACCTTGCACTGCCTAAATATGGACTTGTTACATTTACTTGGGGAAATGTAAGTGGTATTGACCGTGATAAAGGGCTCGTTGTTATTAAGCCGAGTGGAGTAGAGTACTTTGAAATGAGAAGTCGAGACATGGTAGTTGTTGATTTGGAAGGTAATGTTGTTGAAGGGAATTTAAACCCTTCATCTGATACAGCAACACATTTAGTATTATATAAATCTTTTCCGGAAATAGGAGGGATTGTTCATACCCATTCGACAGTTGCCACTAGTTGGGCACAAGCAGGTAGATCAATTCCTGCCCTTGGGACAACCCAAGCAGATTATTTCTATGGGGAAATACCTTGTACACGCCCTATGACAGAAGAAGAAATTAAAGGCGAGTACGAACTGGAGACAGGGAATGTAATAGTAGAAACCTTTAAATCCTTGAATATAGAAGCGAATCAAGTACCTGGTGCACTTGTTCATTCCCATGCACCATTTGCTTGGGGTAAGAATGCTAATGATGCTGTGCATAATGCAGTGGTATTAGAAACTGTAGCAACAATGGCTTGGAAAACGCTTACCATTAATCCTAGCACTCCGCCGATGGACCAAACATTATTAGATAGACACTATCTACGTAAACACGGAGCAAATGCATATTACGGTCAAAAGAAAATGTAAGTTATACCTTTGGTAAAAAAATGTAGAACGATGTTATGTTAAAGGAGGATTTTTACTATGATAAAAATGAAAAAATACCAATTTTGGTTTGTAACAGGAAGCCAACATTTATATGGACCAGAGACAATTGAAGAAGTACAAGAGCATTCTCGTCAAATTGTTGCAGGTTTCAATGGGGATGAAAGCATTCCTTTCGAAATCATTTTAAAGCCTGTAATGACAACAGCGGATGCGATTCATCAATTAACTAGAGAGGCAAATACAGATGAGGCATGTGCCGGTATTATTACATGGATGCACACGTTCTCTCCAGCTAAAATGTGGATTGCAGGCCTTGCAGAACTAAAGAAACCTCTTCTACATTTGCATACACAGTTCAATCGTGAGATCCCTTGGGATACTATTGATATGGATTTTATGAACACGAATCAATCTGCTCATGGGGACCGTGAGTATGGATTTATTGGTGCTCGCATGAACATAGCTCGTAAAGTGGTTGTTGGGCATTGGGAAGATGCTGAGGTGAGAGAGCGTTCGGCAAAATGGATGAGAACAGCTATCGCTGTGGCTGATAGTCATAATTTAAAAGTAGCTCGTTTCGGTGACAATATGCGAAATGTAGCTGTTACTGAGGGAGATAAGGTAGAAGCCCAAATTAAATTCGGTTGGACAACAACTGCATTTGGTATTGGTGACTTAGTACAACGAATGAGTGAAATTCCAGAAGAAGAAGTGCTTGCTCTTTACGAGGAGTATAGTGAATTATACGATATTAATTCAGAAGCACAAACTTCTGAAGCATATCGAGAATCCATTCTATATCAAGCGCGTATTGAGTTAGGAATGAAATCGTTCTTAGAAGAAGGTGGCTTCACCGCCTTTACTACCAACTTCGAGGATTTACACGGAATGAAGCAGTTACCAGGTCTTGCTGTGCAACGTTTAATGGCACAAGGCTACGGTTTTGGTGGTGAAGGAGATTGGAAGACAGCAGCACTTACTCGTATGATGAAAATCATTGCTGAAGGTAAAGGAACTTCCTTTATGGAAGATTATACGTACCACTTAGAAAAAGGGAATGAATTAGTATTAGGGTCTCACATGCTTGAGGTTTGTCCTACAATTGCCATTGATAAACCAAGGATTGAGGTTCACCCATTAGGAATTGGTGGTAAAGAAGATCCTGCAAGAATGGTTTTCAATGGAGCAGAGGGGCGTGCTTTAAATGCTTCTTTAATTGATTTAGGACATCGTTTCCGTCTAGTAGTAAATGAAGTAGAAGCAGTGAAGGCGGTAAAGGAAATGCCAAAGTTACCAGTAGCTCAAATTCTATGGAAGCCATTACCTTCTTTAAGTGAATCAGCAGAAGCATGGATCCATGCAGGTGGTGCTCACCATACGGTATTTTCATTTGAAGTTACCCCTGAGCAGTTATATGATTGGGCAACGATGACGGATATCGAGATTGTATTTATCAATGAATCCACTAATGTAATGCAATTTCAAAATGAATTAAAGTGGAACGAGATTGCACGCAAGTTCTAAATTAATTTTTGGGTAAGTTAAAAAAATTTGCGGAGCTTCCGATATAGGAAAGCTCCGTATTTTTCAATAAACATGTTTACTAAGTGGAGAAAGAAATAAGGTGTCACCAAGTGAATTGAGGTATGCATTATGCAAACGAAATACAATACGGTCAAACAAGCAATTAAATCACAAATTTTAGCTGGGGCATATGAACCTAATCAAAAAATAAGCTCGGAAAATGAACTAATGAAAGAATTTAGTGTAAGCCGTCATACAGTCAGAGTTGCAATCGGAGAATTAGTAAACGAAGGTTGGCTCTATCGTGAGCAAGGATCGGGGACATTTTGTACTGACCGCTCGATTCAGGAGTCGAGAAATCAGCAAAGTAAAAAGAGCATTGCTATTATCACTACTTATATTTCCGATTACATTTTCCCTTCTATTATCAGGGGAGCAGAATCGTATTTAAGTGAAAATGGATATCAAGTAAACCTTTATAGTACAAATAATGATATAGAAAATGAAAAACGAATTTTGGAGAGTATATTGTCGCAGCAAACGGATGGTGTGATCATAGAACCAACCAAAAGTGCCTTTACTAATCCAAATATTAATTACTATTTTAATCTTGAACGAACGAATATCCCCTACATTATGATAAATGCTTTTTACGATGAGTTAGAACCAATATGTTTGATTATGGATGATGAAAAGGGCGGTTTTATCCAAACAGAACATTTAATTAAACATGGTCATAAGAATATTGTTGGATTCTTTAAGACAGACGATATACAGGGGATTAAGCGGATGAAAGGATATATTAAAGCTCATCGAAAATACCAGATTCCAATTAATCCTAAAAATATAATAAGTTACTATTCTGAAGAAAAGCGGACAAAGCCGAAGGATGAGCTGGAAATTCTATTATCTGCTCAAACAGATGTACCGACTGGATTAGTTTGTTATAACGATGAATTGGCTTTATTATTGCTTGATGTATTACGTGATAAAAACTTAAAAGTACCAAATGATATATCTATTGTTGGATACGACGACTCTTTCCTTGCTGAAGCATCTGAAGTGAAATTAACGACTGTAAAACATCCAAAAAATAAAATGGGTGAAGCAGCAGCAGAGTTAATCGTCGATCTAGTACAAAAGAACAATCAGAATAACAAGGATAATAAAGAATATGAAACAATTATTTATGATCCAGAGTTAGTGATTCGTAAATCAACTAAAAAGATATCGGATGATGAGACTTAAAAGGAAGACCTTTTTTGTCTCTTTTTTTTATTATTTACTTGTAAAAACAAATGTCACAGTTTAAAATTGAATTGTACGTACAATTAGTTTGTTTTTGGTGTGCTGATCTTTACATGGACGTACAATTCAAGTGGTGATTACTCAATACTGTTTACTTTAAATACAATATATTAAGAGGAGATGAAGGTATGAAATTTTTCTTAGATACCGGAAATATTAGTGAAATTAAAAGAATTGCAAAGCTAGGATTAGTAGATGGAGTTACAACGAACCCTACTTTGATAGCAAAGGAAGGGCGTCCGTTTAAAGACATTATTAAAGAGATATGTGAAGTAGTAGACGGTCCTGTAAGTGCAGAGGTAATAGGGTTAACTGTCGAAGAAATGGTGGAAGAAGCTGAGGAATTAGCAAGTTGGGCCCCTAATGTAGTTATAAAACTACCAATGACAGAGGAAGGTCTTGAAGCAACATATGAGTTAACTAAAAAGGGTATCAAAACAAATGTAACTTTGGTGTTTTCTGCAGCGCAGGGACTAATGGCGGCAAAGGCAGGAGCGACATACATAAGTCCTTTCGTAGGAAGATTAGATGATATCGGTACGGAAGGTATGTCTTTAGTTAGAGATTTGAAAGCGATCCTTACAAACTATGGATTTGAAACGGAGATTATTGCAGCGAGTATCCGAAACATCGAACATGTAGAAAAATCAGCGATTGCTGGTGCAGATATCGCAACTATTCCAGGATCATTATTACCAAAACTTTGGAAACACCCGTTAACAGATAAAGGGATTGAACAATTTTTAAGTGATTGGGAATCAGTTCCGAAATAACAATTGTTTCTTTGAGGTGGATATCTGTTCAAGTGAAAATAGCATTATGGAGAATGAAACTGAGTTATTGTAACATTTATTTGCTATCTATGTAATGAAGGTAACGATACAGCAGGGGAAGTCAACACAAAGGTTGTATTTTTAGGGTAGTTTGCAATTTTTATATTTTACTGAAAAGTTCCTTGAGGAGGAAATGAACAATGACGAAAGTAGAGTCTACGATTGAAAAACTAGCAGTTAATAGCTTACGCACCTTATCTATTGATATGGTAGAAAAAGCAAATTCCGGTCATCCAGGTATGCCAATGGGGGCTGCCCCAATGGCTTACGAGCTGTGGATGAACCATATGAGACACAACCCGCAGAATCCGAGTTTCTTCGATAGAGACCGTTTTGTGTTATCTGCAGGACATGGATCTGCCTTACTTTACAGTTTACTTCATTTAACAGGGTATGACCTTCCTATGGAGGAATTGAAGAGTTTTCGTCAAATAGGAAGCAAGACTCCTGGGCATCCTGAATATGGACATACTATTGGTGTGGAAGCAACAACAGGACCATTAGGTCAAGGAATATCCACAGCTGTCGGTATGGCAATGGGGGAAGCTCATTTAGCTGCTACTTACAATAAAGAAGGATTTGAGCTTGTTAATCACTATACGTATACCATTTGTGGTGACGGAGACTTAATGGAAGGAATCGCTTCAGAAGCCGCATCAATGGCAGGTCATATGGGGTTAGGTAAAATGATTGTTCTTTATGATTCTAATGATATCTCCTTAGATGGAGACCTTCATATGTCTTTCTCTGAAAGTGTTGAACAGAGATTTAAAGCTTATGGTTGGCACTATGTACTAGTGGAAGACGGTACTGATCTAGCTGCTATTGGTAAAGCTATTGAAGAAGGGAAAACGGAGCTAAGCCGTCCAACTTTAATTGAAGTGAAAACAATTATTGGACATGGTAGTCCAAATAAGTCTGGTAAGTCAGCTTCTCACGGATCTCCATTAGGTAGTGAAGAGGTAGCGTTAACAAAAGAGTCCTATGGTTGGGAGCACGAGGCATTTGAAGTGCCAGAAGCTGTTCGTAAACATTTTAGTAAAATTGTAGAAAAGGGGCAATCTGAGGAAAAAGAGTGGAATACTAAATTTGAAGAGTATAGAAATACTTATCCAGAATTGTCTGAGCAGTTTATTCAAGCGATAAATGGTGAATTACCAGAAGGATGGGATAAAGACTTACCAGTATATTCTATAGATTCCCCTAAAATGGCTACTAGACAGTCATCAGGAGCTGCGTTAAATGCAATTGCTAAGAATATGCCAACCCTTTTTGGTGGATCGGCTGACTTAGCAGGATCTAATAATACAACACTGAAGGGGCTACCAATATACAGTAAAGAAGATTATTCTGGAAGAAATGTATGGTTTGGTGTACGTGAGCATGCTATGGGTGCTGCATTAAACGGTTTAGCTCTACATGGTGGTATTAGGCCATTTGGTGGGACATTCTTTGTTTTTTCTGACTATCTTCGCCCATCTATTCGTCTCGCTGCAATGATGAATCAGCCTGTTGTCTATGTATTAACACATGACAGTATAGCTGTTGGAGAAGACGGTCCGACGCACGAACCAGTGGAACAACTTCCATCCTTAAGGGTTATCCCTGGTTTAACAGTTATGCGGCCGGCAGATGCGAATGAAACGACAGAAGCGTATCGTTATGCCTTTGAACAAAAAGAAAGTCCAATTGCCATGGTATTAACTCGTCAAGCATTACCAGTTTTAGAAGGAACTCCAGAATTAGCGCGCGAAGGTGTTAGAAAAGGAGCATACGTATTATCTGACTCAGAAAAAGATGCTGATGTTATTTTATTGGCAACTGGTTCGGAAGTAAGCCTTGCAGTAGAAGCGAAAAAAGAGTTACAAAAGCAAGGGTTAGGAGTAAGAGTTGTAAGTATGCCGAGCTGGGAGTTATTTGAACAGCAATCAGCAGAATACAAAGAGTCTGTACTACCTTCTTCTATTAAAGCAAGAGTAGGTATTGAAATGGCATATCCGCTTGGTTGGGAGCGCTATGTAGGCGATCAAGGTTCAATTATTGGAATTAACACCTTTGGGGCTTCTGGAAATGGAAATGTTGTGGTTCGGGAGTATGGATTTAATGTAGAAAATGTGGTAAGTCATGTTGAAAAACTAGTAGCAACTGTTTAATTAAACTAATGACCACTATTTCTAGGAGGGAAATTTATGACAAATAAAGTAGTTATTAATGCAGATATTGAAAAAGGCAAGATTAACAAAAATATATATGGTCACTTTTCCGAGCATTTAGGAAGATGTATATATGAAGGTTTCTGGGTAGGAGAGGATTCTCCTATCCCTAACACAAACGGTATTCGTAATGATACGGTTGCCGCATTAAGAAACATTAATATTCCCGTGTTACGTTGGCCGGGGGGCTGTTTTGCTGACGAGTACCACTGGAAAGATGGTGTAGGTCCTCGTGAAAACCGTAAAAGGATGGTTAACACCCACTGGGGTGGTGTTGTGGAAAATAACCACTTCGGAACTCATGAATTTATGATGCTTTGTGAAATGCTTGATACAGAGCCTTATATTTGTGGAAACGTTGGTAGTGGTACTGTTCAGGAAATGTCAGAGTGGGTAGAATATATGACATTTGACGGTGAATCACCAATGGCTAACTGGAGACAGGAAAATGGTAGAGAAGAGCCATGGAAATTAAAGTATTTTGGTGTAGGAAATGAAAACTGGGGCTGCGGAGGGAATATGCGTCCTGAATATTATGCAGACCTATACCGTCGTTTTCAAACTTATGTACGAAATTATGGGGAGAATAAAATCTACAAAATTGCCGGTGGTGCAAACGTAGATGACTATCGTTGGACAGAAGTACTCATGCGAGAAGCTCATTGGTTAATGGATGGTTTGAGCCTGCATTACTATACAATTCCTGGTGACTTCTGGAAAGGGAAAGGCTCTGCATTAGATACTAGAGAAGAAGAATGGTTCATTACAATGAAGAAAGCCCTTCATATTGATGAATTAATTACGAAGCACTCTACGATTATGGACAAATATGATCCAGCAAAACGTATCGGAATGATTATTGATGAATGGGGTACTTGGTTTGATGTGGAACCTGGTACAAATCCAGGATTCCTTTATCAACAAAACACCATTCGTGATGCACTAGTTGCAGGCTTACATTTCCACATTTTCCATGAACATAGTGATCGTGTACAAATGGCTAATATTGCACAAACTATAAATGTACTTCAAGCAATGATCTTAACAGAAGGAGAAAAAATGATTCTAACTCCAACGTACCATGTATTTGAAATGTTTAAAGTGCACCAAGATGCAACAAAGCTAGACATTAATGTTTCCAGTGGTATGTATGAATTAAACGGTGAAAAGTTACCTTCTGTAAGTGCTTCTGCTTCTAAAGATAAAGAAGGGAAAATTAATATTAGCTTATGTAACTTAAATCCTAATGAAGAGTCTACTGTTACCATTGAGCTACGTGGGCTAGCACAGCAAGCAGGCAATATTTCTGGAAGACTATTAGTTGCAGATGAATTTAATGCACACAATACTTTCGATAATCCAGAGAAAGTAAAACCAGTTGCTTTAGAAAGTTTTACTGTGGAGAACGGTATATTAACAGTAACTTTACCTGCCATGTCCGTAGCTATGGTAACAGTTGAATAAATCAGGAAAATACTTTAATGAGTAGAACAAGAGAATGTAAAAGCTGTGGGATCAATGTGCATGTAGATATGGATGAATTAATGATCGAAGAAGAGAAATCAGTATCTGATGATATTTACGATGAACGCTTAGTCATTTGCATGGAATGTCCAGCGCTGCAATATGGAACTACTTGTCAGCATTCAGGAGAAATTGTTTCCTATCGAGCTTTATTTAAAGATAAATTTTGTCCGAAACCTGGAAATCCTAGGTGGTAAGAAAGAAGTGTCTGTCCGTTAGTAAGATAATAATCATACTAAAGATAGGCACTTTTTTCAAAACTTACTACCAGATATATTGACACTCATCATTTTTATACTGTGGGGGTAGGTTTCGAAAAGAGAAAGTCCTGCGGTAATATGTCAAGACTTTAAAACAAAAGAATTGGAAATTTATTTAGGTATTTA
>NZ_JBGUAU010000037.1:0-49285 GCF_041820985.1 Evansella sp. AB-rgal1
TGTGTTAATGGACTTTACATCCTTTGTTAAGACCAATTATACTTTCAAACAATTCTGAAACAACAAAATTGTAAGATTATCTAACGAGGTTTTTGGAGTAAGCCCTTACAAGGTAGGTAGAGATAAATAAAATAGGAGCGAGATTTATATATCCGCTCCCCATTACAAACATCATATAAAATCAAAACGAGCCCCTTCATCCAATTGCTGTAAGAATTTCAACAACAGTTGTTTCGTAGCTTCCACATCATTTAGGTCAATTACCTCTACTGGAGAATGAGCATATCGAGAAGGTATGGACAGAACTCCCGTTGGAATACCTTTATTTGCTAAGCTAACCGCTCCGCCATCTGTACCTATCCCAGGGAAAATCTCTAGTTGATGAGTGATATTGTGTTTTCTCGCTACACTAACTAATTTCTCCTTTACGGTAGGGTGTGAAATTAAGCTCATGTCCAATATTTTTACACCAGTACCTGCACCAAGCATTAGCGTATTATCCATTGTTTCTTCTGGTGTATCACTCACGGCCGTAGTATCTAAGGCAATTGCAACATCAGCATCCACACCATAGGCTGCTACTTTCGCCCCCCGTAACCCTACTTCCTCTTGAACAGTAAACATTGTAACTAACTCTCCACAAAAATTCTCATTTTTTAAATCCTTTAATAACTCTATCATAATTGCACAACCTACCCGATCATCAAACCCTTTCCCAATTATTCTACCTGTTTGCTCATTTCCTAGAAAATCAAAGGATGGTAACCACGTAATGGGATTTCCTACTTCTACACCCATATTTTCTGCTTCTTCCTTTGTACTTGTTCCAATATCTATATACAACTGTCGATGGTTTCGGACTTTATTTGGATCATCAAATTTCACATAATGTGCTGACATTGTTCCAATAACTCCTGTAAGAAGTTGATATTTCGTACGAACTTGAACTTTTTGTGCTAACAGAATACGATCATCATGCCCGCCGAGTTTTTCAAATCGAAGTAGTCCATTATTTTCAATTTTTTTCACAATAAACCCAATTTCATCCATATGAGCAGTAACAATAACCCTTGGACCTGGTTGTTTGCCTTTTTTTCTAGCAATAACATTTCCAAAAGCATCAACATGAATATCGTCTACTAAATTTCCAATTGATTCTTTGATCCATTTAGATACAGGTTGTTCATAGCCACATGGACCATGAAGTGCAGTAATCTCTTTTAATAAATTAATCATTTTAATACCCTCACATTCATGATAAGAAATTTCCTGGGAAAGCGCAGAAAACGACACAATTATTATTTTACTAAGCTTTCAAGTAAAACCTTTAATGCATGTATAGTGATAACACAATCATGGAGAGAGGACCACTCTTTTGGATTATGACTAATCCCATCTTTACTTCGAGTGAATAACATTGCTACTGGAATAGATGTTCCCACTATCATTGCATCATGACCTGCTCCGCTCGGAAGTGTGTAAACTCTTTCACCTATCGATTCTACTGCAGAAATTGCTTTGATTTGCATATCTTCTGTTATTGGAACTGGTGTAATTCGTACTTTTTCTTCAAAAGTTACTCCGATGGAACGTTTATCACTGATTCTTTTTGCCAGTGATATAATTTCATCCACCAAATCATCTCTTCTTTGTAGGTGAATATCACGAATATCTACTGTTAAAGTAACTGATCCAGGAATAACATTTACTCCATTTGGATGAACTTGCATTCGCCCTACTGTCGCTACTGAACTATCGCTAACTTCTTTTGGTAGACTTTCTAATTGTGAAATAAACAAACTTGCAGCGACTAATGCATCTTTTCGATCATTCATTGGTGTATTTCCTGCGTGGCCCGCTTCTCCTTGAAAAGTTATTTCAAGCCAGCAAGGTCCTGCAATGCCAGTGACAACACCAACTGATACATCTTCCTTTTCCAAACGTTTTCCTTGTTCAATATGTACTTCTACAAATGCTTCGATTTCATTAAGTGAACGTCTTGTGTCAAAAAAGTTATCTATACGTAATCCGTATTGATGTAGCACTTCTTCAAACTCTATTCCATCAATATCTTTTCTATTTAGTAACTCTTCTCTTTGATTTTTTCTCATCATAGCAGAACTCCCTAACATACCACTATGGAATCGGGCACCTTCTTCATCAGTAAAAATAACAACTTCATATGATTTTCTCGGTATAAATCCAGTCTCATTCCACGCTTCTACCACTTCTAATGCGGCTAACACTCCTAACGGTCCATCAAAATGACCTCCATTTGGAACACTGTCGAGATGAGAACCAGAAAGGATAACCGGTGCATTCTGTTCCGACCCTTGCATTCTTCCGAAAACATTTCCTGCACCATCTTCTGAAATAGTTAATCCAGCTTCCGCCATCCATTCTTTTACTAAGTATTTAGCCGCTTTTTCTTCCGTAGAAAATCCAATTCGATGAGATCCAAGCTCAGATGTTAGACCGATATTAGCAATACTTGCTAAGCGTTTTGCTAAACGTTCTCCATTTATACCAGAGTGGCTATTAATGGAATCATAATCTTTCATTAGTTTTTTATATAGTTGTTCGGAGAATTGTTCCATGTTATACCTCACTAACATAATATTTAGTATACAAAGATCCATTTCTAGGATGTTGTACTGAAACAACCTAGTAAGAAAATAAGAATAAATAAAGGGGGCTTGATTTTATGAAATTTCTTCCCATGCAAATGTTGTTATTTGTTGGTTCTTCGTTACTCCACGATTATTGGATATACTATCGACTCCCGAAAGTGCAATATTGGGAATGGAAAGAAAAAGATTAGATACTATATCTTGTCCAAAACGAGTTGTATCACTTGATCAGCAGGAACGGTTGCTTCCCCACCACCTTGTACAAATGAATCATTTCCTCCACCTTTTCCATTAATAAGAGCTAAAATTCCCTCTCCCAGCAACTTCATGCTACATGTTACTGATTTTCCCCTCCCACAAATAAACTGGAGTTGATCGTCCTCTACATTTATTAACAAGACAATTCCATTAGGAGCCTCCATACAAAGTTCACGCCCCAGCTTCTGGAGCTCCTGCATCTTTTTATTAGAGAACACATTTGAAACAAAGAGATAATCCTTCATTTCTACTGCTTCATGAAGTAAACTTTGTTTTTCATACGCTACTAGTGATTCTTCCAAATGAGAAATTTTCTTCTTATTTTCTTTTCCTATTTCCATTTGCTGAATTACTGCGTCAGGAAGTTTTTCCTCTGGTGAATTTAATAGCTCCGTTAATTCTCTCATTATTCTTTCTTTCTTTTGAAGCTCCTTTAATATTCTTTTACCACATAAAAATGAGATTCTTATTTTCTTGTTTTGCTTTTCCCAACCAAGTATTTTTAATGCTTGAACTTCTCCGGTTTTGTTAGGATGTGTGCCTCCGCAACCGTTATAGTCAAAATCAGGTATAATTACAAGTCTGACATTCTCATGTGCAGCTAGTTTTTTTCGCAGAGGTAACTTATCTGCTTCTTCCTCTGTTACCCACTTCGTTTGAATGGATATATTACGAAGGATAATTTCATTTGCATAATTTTCTACTTTTAAAGCTACTTCTTCGGATAAGTCTGCTATATTCAAATCAATCGTTACATTATCCTCTCCAAGATGGAAGGCTACCGTTTCATATTGAAACATTTCTTCAAATGCTGCAGTAAGAATATGTTGTCCAGCATGCTGCTGCATATGGTCGAATCTTCTCTCCCAATCAATCTTCCCCTCCACTTCGCTGTGAATAGATGAAAGTGGATGATCTATGTAATGACGAACCTCTCCTTCTGCTTCCTGTACATCGTAAACATTTATTCCATCAATTGTACCTGTATCATGAGGTTGTCCACCACCTGTTGGGTAAAAGAGTGTTTTTTCTAAAACGATAAAATGATTACCTTTTTGGTCTTTATCCTGCTTCAATACTTTAGAAAAAAAAGAAGTTTTATAAGCATCCTCATAAAAGAGTTTTGTTTGCACTTTCCGTTCTTCCTTTCGCTTCGGATTTTTTATGTTTTATTTTAATCAACATCTATGACTTTTTACCTATTTTATAATTTATTCCTTAAAAACAAAAAATGACTATGTGAAATATTCTTTCACAACTCTTTATGATTAACAAGTAAGCCGCTAATGAAACGTATATTATCTAACACATCCTACGCATTGGTTTTTCGTTAAATGCTATGTAAACTCTTCCTTTTTCTAGGAATGTGAAAAAGGAATATCACGACAAATGATAATTACATTCCACTTCATGTTAAATTATATAACAATAGTTATACTTTATTAGTTTAACGCATTGACTTTATGCAGTTAAAACGCTGTTATGTAAGTAATTGCGCATTTATTTCATTCAACTTATAATGATTATCAGATGTTTTTTAAATTTATTGATATAATAATTGATTAAATTTTTTGATAATTCATTTAGGAGTGTTATTTATGTTACGTTTTATTAATATAGTAATTGGTTGCTTTATTGTAAGTTTCGGAGTCTTAGTATTACAAAACTCTGAAATCATTACAGGGGGAACTGCAGGTTTGGCTTTGAGTATTTCTTATTCTATTAATATATCGTTTGCAATAGCGTTTTTTTTAGTAAACATCCCGTTTTACATATTGTCTGTACGTAAGATGGGCTGGAAGTTTACACTCTCCACTTTCTTTGCAGTTTCCTTATTATCAATAATGACAGAACTGCTACAGTTTATCCCTAATTTTGAAGTCACACCTCTATTTGGTGCTATTTTAGGCGGAAGTGTTATTGGAATAGGAGTTACGGTTTTATTTATGAATGGTGCTTCTTTAGGAGGAGCTAACATCTTAGCACTTGTTTTACAGAAGAAACTCCAAATAAATCCTGGAAAAACAATGTTCCTTTTCGATTTCTTTGTGATATTGATAGGTTTATACTCTGTAGGTATAGTTAGAGGTTTTTATTCTGTTATTTCTATTTTCTTTATCTCTATCATTATTAGCTTAATGAAAGGTAAATTTGCTGTTTCTAAAACAGAATCAAAAATACCTTCAGAAGCCCAAGCTAGTGCATAATGTTTTATAAATTTTAGAAAGGGTGCACCATTTTTGCGTGCACCCTCTTTTTATTACACTTCTTCAGTCCATTGAAAAGGATCTGCTATTCTTCCAGTTTGTATACCAGTTATTGTCTCATACAGCTTACGAGAAAGTTCACCGGTTTCTCTGTTATTTATCATCATTTGATTATCTTTAAAACGAAATTCACCAACGGGAGAAATGACCGCAGCAGTTCCTGTTCCAAACACTTCTTCTACTTGTCCATTTTCATATGCCTCAATGAATTCATCGAGTGATAACTTTCTTTCCACAACAGGTATATTCCATTCTTTTAATAACTCAATAATAGACATTCTCGTAATACCTTCTAGAATGCTTCCGTTTAAAATAGGAGTTACAACCTCCCCATTTATTTTAAAGAAGACATTCATACTTCCTACTTCTTCAATATACTTCTTTTCTACACCGTCTAACCATAATACTTGTGCAGCTCCTTGTTGACTCGCTTTTTCCTGAGCGATATACCCTGCACAATAATTCCCAGCTGTTTTTGCAGTACCTGTTCCTCCTAGGACAGCACGAGTATACTCCTTTTCGACAGATATACTTACAGGATGAATTCCTTCAGGGTAATACGAACCAACTGGCGATAAAATGATAACAAATTTATAAGAACTTGCAGGAGCTACACGTAAATTAGTTTCTGTAGGTAAGATAAATGGTCTTATGTATAATGATGTTCCTTCTGCTTTAGGAATCCACTCACGATCCACTCGTACTAATTCTTTTAGTCCCCCTAGAACAACCTCTTGGTCTATGTTAGGAATACTCAATCGATCACATGAACGATTCAACCGCTCAAAGTTCTTTTCAGGTCTAAATAATAACGTTTTCCCATCTGTTGTAGAATAGGCTTTTAACCCCTCAAACACAGTTTGGCCATAATGAAATACCATTGTTGCTGGATCTAACGAGATTGGTTCATAAGGAATAACACGTGGGCTATGCCACCCTTTCCCTTTTTCATAATCCATTACAAACATATGATCTGTAAAAAACTTTCCAAATCCTAATGTATTTTCGTCTGGCTTCGTTTTTTTCTCTGTTGCTTTTACGACTGTTATTTCAGTACTCATTGTATCTCTCCTCATCTATACTTTTCCAAATTAACGCAGTAAAAATTGCTGTTTCGACTATTTTAATGAATAACCACTACAAATTACAAGGTAATTCTGAAATTTCTTTAATTTTTTCTGAAAAATTATTGACTTTCTTTATCTATTTATCAGATAATAATAAAAAATTATTGTAAAAGCAATGAGAGGGACTAGTAAATAGGTCATTTATATAAACAGAGAATGGAATTCACTGGCTGGAAAATTCCATATATAAAACTATTGAACCTACCCATGAGCTGTTAGGATAAACTAACCGTAATTCCTGCGTTAATGGAATCAAAGTGGGTAAGTAATTACCAACAAAGGTGGTACCGCGGACAATTAGCTCCGTCCTTTTTAAGAAGGACGGAGTTTTTTTATTTTTATGTATATTGTTATTTATAATTAATCAAAGGAACCTATCTTAAAAGTTATTATTTAACCTGAGATAAATGAGGGATATAACATGATGAAGCATCGTATTATCGTGAAAATTGGAAGTAGTTCTTTAACAAATGCACACGGTGGATTATGTAGAGAGAAATTATATGAACATTCAAATGCTATTGCCGAATTGAAACATTTAGGTCACGATGTAATTCTTATTTCATCCGGGGCAGTTGCTGCTGGGTTTTCAATACTCGGTTATCCTTCTAGGCCAGTAAAAATTGCTGGAAAACAAGCTGCAGCAGCCGTTGGGCAAGGGTTACTTATGCAAGGGTATGGTGAGGAATTTGCTCGACACCAAATCAACGTTGCACAGTTACTTCTTACTAGAAATGACTTCGGGAATGAGGAGCAGTATCGAAATGCTCATGCTACGTTATCAGAGTTGCTTAAGCGAAATATTGTACCAATAATTAATGAAAATGATTCTACGTCTATAGAAGAGTTAACATTTGGAGATAATGACATGCTTTCAGCCCTAGTTAGTGGCTTAGTCCATGCTAGTCATTTGATTATTTTAACGGATATCAACGGGTTGTATGATTCAGATCCACGAAAAAATCCAAATGCAAAGAAATACGCGTATTTACCTACTATTACGGATGAATTGTTAGTAAAAATTAAATCCACAACTTCAAAATTAGGAACTGGTGGAATGCGATCTAAAATTGAAGCAGCCAAAACAGCAAATTCACTAGGAGTACCATCGATATTTATCGGCAGTGGAAAAGGAGAACAAAAGCTCGTTGATATACTGAATGGTAAGGGAGATGGAACATATATTGGTAGAACAAATAATAAAATTATTACTAGTAAAAAACAATGGATTGCTTTTCATTCATCCCCAAAAGGAAAAATAATAATTGATAATGGCGCAACCGAAGCCATATTAGAAAAAGGAAAAAGCTTATTACCTGTAGGGATAAAAGATGTATACGGTGTTTTTAATGCGGGTGATGTCGTTGAGGTTATTAATACAAAAGGAAATATTATTGGAAAAGGTCAAGTTAACTTTTCCTCCGAACAATTACAAAAAATCAAAGGGAAAGACAGTCTAGTGGTTGAAAAGGAAACAAACTGTAAAATAGCTGAAGCAATACATCGGAATCAATGGATTACATTTTAATAAGGAGATGATATAGATGGAAGAATTAATTATGAAGGCTTCCCTCCTAAAGAGTATAACGGGAGAATTGGGAGCTGCTACTACGGAAAGTAAAAACGAAGCACTATTACTCATAGCTGATGAACTAGTTGCAAATACAGAAAAAATTGTATTGGCTAATGAGGAAGATTTGCGATCTGGAAAAGAAAAAGGCTTCACTGATGCACTCTTAGATCGATTAGCTTTAACTCCATCTAGAATTGAGGATATGAGCAACGCTTTGAAGCAATTGGTTCATTTAAAAGATCCTATTCGAGAGGTTCTATCAGAGGATAAACGTCCTAATAATCTATTAATTAAAAAAATACGTGTACCACTAGGTGTTATTGGTATGATATATGAAGCAAGACCGAATGTAACGGTAGATGCCGCGAGCTTATGCTTAAAAACTGGTAATGCTGTTTTGTTAAGAGGTAGTTCATCTGCTTCAAATTCGAATAAAGCACTCGTTGAAGTAATTCATACGGCTCTTGAAAAAAGTAATATTCCAAAAGAAGCTATACAGCTCTTAGAAGATACTAGCAGAGAAACCGCTGAAAAAATGTTTACCCTTAACGATTATTTAGATGTACTTATTCCACGGGGTGGGGCATCCCTCATCCAATCGGTAGTACAAAAGGCTTCAGTTCCTGTTTTAGAAACAGGAGTTGGCAATTGTCATGTTTTTATTGATAAAACAGCAAATGAAACAATGGCAATGGATGTAACGGTAAATGCAAAAACACAACGCCCTTCTGTTTGTAACGCAGCAGAAACAGTTATTATCCATGAAGAGTGGGCAAAGAATCACCTCTCCTCTCTCGTTAATAAATTGTTAGATAAACATGTTTTATTAAAAGGAGATGAAATGTCCATACAACTCGACAATAGAATTGAACCTGCTTCTACAGAAGATTGGGACACAGAGTTTTTAGATTTAACCTTAGCTATTAAAATAGTGCCATCCATTAAAGATGCAATAGAACACATTAGAAAGCATGGTACAAAACATTCAGAGGCTATTATTACAGAAGATACAAATAATGTGAATACGTTTTTTACATTTGTTGATGCTGCCGCTTTATATCACAATGCTTCTACACGATTTACAGACGGATTCGAATTTGGTTTCGGGGCAGAAATAGGGATTAGTACACAAAAGCTTCATGCTCGTGGACCAATGGGATTAGAAGCATTAACATCAATTAAGTATTTAATCTTAGGAAATGGGCAAACAAAATAATATTTGTATAGGTGTCCAAAACAAATTGTTTTGGACACCTATTATCTTTTATTAGGTTACCCTGAAAATACGCGTATCAGACTAATATGGAATACTAACTTTGTTGGTTGTATTCCATTCGCTTCTGTCCACTCCTTTCCAGTGGGGAGTTGCCGAGCCTCCTCCACGACTACATCGCTCCGGTGTCTCGCCTCTACTCTACTTCCCACTGGAGTTCGTGGGCTTACGCTCATTCCATCATTAGTTTATTGTACTAATAACTTCAACTATCGTATTTTCATTCCCCATGGTGAAAATTTTCACATTCATGGAAGTCTACCCTGAAAATACGTGTATAAGTCTAATATGGAATACTAACTTTGTTGTTTGTATTCCATTCGCTTCTGTCCACTCCTTTCCTGTGGGGAGCTGCCGAGCCACCTCCCACTATTAAAGGTCCCTTCTACCACTCATGACCATTTGTAGGGTGCAGGAACAAATCAACCGTGGTCATTAACATAGGCTTGCGTTAAAATGTAAGTACGTACAAAAAAGGGGGCAATGACTTGAAGCCACTGAAAGTTTTAATAGCAGATGATGACCAAAATGTCTGTGAAATTTTAGGTCTATACTTACGAGAAAATCATTTTACAGTCATTGAAGCGAATAATGGTACAAAAGCAATGTCAGTATTTCAATCGGAAAAACCAGATATTATCCTACTAGATATTATGATGCCTGAGATGGATGGTTTAGAAGTCTGTAAGGAAATACGAAAGAATTCTACCGTTCCTATAATAATGTTAACTGCAAAGGACGAAGAATTTGATCGAGTTCTCGGTCTAGAAATCGGTGCAGACGATTATGTAACAAAGCCGTTTAGTCCTAGGGAGGTAATCGCAAGGATTAAAGCAATCTTTAGGCGTTTACCTGCTTTAGAAAAAACAAGTAGTGACGATGGTGAGAAATATAACTTTCAACGTTTTAGCATCTCTGTAAATCAACGTGAAGTGTTAGTTAATAATAAAAAATTGTTTTTCCGTCCTAAAGAATTTGACTTACTACTATACTTAGTTAGACATCCAAATGTTGTGCTTACTAGAGAACAATTATTAGAACATGTTTGGGGCTTCGATTATGCGGGTGAAATGAGAACGGTCGATGTACATGTTAAGCGAATTCGTGACGAATTTGCTCAACACGAAATCCATTGTATTCAAACTGTATGGGGAGTAGGCTACCAGTTTCAACCGAAAGAAGAGGAGTGATGATACACAAAGATGAAGTGGCTAAATCAAAGTTTATTTCGCAGATTGTTAATTAGCTATTTATTTATATTTATTTTGGGTTTTGGTTTAATTGGTATCGTTACTTCAATATCTACAAGTGATTATATAACAGACCAGAAAAGGCAGGATATGCTCCAGCAAGCAACTAGTATCAATGCGATCATTCATCATAGTAATGTTGTTACAGATGACATAAAACAAACTATTGAGCAATTAGGACAGTTTCTAGGCTCTACAATTTGGATAATTGATCGAAACGGACAAATTGTCGCTACCTCATCTATGCAAGAATTATTCATGGGGGAAATAATGGATGATGCACTTATCGAAGATATTTTAGCTGGTAAAAATCGTTTTCAAGTAATGAATATAGAAGAAGAAGATCGGCCTATGCTCTCTGTCGTTGTTCCATGGGGAACTTCTGAAGAAATATATGGAGGGATTATTCTTCATTCTCCCATTTCTGGTATAAATACTACCGTACGAAATATACGAGAAATTATCCAGTGGGCTATTATAAGCGGTTTAGTTATCGTTAGTGTTCTCGTCTCCTATTTATCTTGGTCTATATCCAAACCATTAAAAAAAGTCGAGGAAGCAGCAAATGAAATTGCCTTAGGTAATTACAAGAAACGAGTAGAATACCATGATTCCGTACCAGATGAAATTTCAGCATTGTTATATTCCTTTAATCGGATGGCTGAAAAATTTCATAAAATAGAAGAAGAACGTGACCTTCTAGAAGAACGAAGAAATGATTTTATCGCAAACATTTCTCATGAACTTCGTACACCACTAACCGCGATGAAAGGATACTTAGAAGCTTTACAAGATGGCCTAGTAAAAGATAAGGAATCGCAACAAAAGTATTACACCATTATGTACCAAGAATCTGAACATTTAAATCATTTAGTGGATGATTTAATGGATTTAATTAAATTAGAAAGCAGAGAAGTTTCATTAGATTTATATTATGTTAAAGTGGATGATGTACTAAAAAAGGTTTTCCTCCATCTAGAACAAGCTATTCAAGAGAAAGAAAATAATATTCAACTTCTTATACCCGACAATGTACCACAGTTAATTGCTGACTCCGTTCGATTAGAACAAATTTTTACAAATCTCATTCATAATGCTAATAAATTTACATCAAATGGTTCAATTACAGGAGAAATTGAGGTTGATTCATCTCACTTAATAGTTACCATAAAGGATACTGGTATTGGGATACCCTCTCACGACTTAGAACGAATTTGGGAAAGATTTTTCAAAGTTGACCGGGGGCGTAATAATAGAGGAAGACGAGGAACTGGACTAGGATTAGCGATTGTCAAAGAATTAGTTATTTTACACAACGGAATGATTAGTGCAAAAAGTGAACTAGGGAAAGGTACAGCGTTTACTATGAAATTCCCGCTTTATGAACAAAGAAAAAGTAATTGAAAATACTTAGAATCATAATGATTCATAACTTAAAAAGGATGTCTCAAAAGGTTTATATTTAACTTTTGAGACATCCTTTTAATTTGTTTTAACAGTTTTTTAATAAATTACTTATAGTTTCCTCACAAGTTTTTTTTACAATGGTACTTACAAATAGTAAACCGAAGAATTTTTATGTTTAAATAAAAGGCTCTGTTTAAAAGTTAATGTTGATTTTTACTCTTGGTTGATCGCTTCCTTTAGGCGCGACCCGCACCCTCCTCCCAATTCGGCCTGTGGGCAACTGCCTCATTACCCCATCCAGGCTCCGCCCCTGTGGGGTCTCTCGTAATCCGCTTATCACCTAGGAGACTCTTCCTATTCCGTAAAAATCAACATTAGAGATAAATCAACATTGTCCTTTAACATAACCAAATAAAAAAATAGGTGGGAATAACGATGAAACCTATGATAAATGAAATATTTGTTTTAAGGAGTATCGCTTGCCTGTGTGTGGTAGCAGTTCACGCCATCGCTATCGGCTTAACCTCTATGCCAACAGTATTTAGCGGAGAACCTTTATATTTCGTATTTGATTCCATTAACATCCTACTTTACTTTGGCACTCCATTATTTATCTTTATATCAGAATTTTTAATCGCGTACTCTTATAAAGAAAAAAAACTACCTGATAAATTTATGCGAAAGCGATTTGCGTTTTTGTATTTACCTTTTTTGTTCATGGCACTATTTTATTCTATCCCATATATGACAGCGTTAGATAGTTGGTCTTTAAAACTTTTTCTTAATATCATAATTGGTGATTATCATGGATATTTTATTTTAATTATCTTTCAATTTTATTTGTTACATTTATTGTTTCATAAACATTTAAAAAAATGGAGTCCTAAAATAGTTCTACCTATCTCTTTCATGATCACGTTTGGGTATTTAGTAATTTTTAATTTTACAACACCATTAGGATTTTCTCATGCTACGTATGTATGGGATCGATTTTACTGGGTTCCATTTCTAGGTTGGCTTTTTTACTTTACTCTCGGTTTTTATTGTGGACATCACTATCAATCTTTTATATCACTATTAAAGAAGTATAATAAAACAGTACTTGTAGCTCCTATTTTCACAAGTATTAGTTTACTTCTTCTTTATCATACAGACTTATTAATTGTACACAGCTCAAAAAGAATTGACATGTTACTTCATACAACTGCCATATGTTTTTTCTTGTTTTATATTGGTTCACAAATAAAAAAAATACCGCCTTTTCTCATATATATAAGTAAGTATTCATTTGGCATATACTTGCTTCATTACTTCTATATTTCTGTATTAGATTTCTTATATCAGGTATATCCAATAAATATAGGCATTGCCTATATTTTCATCCTATTCGGTGTTAGTATTTATCTCTCCATTGTAACAGTAAACTATTGTTTAAAATGGC
Organism: Evansella sp. AB-rgal1; assembly: GCF_041820985.1. Classification (NCBI taxonomy): domain Bacteria; kingdom Bacillati; phylum Bacillota; class Bacilli; order Caryophanales; family Bacillaceae; genus Evansella; species Evansella sp. AB-rgal1. The sequence goes on from NZ_JBGUAU010000037.1 coordinate 13,227, forward strand.
AATATGGAAAATATATTGTTGGGAAAATTGGTGTTGGTATACAATCAAACCCATCAAATCAAGAGTCACACGAACGAGTGCCACAAAAACGATATGTTACATCGACATAAAGATAGTGCCTCATAGCAAGTCATGCTAAAAGGGCGGTCTTAAGGTGTAATACACCTTTAAAGACCGCCCTTTTTCGTATCTAATTTATAAGTTTCTCGGATTTACCTCAGGAGCCATCTTTGCATCAATCACTAATTGTAATAGTCGCAAACGATCTGGTTGACTTACACTTCGTGGTATAAATTGAAACGTCCGTCTATTTGAATCAACTCGATGAACAAAAACTAAATTTAATTCAGGGATAATATCAATGGATTGACCATATCTACCAACTGCTGAATACATTCCTAAATCTTGAAATGGGCCAGACGTTGCTACCCACCACATAAATCCATAATCAAATACATCATTATAAGGTACGTGAGCATACGCTTGTGTACTTTGTTTTACCCAATCCTTTGGGATAATTTGCTCGTCACCCCACATGCCATTTTGTAGATACAACTGACCAAATCTTGCCATGTCTCTCGCAGAAATACGAAACAAATAAGATGGATGAATGGACCTACCTAACTCTCTACGATATTCAGTATTTTCTAATGAAAAGTCTTCCATTCCTATCGGATCTGCAATTTTTTCTTTGAACTCAACAAATAAATCTGAATTTGTTTGTTCGTTTAAAATAGTTCCGAGAGCATTAAAATCCCAATTGTTATAATAAAAATAACTACCTGGTTCGTTACTCTCTCTAAAAGGTCTTTTCCTTCTCATTGATAAAGTTTCCTGACCAGCAGTATGATACACACCAGAGCTAGAGATTAACAAATCATGTATTGTAGCAGCTTTTTCTGCATCACTCAACGAACGCTGATCATCGATATTTAGTTCATGGAGACTACTTTGTAAATCAATCTCTCCTGTATCTTCATAAATACCGTATAATGCACTGAGAAAGCTTTTTCGAATGGAATGACCATTTGTATTAGCACTAATGTCTCCCCAAGCAAAGAGTACTTTCCCATCTTTAATAGCCATAGCTGCAGTAGAATTTATTGAATTATAGTATTCCCATGCATCCTGCAGTTTTTCCGATGACCACCCCGCATCTTCTGGTGTCTCATGTGGAACCCAAGTTGTTATTGGGTCGTAGTTAGAAGATGTTGTATTACTAAAATAAATAAATGCAAACATAATTATGACACCTATAATTGAAACAATTTTTAACACAAAAACCATCCTTAAATACCAAATAAGTTTAATTTTATAAGTTCCCTTTACTCAGGATTTTCAAACAAGTAACATTACCTACAATGCTATCCATAGAAAATCTAAGAGAATTATTCTACACTTCTCAGAACACAGGAATTTTTTTAAAATTAACAAACTTTTAATATGAAAGCAAGTATAAAATAGCAGAATTAGAAAAACTTTGCTTTCGCAAAACTTATAGTAAAAGCCTTTGAAATTCTTGTAGTTTCATTCTTTTGCGAAGTTAAACATTCTGCTTAAAGTATAAATAAAAAAGATTCCTATAAAGGAACCTTTTTTTATGATAAAAATTATTTTTGAACGTTTGCAGCTTGAGGTCCACGTTGACCTTGCTCGATTTCGAAGTTAACTGTTTGACCTTCTTCTAATGATTTGAATCCTTCACCTTGAATAGCAGAGAAGTGAACAAATACATCATCTTGACCTTCAACTTCAATAAATCCAAAACCTTTTTCTGCGTTAAACCATTTTACTGTACCTTGTACCATAACTTAATTTCCTCCTGTGTGGACCATTTCCACTTTATAGATTACTAATATTGCTCTTTATATGCACTCCAGACGAAACTATCTTATTACTAATTTCTTCTTTCACGTATACAGCGAACAACAATGAGCCATTTAACTATAACATACTTTTTGGTAAAATGATACAAATAAGCCTAATAATATTAAGAAATTTCTAAATATTATGGTTTCCTAAGTCGTTATTTACATTCCTTTAAGGATAATTCGGACATAATATTATCAATAATTGTCTTTACTGGTAATATATCATTTATCTCATGAACTCTTGATCCACTAAACACTAGACCCTCTTCTGCATCTCCATCTTTCGAAGTTAAAAGAGAATCATAGATACAAAATCGATGTGAACATTTCTTTAAACAAGAATAACATTTATCAATTTTCACTTTTTTATCATCACTTATTTTCTCTGTAAACTTATTTTTAATAGCTCTTCCCTCTAAACCAACTACAGACTTAATAAGTGTTGTATCTCCTTCTTTAGCTTGTAAGTACTTTTCTTTGAAAGATTGAGGTGCGTCACACTCCTCACTTGCAACAAATCTAGATCCCATTTGTACACCTGCTGCTCCCATTTCTAACGCTTTTCTTATATCATTTCCATTAATAATACCCCCTGCAGCAATCACAGGAATATCTACTACCTCAACTACCTCTGGCAATATATCAAATAAAGGACGGTCTGTACCTAAGTGACCACCAGCCTCATACCCTTCAACAACAACTGCTGCAGCACCTAATCTTTGCGACATTTTTGCTAATTTTGCAGAAGATACAATAGAAATTACAGGAATTCCAAATTCCTTCCCCCAGGAATACATATCTCTTGAAATTCCTGCACCCGATATAATAAAGTCAACTTTTTCTTCCATAGCAGCTTTCATCATATCTGCAAAATTAGTCATTGCAAATAAGACATTCACACCAATATAGCCTTTCCCTTTTGTTAAATCTCTTGCTTTACGGACATGTTTTCTCATCTCTTCAACAGAAATTCCAGTGCCCGATATTATCCCTATTCCCCCTGCATTTGCAACTGCTGATGCTAACCCACTTAATGATATTCCAACACCCATTCCCCCTTGGATAATTGGAAATTTCGGAGTCATATGTGCAATCTTTAATTCTGGAAAATTCATTAACTCACCCTCTTTAAATAATGTCAGTAGAAAACTTTCATTGTTCTTTGTTAATCGTATCAGTTGTTTATTTTCTGTAAAAGTGACATCTGTCATGACCAGGTCATAATAATTGGTTATTAATGTGACATTTTTGTGACACACCGATCAAATTGGATAATCTTCCACTTATCTCCTAATGAACTATCACTTTATACCTGTTAGTCTAGTAATCGAGCAGCTTACTACAACTAGATAAATCTAGGAGGTTATATTTTGCGAAAAATTATTGCTAGTTTAACATTAGCAGCTTCATTATTTTTTATAGGGAGTACAGATATTGAAGCTTCCACTACGCACACTGTAAAAAGCGGGGAATCTTTGTGGATTTTAGCTAATCAATATGGTGTATCTGTAAACGAGATTAAGAGTCTAAACAATAGATCAGGTAATACTATTTTTGTTGGTGAGCGTTTAACAATACCAAGTGCATTAACAGCCTACGAGAAACGTCTTCTTGCACAATTAGTCACTGCAGAAGCGAAAGGGGAACCTTATGCAGGTCAAGTTGCCGTAGCTACAGTAGTCTTAAATCGAGTTGATAGCAATAAATTTCCAAATTCGGTTCACGGTGTTATTTATGAATCAGGTCAATTTACACCAGTAAGAACTGGTTCCATCAACCAGCCAGCAACTGCCTCTGCTGTTAGAGCTGTTAATGAAGCAATTGCATTTCGAGGACAAGGAAGCGGATCATTATTTTTCTATAATCCAGCTATAGCAACAATTCATTGGAATGCAACTCGTCAACACACAATTACTATTGGGAACCATGTATTTTCAAAATAAAAAAACTCGGCCGATTGGTCGAGTTTTTTTACTTTATATGAAAGCTAGCACCATCTATAATTTCAACTTCGGATCTTTCTTCTAATTGTTCCATTAACCGAAAAAGTGCATGATCTTTTTGTTTTGCTTCAATCATACAGTCAATTGTATCTACACTACCAACAATCGTATTTAAGAATTTCATTAACATGTCTATATCAATATAGTCTGAATGGTGCCTGAATTGTTTTTCACTTTTCGGACTAGAAATATGCATCTTAACAGGTAAAGGGGAATGAGACCATGTGTTTACCACTCTCTCCCATTCCTTCTCCCAGTCTTCATTTTCATTGTTTGCTAAATGATGATGATAATCAAATACAAATGGGATAGCTAATTTTTCACATAAATATAATGTATCTTGTAAGTGAAATGATTTATCATCATTTTCTAACATAATCATTTTCCGAATATCTTCTTCTATATGTCCCCAATTTCTTATAAAACGATCTAATGCAGACTCCTTGTTTTTATAGCTTCCTCCAACATGTAAAACACACCGATGTTGCAAATCAATATGTAGACTCTTTAAAATATCAGCATGGTATTGAAGCGTCTGTAATGAATTCTTCAATATGTCAGATTTAGGCGAATTGAGTAATACATAGTGATCCGGGTGAAAGTCTATTCTCATCTTTTTTTCTATTATAAATGTACCGATTTCATTTAATATTGATAATAGCGGCTTTATATAATTCCAGTCAGATAAGTCATCATGAGTTGCTAGTGGAATTAACTTTGAGCTTAGACGAAAAAAGCGTATATCGTGAGCTAGATTATGTTTCAATAATCGGAAACAGTTTTCTAAATTCGATAAAGCAATTCTCTCTAATTTTCTAATTGCCGCTTCTCTATTAGGAATGGTTTGAAATTGTGTGTATGTCATTGTTTGAGAAGGAGAACTGTTTTTAAGCTCCATACTCATTGCTACGTATCCTAAGCGTACTTTTGTCAATATAAACCTCTCCCTCATTCTCTTTCTATTTTAGTATGAGAATAATAAGCTTAATTAATTCATTTTGAGGGATATATACACTTTATTAGAAATGCTGTGGGGATAGAAATGAAAAAGTACTAGCATAATTAATTGCTCATAAACAAAAAATAAGCCTAAGTATTTCTTATATTTCTAAAATAATGCTAAAATAATCTTTTATAATATATTGTGTAAGGAAGGATGTACGAATCATGTCTAGACAACAAATTGGGGTACTTGGAGTAGGTGTCATGGGAAAAAGTTTAGCGCTAAACTTTGAAAGTAAAGGTTATAGAGTTGCTATCCATGATATCTCAAAAGAAAAAATTGATGAAATAGTACAAGATAATAAAGGAAAAAACTTATTAGGAACCTATAGTATAGAAGAATTTGTTCATTCACTAGAAACTCCTAGAAAAATCGTTTTAATGGTACAAGCTGGAAATATAACAGATAAAGCAATTGATTCTTTATTACCATTCTTATCGAAACAAGATATTCTTATTGACGGTGGTAATACGTTATATGTTGATACGATTCGTCGCAATACAAAACTAGCAGAAAAAGGAATTCACTTTATTGGTACTGGTGTTTCAGGTGGTGAAGAAGGAGCATTAAAAGGTCCGTCTATTATGCCTGGCGGGCAAAAAGAAGCGTATGATTTAGTTGAGCCTATGCTGAAAGATATTTCTGCTAAAGTAAATGGTGAGCCGTGTTGCACCTATATTGGTCCAAATGGAGCAGGTCACTATGTGAAAATGGTGCACAACGGCATTGAATACGGAGATATGCAATTAATATGTGAAGCTTACTTTTTAATGAAAAATATTTTAAAGTTAGACACAAATGAGTTACATACTATTTTTTCTCAGTGGAACGATGGAGAACTAAACAGTTATTTAATTGAAATAACTGCTGATATTTTCACAAAATTTGATGAAGAAACTGGAAAACCATTAGTGGATATGATTCTTGATACTGCTGGCCAAAAAGGAACTGGCAAATGGACAAGTAAAAGCGCCCTAGATTTAGGTGTGCCTCTTCCATTAATTACGGAATCAGTTTTCTCCAGATTTTTATCTGCAATGAAAGAAGAACGTGTTTTAGCTAGTAAACAATTAACTGGTCCTAAACAAGTACCTTCAATTGAAAATAAAGAAACGATCATAGAAGCAATTCGTAAAGCATTGTATTTAAGTAAAATTTGCTCCTATGCTCAAGGGTTCGCACAACTAAAAGCGGCATCAGACGAGTATGATTGGGATTTGCAATATGGTAATATTGCTAAAATATTTAGAGGAGGATGTATTATCCGTGCTGCATTTCTTCAAAACATTATGGATGCATATGATAATAATCCAGATTTGGCAAACCTTTTACTAGATCCATACTTTAAGAATATTACCGACGAGTATCAACAAGCATTACGAGATGTTATAAGTATCGCAGTTCAAAGCGGGGTACCTGTTCCAGCTCTGTCTTCTGCATTATCTTACTTTGATAGTTATCGTTCAGAAGTACTTCCTGCAAACCTTCTACAAGCGCAACGAGATTATTTTGGTGCCCACACATACCAAAGGATTGATAAAGAAGGAAGCTTCCACACAGAATGGCTGAAAAAATAAATGGAAGGGTGAGTTTTGTATTTTAGATACAAGCTCACCCTTTTTTGTCCTCATACAAAATACATTTGTACATACCCTACTTTGGCATTTTAATTAAATTATAATCCTTTCACAAAAAAACATAAATATATTTCAAAAAAATGTAAATGATATTGTCGAAATTTATCAAATAGCTTGTAAATGCTACAATTCGGAAGGAATAAAAAAGATTCCCCCCTCTCACTTACTTGAGGGATACCTTATCCCACTTTAGAGCAAATAATCATAATTAAACCGATTTGATTATATTTACAGAAATCAATACGATTAATAGTGTTAATGTTAAATTATTTACTAAACTTCAAGGAGGCGGTTTTCTATTTCTTATAAAAATTCTCTACAACGAGGTGGAAAATCCTAAATGAGTAATAAATCACAATTAGTAATTGACAAAGTTTCGTTCAGTAAACCAACAGCAAAAGATGGTTCTTCCATGTGGGAGTTAGTAAAAGAATCAACACTCGATTTAAATTCTCCATACAAATATATAATGATGTCCGAATATTTTTCAGACACATGTATTGTTGCAAAAGAAAATGATCATCTAGTTGGTTTTATTACCGCCTTTATTTTACCAGAAAAACAAGATGTATTATTTATATGGCAAGTTGGAGTTCATTCCTCCCAGCGAGGCAAAGGAATTGCCTCGAGAATGTTAAATGAACTACTTTCTAGAAACGAAAGAAAAAATATTCGTTTCGTAGAGGCTACAGTAACGCCAACAAACATTGCTTCTCAGTCACTATTTCAACGCTTAGCCCGCGATCATTCTACAGAATGTATTGTGGATGAATGCTTTCCAGCTGATTTCTTTCCTGGAAACGGACATGAAGCAGAGCTAACATATCGAGTTGGACCTTTTTCTAAGCAGTCCAATTGATAATGTGTTTTAAAACAAAAACGGAGGTATTATAAAAAATATGATGAAAAATGACCTAAGTATATTTAAAGAAATAGAATCCCAAGTACGTAGTTATGTAAGAAGCTTCCCAACTGTTTTCACAAAAGCTCAAGGGTATAAAATGTGGGATGAAGCTGGAAGAGAATATATAGATTTCTTCGCAGGTGCAGGAGCACTTAACTATGGACACAACGACCCAAAAATGAAGAAGAAATTAGTTGAATATATTATGAGTGATGGAATTACACATTCATTAGATATGGCTACAAGTGCCAAAAGAGAATTTCTAAATAAGTTTAATGAGGTCATCTTAAAACCACGTAACTTAGATTATAAAATAATGTTCCCTGGACCAACTGGAACAAATACAGTTGAAAGTGCACTAAAATTAGCAAGAAAAGTTACAGGTAGAACAGATATTGTTAGTTTTACAAATGGATTTCACGGCATGACAATCGGTTCTCTATCTGTTACCGGAAATTCTTCTAAACGTAAAGGGGCAGGGATTCCCTTAAACAATACAGTAACAATGCCGTTTGATAATTATCTTAGTGAAGATCTCGATACTTTGGAGTATTTCGAACGTTTCTTAGAAGACAGTGGTAGTGGTGTAGACACTCCAGCAGCTGTTATTGTCGAAACAGTCCAAGGTGAAGGTGGAATAAATGCTGCCAGATTCGAATGGATTAAGAGATTAGATGATATTTGTAAACAATATAATATATTATTAATTATTGATGATGTTCAAGCAGGTGTTGGTCGTACTGGAACATTCTTCTCTTTTGAACCTGCTGGTATCACTCCTGATATCGTATGTTTATCTAAATCAATCGGTGGTTACGGTTCGCCATTAGCACTAACGTTGTTTAAACCTGAATTAGATATTTGGGGGCCTGGTGAACATAATGGAACATTCCGAGGAAACAACCATGCATTTGTTACTGCAACAGAATCTCTTACGTATTGGGAAAATGATTCATTTGAAAAGAGTATTCAAGAGAAATCAGAAAAAATCACTGATTTTTTAAATTCTTTAGTGACAAAATATCCAGAACTAGAAGGTGAAGTTCGAGGACGTGGCTTTATGCAAGGTATTGAATGCCATGTTGATGGTTTGTCTTCAAAAATTGCAGAAGCTTCCTTCGACCGAGGCTTAATAATGGAAACTTCAGGAGTAAATGATCAAGTATTTAAACTATTCCCTCCTCTAACAATTGATGATCAAGGATTAGAAAAAGGGTTTACTATTATAGAAGATAGTATTAAAAGTTTATTAAAGAAAAAAGAATTAGTTGCAAATTAATATTAGGAGGAAATCAACATGAAAGTAGTCAAACTAGAAGATATAATTGGTACAGATCAGGAAATCGATGGAGGTAATTGGGTTAGTCGTCGTCTCCTATTAGCAAAGGATGGAATGGGTTATTCTGTTCACGATACAATCATTAAAGCAGGAACAGAAACGCATATTTGGTATCAAAATCATTTAGAGGCAGTTTATTGTATCGAGGGTGAAGGTGAGGTAGTTACGCTAAAAGATAACAAAGTGCATGAAATTAAAGCAGGTTCCATCTACGCTTTAGATGAGCATGATGAGCACTTATTACGTGGTAAAACAGATATGAGAATGGTATGTGTGTTCAACCCACCTATTACAGGGAAAGAAATACACGATAAAAATGGAGTTTATCCATTGGTGAAAGAATAAATAAAAAAGCCACAAGCTGTTGTTAAATAACAGCTTGTGGTTTTTTTTCAGTTTAAGAAAGTATAAAATTTTTGTACTTAGAAAGTTGTCTAGCTTCAGTCTCCTTACGCTTTCTTTCTTATTACAGAACCATTCCTTCTATTAATAGTACCCTAGCAGGAGATGCATCCGTGCCTACTAATTTTAAAGGAGCAGCAACCATAAAATACTCCCCTTCTTCCACGTCCTTTAAACGGAGCCCTTCCATTACAATAACATTATTATGAAACAATGCTTTATGTGTTGGGTGATTAGGCTGTGCTCGCTCCACTCCTAGAGCATCAATCCCTACCCCTCGAATCTTTTTTTCAGCTAAGAGCTTTGCTGCATCTTCCGCAACATAGATGAATTCAAAATTAAATTCTTCTTCAAATGAATTTTGTGTTTTGAATAAAATGAAATCCCCTTCTACAATATCTTTATTTCTTATATCATCAGCTGTTATTTTTTCTTTTATATTCGTTAAATCAAACACTTTGCAAGTGCCAACTAATTTTTCTAACTCAATTGACTCAAATGTTTCTCCGTCATTGATCATATGTAGCGGGGAATCAATATGCGTTCCTGTGTGAACATCTAAATCCAATCTTGATTCCGTTACATGTCCGTTCGTTACTGTATTAATTTTCGGTTGTTTCTCAGGCTTATTTTTATAAACTGCCATTCCTTCATATATAGATGTAGTAATATCGATTATTCTCAAGATACCTTTCCCCTTTTCAATTTAATGTAAGTCTTCTTTTTCAATCGGCCACCAATGATGCCCGTCTTTCTCTAATAAATCATCAGAATCTTTTGGACCCATAGTTCCTGAGTCGTAATTTGGAAATGTCGCTTGATTCTTTTCCCAAGCGCTAGAAATAGAGTCTATAAAAGCCCAGGATAATTCTACTTCATCCCAATGAGTAAAGTTTGTAGCATCCCCTATCATACAATCATATAACAACCTTTCGTATGCCTCAGGTGTATTGTAGCCATCACTACCAGTATTACTATAATCTAGTCTCACTGGTGTGGTTTCTCCTGTAGGGCCAAATTTCTTCCCGTTCATTACAATGGAAATTCCTTCATGTGGTTGTATATGAATAATTAATAAGTTCGGATGTAGTGTTTTCTTCTTGTCATAATATAAATTCATTGGAAGGTCTTTAAATTGAACGACAATCTTTGTTGATTTCATACTCATTCGTTTCCCTGTTCGAATATAAAAGGGAACTCCCGCCCAACGGTGATTATCAATTAATAATTTCCCGGCAACAAATGTCTCTGTATTCGAATTTGGATCTACATTTCCTTCGCTTCTATATGCTGGAACTTCCTCTCCATTTGTTTCCCCTTTGCCATATTGTCCTCGAACGAAGTATGAACCCATCTTTTCTTCTTTAATGGATCTAAGAGAACGAAGAACTTTTATTTTCTCGTTTCGAATTTCGTCTGTATTGAGTCGAATTGGGGGATCCATAGCTAATAAAGATACCATTTGTAAAATATGGTTTTGAACCATATCTCTCAACGCACCTGAGGTCTCATAATACCCTCCACGATCTTCTACACCTAACGTTTCACTAGATGTAATTTGAATGTTTGAAATGTAACGGTTGTTCCACAGTGGTTCAAACATAGCATTGGCAAAGCGAATTACTTCGATATTTTGAACCATTTCTTTTCCTAGATAATGGTCAATTCGATAAATTTGTTCTTCTGAGAAAGCTTCTCGTATCTCTTCATTTAATTTCTGTGCAGAAGGAAGATCGTGCCCAAATGGTTTCTCAATAACAAGTCTACTCCATCCATCTGTTTCTGTTAAACCTTCTGATTTTAAGTTTTGTGCTATCGTTCCGAAAAACTCTGGTGCCATCGCCATATAAAAGATTCGATTCCCTGGAATGTTAAATGTACCATCTAAATCAGTTAGCAGAGATTTTAATTCAGTGTACGAATCCTTGCTAGTGACATCAAATGGTAAATAATAAAAATGGTTGCAGAACTCATCTAAACTATCTACATCACAACCTATTTCATTTTTTATTGATTTGCAAACATTTTCTCTTAATACTTCATTAGACCAGTCTCTTCTTGCTACTCCTACTACCGCAAAGTCTTTCGAAAGATTTCCTTTCTTATATAAATTATAAATAGAAGGAAAAAGCTTTCGTTTGGCTAGATCTCCTGTTACTCCAAATATTACGATAGATGTTCTAGGTTCTACTTCATTTGTCATTTCACAAAGCCTCTCTTTTCTTTGCAATTTCTCACATCATAATTTCCCCATTTTGTTACTAAATTATCATGTTAAGAAAAACATGAAAAATTAGCAAGTAAAGTGTCTTAAAAATAAGAAAAAGCGCAAGGCGGACACCTATCGGTTAAAGTAAATGTTCTGCCCAATAAAAAGTGTTCTTTACTTTTAATCGGGCACGTAAATTAACACGAGCCAAGTACTTGCTTGAATAAGCTTCTTCGCACCTTTGCGAACGAGTTTACGAGGATCAGATGGTGCCTGAAGCTAAACAACTTTCTAAATCAAAAAAAGTTATGCTTTCTTTTTAAAAATGGATGTGCTTAAAATTAATAAGCCACATCCAAATTTATCATTATTCTTTTGTAATTAAAGGTTGCAATTTCGCCTCAATTTCATCACGTTTGCTTTCAAGATAAGGTGGTAACGCAAGTTTCTCTCCTAATGTATCAAAATCTTCATCTGATTCAAAGCCTGGTCCATCTGTTGCTAATTCAAATAATATGCCATTTCGATCTCTGAAGTATAAAGAACGAAAATAAAAACGTTCTACAAACCCTGAATTTTGTATATTAAAGTTATTTAATCGATCAACCCATTTCAATAATTCTTCTTTGTTTTCAACACGAAATGCTACATGATGGACACTTCCTCTACCTGGTTTCTCCCTAGGCTGATCTGAAAGCACAATCACATGAACTTCTGCACCAGTACCACCTTCCCCAGTTTCAAATACATAAACATCGCGTTCCAAATCGTCTATCCTTGTGATATAACCTTCCTTTCGTCGAAAACCTAATAAACTAATCAACACTTTTTCTGTATGTTCTAACTTTGATACAGTCAGATAGATTGGTCCTAATCCAGTGATTCCATATTTAACAGGAACTGTACTCTTTTCCCAAGGTCTACCACCCATTACTCCTCTGTTATTCTCATCTGATACTAAGATAAGCCTTTGCCCTTCGAAATCTTGAAATGCTAGTGTGGCACGATTACCAACATTACGGATTTCCTCATGATTTACTTCATACTTTTCAAATCTTTTCTTCCAATATTGGAGTGATTCATCATGTGATACTCTCAAGGAAGTAGCGGAAATACTATTTGTACCTTTATAAGTTCTGCCAGCATTTTTTATCTCAAAAAAAGTAAGGTCTGTTCCCGGATTTCCTCTTTCATCTGCATAAAACAGATGGTACATGGAAGTTTCGTCTTGGTTCACTGTCTTTTTAACAAGTCTCATTCCTAAAATTGTTGTATAAAACTGATAATTTTCTTTAGCATTCGCCGTTATTGCAGATACATGGTGAACTCCTAATAAATGCTTGATATTCATCTTACCCCCTCCAAACTTTATCGAACTTACTTAATAAAAGTTATTTACTATATTTATTATAGTTCATTTTGTCACATATGTAAAATAGAATGGTATCAATATGTTACAATAATTATAACTTAATTTTAGGAGTTTTGATTATGAAGAGAACATATATAAAAGGCTTACTAGAAACCTTACTAATCGGTCTAGTTGGAGGGTTTCTATTTAATTTAGGCAATTTACCTCTACCGTGGGTTCTTGGTCCCATGGCATTTGTTGCCTGTTGGCAAGGAATTACAAAAAGAATCATTAACTTACCCATACACTTTAAGAACACTGGCTTACTAACACTTGGAACATATTTTGGTTTATACTTTACAAAAGAAACTTTCTTAATTATTGGACCATATATAATCCCCTATATTGTTGTTACAATAGCCCTTATTTTTATAAGTATCGTGAATAGTTTGTTGATCACAAAATGGATTCCCATTGATAAAGTTACCAGTGTATTCGGTTCCATACCCGGTGGTTTATCCGAAATGGTTGTTGCCAGTGAAGCATTACATGCAAAATCATCGTTAGTTGCAATTTTCCAAACGGTACGTCTCATAACTGTTTTATTTACCGTTCCTTTCATTATTGTCATGTTGTTTAATGGGGATGCCTCCCTTGTAGATGAGATCGCTCACTCAAGTATAAACTTTCAATTGAGTTATTTCTGGTTTCTCCTTCCTATTGTCGGTGGAGTACTCCTTCGAAACATAATGCCAGCTGGTATTGTCATTATCCCCTTGTTAATTACAGCTGTTATCAATAGTGTTATTACCCCTATAGGAAACTTGCCACCAACGATATTGATTATTGCACAATTACTTGTTGGAATAAGTATAGGTAAAAATATCTTTTTCAAAGATTTAAAGCTAGGGGGAAAGTATTGCTTTATGTATTTTGCTCTAACACTTGTTCTTATTGCGGTTTCCCTCGGTTTAGGTGTTTTATTATCATTATTTACTACATTATCATTAGCAACAGCCATGTTAAGTATTGCACCTGGCGGGTTAATTGAAATGGTATTAGTAGCTACTTCTGTTGGAGGAGACCCTGCAATAGTAAGCTCTCTTCAATTAATAAGAATTTTAATCATTATTGTATTTGTTCCCACCGTTTTAAAATGGTACTTTAAAAAAACAGGATTAAAAGAGGCTGCATAAAAGAGGACGTCCACATAAGAAGCCGCTAAAAAGTTTAAAACAATTTTTAAGTGCAGCTTCATATAGACGTCCTTTTTTATATTTTATCAAATTTACCTGTCATATTTTTCTGGGAAGAATTTGGATTCCTCTTTACCGCAGAAGAAAGACCTCGAGTAAACCTTTCTAACTGCTTCATTATTTTATATTGATACAATCTCATAGGCTTTTTATTTTCTAATGGTGGGTATGGATCAGATATCCCATTTACAATAAGGGTGACTTTTAACTTGGTTTCCGATTCATTTAAAAAGTGGCTCCCTAGTTTAAAAATTTCTGTTTTATGAAAGAGGTCATTTAAACGTAAATTTATCTGTCGGAACGTATTCATATCAACATCTTGCGTATATCCGATATTAATAATGATTTGACTTCCTTCCGTATAATTCTTAGATAAATATGGAGCGGAAATTAAATCTCTCAAAGGCTGATCAAATGAATGACCTTCAAATGTTCTTACGAAAAGACTCCCTGGCTTGTTGTGGATAAACGATTTTAAATCTTGTACGTCAATATTGATATCTCCGGTTTGATGTAACATCTCTCTTATAGCTTGTATAGGAACTTGTTCGAATTGATCAAATTGCCTTTTTGCATCTTTAATTGATGTACTTTCATCTAGCATGTCCATCATTCCATCACTATAAAAATAGATAATAGCGTCACTAATTTCCTTTAAATTAAAGTATTGTTCAATGGCTGCATCCATTCTACTTTTTCCTTCGAAACGAAATGGAAATCGAAAAATTACAAATAAAAGAATATTACTTTCTTTTAATCGAAACAATTTTTTTACTATTGATTCGGTTTCACTTCTATTTCCACCTGTGAAGCGAAAAAAACAAATATTATCTTTTTCCATATCTAAAAGGTAATCAAGATCATTATCATGCAAATCTTGGTTAATCTCATATATCGTAATTGCACTCTCCATATTAACAGCCCCCTTCCTAATCTATTATAAAAGGAAAAGTCTAAAAAACCTGTCAATTGCCGTCGCTCATCCACTTGCTTTGTTTGTCAAATTTAATGATTTTACCTTCTAAATTGTAGAATAAGTTGAAAATTGACTAAATTTATTACATGATTGCCTATCTTTATGAGTTCTCTAACATGTTAGTAATCTTCAAAATATATCTCTCTTCACTCTATTTCTCATAGAATTTCTCCTATCTAGCTCGAATGATGAATAAAAAAATATAATAATAGTATAAATGATAAAGCAAAGATTAAAATGCCCATAGTGAAAAGGAATCGAAAACAACGAACAAATTTAGTTTCCTAGATAGGTTGATACTGTTGACTTTTTTAGTTTCAGCGTAGATTATTTGGCACAAGATGTTCTTTCCTGGAGCTAGAAATTGATTAAAAAAATTTATCTTTCTTATCTTTTAGAAAAAGAAGGTGTGCATAGTGAACACATTTCTCCCCTACCCATTTTTAATAACAAGAAACTTAATCCCTGAAAATCAAGAGGCTCCAATACACTTTTTACAAAGCAACTTTATTCATGAAAACTATTTTTATCTTAGAAGCCACTTTCATTATCCAGTAATAAAGGAAATAGATTATTGTTTAAAAATAATTGGTGAAGTTTTTAAAGAAGCACAATTCAGCATTCATGACTTACTCAATCTTCCATCTAGGTCATTGGAAATTGTATTAGAATGTGCAGGAAATAAACGTTCACTTTTTGATCCAAAGGTTTTTGGGGAACAGTGGGAAAATGGCGCTATAAATTATGGTACTTGGTCTGGGGTTTCATTGAGAGACCTGCTAACTTTCACAGGTATTAAACAATCTGCTTTGGAAATTACTTTTACTGGTCACGATGATGGTATAGAGAAAGGAAAAGAAGAGAAAGTGTCCTACACTAGAAGTCTTCCATTATGGAAAGCGTTACATCCAGATACGATAATTGCCTATGCCTTTAATAATAAGCCAATTCCATTTAAACATGGTTCACCTTTTCGTTTAATTGTTCCACAATGGTACGGTATGGCTTCAGTAAAATGGTTAAAAGAAATCAAAGTAATTAACCATCATTATGAAGGAAAGTTCCAGACTGATGACTATATGTACTATCCAAATATAGAAAATGATGAAAATGTTTTTCCAGTTACTGAAATAAATGTCAACTCTACTATTCAACAACCAATAAATTTAACTACTTTTAAAGTGGGCGTTATTGAGGTTAATGGAATAGCTTGGACTGGTAAAGGAATGATACAGCATGTTTTCATTAGTATAGATAATGGAGACACCTGGGAGAAAGCAATGCTGCATTCTAAAGGGAAATATGGTTGGGTGAGTTGGAAATATTTATGGAGAGTAACGAAAAAAGGGGAATATACTGTGCTTTGTAAAGCCGCAGATTCGGAAGGGAGAACTCAACCGGAAGTTCCATATTGGAATAGAAAAGGCTATGGATATAATGGAGTACATAAAATACAAGTAATGATAGAATAAAATGAACGATTTCGATTAATGATTACAAAATAACGACAAATATTACTTTTTGCAGCTAAAATCCATTCAACAAGGCAGGTGAGCAAAAGTCCTGCCTTGTTGAATGCTAAACATAAATACGCTCCCCTTCATAGAATGGGTGACATAAGACGAGATATAGATTCTTTAAATCTAATTTTTCTTGAGCGTTGGTCATAAAGTTCCTGTGTTAATTCTCTCGAGAAGTGCATGTCTTCCTCAAACATGTTTGCTAACGTTTCGGATGTCGTCATATCATAAATAAATGCATTCACCTCAAAGTTCAATTTAAAGCTTCTCATATCTATATTCGCAGTACCTACCGAGTTTATTTTCCTATCAACAACAATTGATTTTGCATGAATAAAACCCTTCTCATAAATATAAACTTTTGCACCTGCTTTAATAATTTCACCAACATAGGACATAGTTGCCCAATATACAAATGGATGGTCTGGTCGATTAGGGATCATAATTCTTACATCTTTCCCTGATAATGCGGTAATTCTTACTGCATCCAGTAACGATTGATCTGGGATGAAATACGGTGTTTGAATATATACAGACTTTTTGGCTGACATAATCATATTAATATATCCATTCTTAACTTGTTCCCACTCAGAATCTGGTCCACTAGAAACAATTTGCATCGCAGCACTTCCAATGGAAGTTTTTTGGGGGAAATAACGTTTCTCATAATGAATATAATGGCGTTTTGAAGCTTGATTCCAATCCAAAATAAACCTCGTTTGAATTGCATCTACTGCTGGCCCCATAATTCGCAAATGGGTATCTCGCCAATATCCAAACTTTTCTTTTAGACCAATATATTCTTCACCTACATTGAACCCACCAACATATCCTATTTTCCCATCTATATTAACTAACTTACGATGGTTACGATAATTTAACCGTAAATTTATAAGTGCAAACTTAGAGGGAAAAAAAACGCCAACCTCTCCCCCTTCGGAAAGAAGTTCCTTAAAATCTTTACGTCTCAACTTTCTTGATCCAAGTTCATCATATAATATACGGACATTGATCCCTTCTTTTGCTTTCAACGTTAATTCCTTTATTATTTTTGCACCTAGTTTATCGTTTTTGAAAATATAATACTGAATATGTATGTGGTCTTTTGCTTGTCTAATATCATTTATTAATGATGTAAACTTCTCTGTACCATCATTAATAACCTTGATTTCATTACCTTTTGTTAATGGAGAATCATTATTTACTAAGTGCATATATATTAGGTCACGATATTCTTCAACTGTGCTGTTTTGAAAAGAGAATGAGGTATTACTTATATCTTCCATTTGCTTTTGAATAAGTTCTTCCATTCCTACTTTTTTAATGCCTTCCCAATGGAACAATCTTCTTCGAGTTAAATTTTGTCCTAAGAATAAATAAATAATGAATCCAAGAAAGGGTATAAAGAAAAGAATCATTAACCAAGCCCAAGTTGCACTAGCATCCTTACGTTCTATAAAAATAATTACACTAGCAAAAAGTATATTTACAATAAATAATATCGTCAGAAATATTGATAAAATATCCATATATTCTCCAATCATTTTCAATTCTTTTGTTATTTTATCATGTATTGAATGGATAAACACGATTTAAGTATTACTTTATAAAATGCATCAGCTATATAGCAATTTTTATTTCTCCACAATTTATCCATAGAAGTCTGAATCTTAGAAAACAAAGCATCTTTATCTTATCATTTCCATTAAAGGTGATAAAATTAAATATTGCTTTATTAAACGGAGGCAACACACACTCTTCTATTCCAAATGATAACAAAGAAAATACAATGAAGTATCTATCTGGTAATTCAAATTAGAAATGTATAAATGGTTGGGTTCCCATAGGTGTTAAAGATGATGATTCAAAAAGGTTTTACCCTTTGGGATCATCATTTTTTTCTTTTTATCGTTTAACTTTGCTAAAGGATAATGTATAAGAAAATCAAAAAAGAATAATCCAACTTACTTTGTAAGTTGGATTATTCTTTTTCACTTTGTCGTAATTTTATCTCGCCCTAATAAAGAGTTGAACCCATGCACCTTGATAAAACCCTACCCCAATCGTATCAAAATTACCATTAAGTATATTTTGGCGATGACCAGGTGAATTCATCCAAGAGTTCATTACTTGTTCTGGTGTTGTTTGTCCTTTGGCAATATTTTCTGCTGCAGCTTGATAACTAATTCCAAACGTTCGAATCATATCAAAAGGTGAACCATAGTTTGGACTAGTATGAGAGAAATAATTAGATTTTATCATATCCTCTGCTTTTTTATGAGCAACATTTTTCAAGTCTGCTCTATGCTGCAGTGGCTGTAATCCTCGTTGAGCCCGCTCTCTATTTACTAGTTGAACAACTTGACTTTCAAACTGACTATGGTGCTCAGCTGCTTCTTTTAGTCTGATCACTTCACCAACCTGCATATTGTGAGGATCAATCTCAGGATTAAGTCGCATTAATTTTCGATAATCAACGTTATAACGTTGCCCAATAAACCAAAATGAATCACCTCTTGAGACTTTGTAATGCTCAAAAGGGGGTTCATCAAAAAACTGAACTTGAGCTTGTGAAATCATTGGGAAAATGAACATGAAAGCTAATGTAGACAATGCAATTTTCTTAAACATATGTTTTACCTCCATTTAACCTAGTTAATTTTTCTTATATAGTTTGTAACAATGAAGTTAATACCATGTATATAAATTTAATATTTTTCACTTTTAGGTTTGTAGTGAGGTATTTTCAATAATAAGGCTACCCAGAAAATACTTGTATCAGACTATCTTGTGATACTAATTTTGATTGATGATATTAAGTTCGTTTCAGTCCTGGAGTAAATATCAATGTTTAACATACCCAATAATAAAACAAAAAAGCCCGTTATGATTATGGATCATAACAAGCATAAGTCGTACTAATTATACGAAAAACTGCGATGACTAATTTCAACTTACTTTACTTTCACTTTATAAGACATTCGCTTCCATTGATAATAAAGAAAACATCCAACACAAAAACCTAATAACGCAATAATAGATGCTACTAAAACCATGGAAACAAATAACCAACCTATCCAATGTCCAGAAGTAAAGAGAGTGAGAAAGCCAATAGAAAGTAACGAAGCAGCAATTGTCTGATTAAATCTTGTAAGGACAATTGATTCAGTATCATCATGTGAAAAATCTTTCTTTAGTAATGAAGCGATTCGAAAAGCTACATTTGCTTTTGGCCCTATAAACAATGAAGCATAAACAAGTAGTAATGTTATTCCAACAACCCAATTGCTTTGAAATAAAATTGCTATAAGGGTTAGACTCGCTAGCATAATTTGATTTGCTTTTACTAACGTAACGGGAACTTCCTTCATAAAATACCTCCTAACATAAATATTTAATACATATATGATTAGTATGAATTATCTCAAAAAACACCCCTCACTTCAATTTTAAAGTCTTAATGTACGAGAATTATTTGTATTTTCATTACATATTTAGTATAATACAAAAATTGTGTGAGCATTCATTCCTAATTTACTATCACTTTTTTCATTATTTCATAAACTAATGATAAGGAAAATCAAACAAAGGAGAGGAAAATTTCGATGAATTATACTCTATCTGCCTTTGAGAGTAAAGAAGATAAAAAGAAGGAAGAAATTATCGAAGAATTTGAAGATTTAGAATTTCAGATATTCCGAATGCGTGAAAATATAAAAGAAATTGCGAAACGTAGCCAAATACTAGGTATTGATCAAACAAAGGAACAAAAATGGGTTATTGTATATGCTGAAGATGACGGTAATTTATGTAAAATAATGCTACATGATTGTGAAACTCCGTATAATGGTAAATGGGATTTTAGTATACATGCACAATATGATGAAAACAAGATTCATATAGACGATATTCGTGGTGAGGAAAACCGAGGATTCGGAACTGTTTGTATGAAGTACTTAAAAGAACATGCCGAAGACCAAAATGTACAATACATTACTGGCGATATTGTCAAACGTGATTGGGATCACCTTGATCGATTAATTCACTTTTATAAAAAGCATAATTTTCAAATCGATATTGAACACGAAAAGAAACAAGGAGAAATTTATTGGAATCCAAGCTTTTAAAATCACTACAGAAAAAATAAGGGAGATTCGAGAGTCTTAATTGGCTCTTTACGTCTCCCTTATTTTCATAAATTTTAATTAGATCTTAGTTTCTTCATTGACGATTCCTGTAACAACGTTATCACAGGAATAGTTAATAAAGAAGTTATTACCATTGTAGTCCCAGCGCCTGCTAACAGTACCCCCACTCTTCCAACTACAAGTGTACTAACAGGGATAAACAATACACCTAAAATAAACATACTCCATGAAGGAATAAACTTTATCCATGCTTTTATTTGGTTTAGCTGAGAAATCCAAATTACATAAATTAATTGGAATAAGATAAGAATGCCACCGAACATTAGAAATGAGTACAAAAACGATCACTCCTTCTATGTCATTCTTATTGTACTTTCTAATTTACCTACATCGACACCTAAATCCAACATTTTATTTGTTAACCTCGTATAATACGTTCCTGTTACTCTTCCATACGAGCCTCTTAATATTTCTAGTGCATAGTGATCTGGAGGGGCAATCTCTTCTTCTTTTGATACTACAGTAAAAGAAAAGATATCCTTATAAACCTTATTATTTATTTCTACATCAAGAAAAATTGGCCTATAAACATCATCTAATACACCTTCGCGATCAAGTAAGTAATCTAATGCTGCGATAGGTAGCTCATACACAATTCCTTCTACAGAATCATCCGTTTCTTTGATATCTGCTCTCCCTCCATCAGGTCTGTGAAGTGAAAAAGAAAGTTCATATTTTTGTAATTTCCCTACACCGATTACCTTTTTAAAATAATGCACTACATCGTGAGTAATAAACCTTTCCTCATCCATGCAGGAACCATATGCAAAGTAATAAAATATATCCGGTCTATTAGACATCCATTGATATAACTTCCAGTCGCCCGAAGCTATTCGTTTCTTAAGCATATGCTGATTAGAAGTATTCATTACATAAACAAAAGCTTCAAGTACTCCCTCATCTGTATATATTTCCTTCTTTTTGCGAATGTATAGGTTTTCCTTTCTTGATTCATCATACCCTTCTAATTCATCAAGTTTTTCCAAAACTTTCTCATTAATCTCATAAACCTCTCCATAAGTAACTCCTATTTCTTGATCAGTTATCATAGGATAACCCATGCCTGTATCGTATAATGTACCGTTAATCGAAGCTTGTGAGATAAGAAGTTTACTATCTTCTAATAATGAATGATTATATTCATGTTTCCGTAAAGTTCCATATACAAAGACCCTATATTTTAGTTGCACAATAATCTTCTCCTCCCACAAACCATTTCTACCTATTATAAAGATAAACGTGGCATATGAACAACACAATTATATAATATGCAAAAATACTTGTTAAGTAACACTAAAACTTACGCATTTTCTAATAAATCAAATCGCCTCTTTATTACTGTTTCGAGATTCTCTTCTAATTCACTTAAATCTCTTTCTAACCTAAATAACATGGAAGATACATTTTCTTTCATTTTTAAAGCTTGGTTTAATGCATCTGAAATTTTCCCATGAACCATCCAGTCAACAATTAAACTATTAAAAAAATAATCAGCAAAAGATAACATGTTCCCTATTTCTAAATTAACATGAAAATGATTTTTAATATCTAATAATTCTTCTTGAAAATGTCTCAATTGACTTTGAACTTTATGTATATGATCTCTCGCTTCATCTAGATGACTGTGTTTGATTGCAGTTGTAATCATACCTCCACCAAACATATCAAACGTTGACCAATTTTTCGCCTTATCTAGTGATCCTATAGCAACTTTTAAGCTATTAAAAGCTGAACGACCAGCTGAAACCGCTTCATGATACTCCTTTACCATTGACTCCATTTCTGCCTCTTCTTCCAGTAGTTCATACAGTTCTTGTGTCCAGATCGTTGAATCATCTTTAATTAACGTTTCTTTTTCGGAAAGAATTTGATTATACTCCTCCGTACTTCCTTTTACTGTTAATAACAACTGTTGGTATTCTTTTATTTCTTTTTCTAAATCCTTTAAGGTCGTTACTGATTCTTGATACTTCAATTTTGCTGTAAGTACTTCTCGTTTTTCTTCTTCCAATTTCTCCAGCTTTTTTCCTGTAATGGAATAGAATATATTTGCTAATGAAAAACTTTCTAACCTCTCCACATCTTGTTTTTCCTTTTCTAGTAAACTTTGTAAATCTCTTTTCTTCTTCTGTTCTTCAGTGAATAAATTATTTGCTCTTTGTAAATGTTCTTTCCACTTTTTCTGTTTCCGGCAACGTTCCTTTACTTCCTTCAATTTATTATTTAGATCTGTAAACATATAAACTCCTCCTTTTTCTTACATTCTGTTACGTTACAAGATTTAATAATGTTTCACTTTCATTTTGTCTATCCTCGAAAATATGCTTTGAATATTGAAAATAAACTATTTAGTATTACTAAATTTTGTCTGTTTATATTCCATTCGCTTCAGCTTGCTCGGGTTCCTGTGGGGAGTTGCCGCTCCCCCTCCGCCACTAAGTCGCTACGGGATTTCGCCTCTACTCTTACTTCCCACTGATTCCTCGCTGGCTTGCACTCATTCCATAGAAAAATGAATGTTACTAAAATACTTCTTAACGTATTTTCATCCGACATGGTGCGAAATTTCACTTCCATTCATACTATAGGGCTTAGAAATAGTTAAGTCGTCCAGTCCAAAATAAAGAGAAGTGATTTAGACATCACTTCTCTCCATTTGTTTTACTTATTTAATGCCTTTGAACGCATTTTTATATATTTCTACTAACTCAGTTACTAAAGGTAATTTCGGGTTAGCTGTTGTACATTGATCTTCAAATGCACGATCTGCTAACTCTTCTACCTTTGCATCAAAGTCTTTTTGGGCTACGCCACACTCAGCAATACTCATTGGTATGTTAAGTTTTTTTGCTAAATCAATTACTGCTTGAACAAGGCTTTCAACACCTTCTTCTGTAGTTTTTGCAGGTAAACCTAACATTCTTGCAATTTCTGCATAACGCTCATCAGCCTTAAAGTGGCCGTATTTAGGAAACGCAGTAAACTTAGACGGTTTCGTTGCATTGTAACGGATAACGTGTGGCATTAAGATTGTATTAGATCTACCGTGAGCAATATGGAATTCCGCACCTAGCTTATGCGCTAAACTGTGGTTAATTCCTAAGAATGCATTGGCAAATGCCATACCAGCGATTGTAGAAGCATTATGCATTTTCTCACGAGCTAATTCATTGTTGCCATTTTCATATGCTTTTGGTAAATATTCAAATACAAGTTGAATTGCTTTTATTGCTAATCCATCTGTATAATCATTAGCCATAACAGAAACGTAAGCTTCGATTGCATGTGTTAATACGTCCATTCCTGTGTCAGCTGTAACCCCAGGAGGAACTGATTTCACATACGTAGGATCAATAATAGCTACATCCGGAGTTAACTCATAATCTGCTAAAGGATACTTTGTTCCTGAAGATTTATCCGTAATTACAGAGAATGAAGTTACTTCAGAACCAGTTCCAGATGTTGTTGGAATTGCAATGAATTGAGATTTCTTACCTAGGTTTGGATATTTAAAAACACGTTTACGAATATCTAAGAATTTTTGCTTTAAACCATGGAATTCAATTTCTGGGTGCTCATAGAACAACCACATTCCTTTAGCAGCATCCATAGGAGATCCCCCACCAAGGGCGATAATCGCATCTGGCTGGAACTGAGACATCATTTCTGCGCCTGCCATTACTGTTTCTATAGATGGATCTGGCTCTACATTAGAGAATACTTCATATTCCACTTTATCTTGACGCTTATTTAAGTAGTAAAGCACTTTATCAACGTACCCCATTTTTACCATCATTTCATCTGTAACAATTAATACACGTGAAATGTTCGGCATTTTTGCAAGGTACTGTGTTGAATTCTTTTCGAAATAAACTTTTGGTGGAATTTTAAACCATTGCATGTTATTTTTTCTCTTTCCAATCTTCTTATAGTTTACTAAGTTCACTGTTCCTACGTTTTGAGATACAGAGTTTCTTCCGTATGATCCACAACCTAATGTTAATGAAGGTAGAAACCCATTGTATATATCACCGATAGCACCTTGAGATGATGGACTATTTGTAATAATTCTTCCTGCTCTCATTCGAATACCATATTGTTTCATAATTTCGTCATCATTTGTATGAATAACTGCAGAGTGTCCTAACCCACCCAACTCTAACATTTCATTTGCACGTTGGAACCCCTCTTCTGTACTACTTACTTTATAGCAAGCTAACACTGGGCTTAATTTTTCTCTAGATAATGGGTATTCCATTCCTACACCTTTTAATTCTGCAATCAAAATTTTCGTAGCAGGGTCTACTTCAAAGCCAGCCATTTTTGCAATTGTCGCTGCAGATTGACCGACAATGTCACCATTAATTGCACAATATGTTCCTGGTGCAGCACTGCTTCCAGGGAAAACTAACTCTTCTAATTTCTTAATCTCGTCTTTCGTTAAGAAATGGCATTTGTTGTTAATTAATTCTTGTTTCGTTTCATTGTAAATTTCTTTGTCGATAATAACAGCTTGTTCTGATGCACAAATCATTCCATTATCGAATGTCTTTGATAAAATTAGATCATTTACAGCTTGCTTCACTGTTGCCGTTTTTTCAATATAACATGGCACGTTACCAGGACCAACACCTAAAGCAGGCTTCCCTGTACTGTAAGCTGATTTAACCATTCCAGCACCACCAGTTGCTAATACCACAGCTACTCCTGGGTGATTCATTAATTGTTGTGTTGCTTCAATAGATGGCAAACTAATATATTGAATGCAATTCTTTGGTGCTCCAGCTTTCACTGCTGCTTCATATAGAATGTCAGCAGCTTTAGCGCTACATTTTTGAGCGGATGGATGGAAAGCAAAGATAATTGGGTTTCTAGTTTTAATAGAAACTAATATTTTAAACATTGTAGTTGATGTAGGATTTGTTACAGGAGTAACACCTGCTACAACACCTACTGGTTCTGCAACTTCAATAATTTCTTCAAACTCATTTTCAGAGATTACACCAACAGTTTTGTTATATTTAATTGCGTTATGAATGTACTCTGTTGCAAATATATTTTTAATAATTTTATCTTCGTAAACACCACGTTTTGTTTCTTCAACTGCCATTTTTGCAAGTGGCATATGTTGATTCAATCCTGCTAACGCCATTTCCTTAACAATCAAGTCAATAGATTCTTGATCAAAGTTTAAGAATTCTTGATGTGCTATTTTCCCGTTTTCAACTAACTCATTTACCATTTTCGTTACATCTTGTTTTTGTTTTACTTCTTTTTCTACAGTAGCCATTATATGACCTCCCAAAACTTTATTTGTGAATGTTTTCACATAAATAACTTATATTATATCGGAATAACATTGTTATTACTGTTTTGCATTTTTCCTATCGCAATAACCTTCTGTCATTCCCTTACAACCCTATTATAATTCAATTTCCGTGAAATTGTTTGACACATTTGTGAACTGTTTCACATTTTCACTTGATAACGTTTTCAATGTGTCTATTCTGTTAAATGTAATCTTATATTTTTTACTATTTAAAGTGTTTTAACTATCTTAAGTATACTATCAACTCTGATCAGTAGATATACTAAATTATGTCTAAATCGTTTCAAATATTTGACATTGTTTGCCATATTTAAAGTTTTTTAAAACAAATACGAAAAAAAGAAGGTACTCGTATGGTGATAAACACTCGAGCACCTTCTTAACATTTTCTTTTATTTTAATCTATTCAGATACAATTCCATCTAAAATGGAAGTATCAACAAATCCATCTAAATCAGGATCAACATCCATAAATTTCAATTCATACGATGCCGTTGCCCATGCTTGTAATGCATCAGCATGTGTTTCCGTTGTTACTACCATACGCTTCCAAGCTTTTTCTAATACATGTTCAGGAAGACGACTTTGAGTTAAGTTGAAAATTAAATCATTTACAGTATTAAGTGTATCTTCTGTATTTTCGTGCGTATAATCTACAGCTCGTTTATGAGCACGTAACGCTTGCTCAACTGCTTCTGGATTATTTTCTAAGAAACTATTTGTTGTAACAATAACAACACTTGCTAATTCTTCCCCTAAGAAAACGTCATTCCACTCAGCTACTACATTGGCATTGTGTTCTTCCACAAGTAAAGTTCCCCAAGGTTCCGGAGCTGCTGCTGCATCAATTTGTCCTTGTTCAAACATAGCGACCATACTTGCTGGGTTTACACGTGATTGATGTTCTACTGTTCCGCCTAGACGATTAGATACTAGACCAATTTCATTTAACATAATTTCTAACTGTACATTATGCGTACAACCATTACCTGGAGTACAGAAAGACTTACCGTCAAAATCTTCTAGTGATAATATACCAGAATCTTCACGAGATACAATTAATGTCGCGCCATTTGCGGCAGCTCCAATAACAACTACATCGCCCCCGTTTAAAAAGTAGTTAATAGCGGGGCCTGGTCCAACATAACCTAATTGAATATTACCGACATCTAAAGCTTCAATGAAATCATTTCCATTTGGGAAGTGTGTAAAATCTACATTATAATTTACCATTTCTTCTTCAAAGTACCCTTTTTCTTTTCCAATAATACCAGCAGCGTGATCTAAGTTAGGAAAGTAGCCAATTGTAACATCTCCACCTGTTACTTCCCCACCATCTGTTGCGCCTGATTGATCATTTGAGTTTGAATCCCCTTGCCCACATGCACTAATAACTACTAAACTTGTAAATGCAAATAATAAAGTTCGTAACTTCTTCATGTTGCTCCTCCTCATATTTATAAAAGATTTATTTATTTTGATAATCCCCATCTAGCTAACACACGTTTCTCAATCTTACTAAATACAAAGTACTCCATAATTAACCCTATAACAGAAATAATAATCATGATTGCGATAACAAGTTCCATATTAAAGAAGTCTCTAGCATCCATTAACGTTCTTCCTAATCCACCGCGTCCGATTAATTCTGCAGCCATTAAAGCTCTCCACGCAAAAGCCCAAGCTAGTCTTGCGCCCGTTATGGCAGATGGTATAGAAGCTGGTATCATTACTTTCCATATTAATTCTGAACGATTATACCCCATTGTTCTAGCAGCTCTCACTAAAATGGGTTGCACATTCTTAATTCCCATTCTCATATTCATTGTCATCGGCCAAGTTCCACCAAGTACGACTACAAAAATGATAGCGCCAGGTCCTCCATGAAACATAACTAGTGCTAAAGGAAGCCATACAATACTCGGAACTGATTGTAAGGCAATTACTAGAGTACCTAACGTTTCATCAGCTATTTTAGAGACTCCTATTAAAATCCCTAAAGTTGCACCAATAAAAACAGCTAAGCTAAAACCGATGGCAATACGTTGAATACTTTCTGTAAGTGCCACAGCTAATATTCCCGTTTCAAAAAAACCAATGTACAGCTGTTCTACAGATAGTAATGGAGATGGGAATAATCGTGTAGACCAAAATTGCAAATCTAAATTTACTCTATATATGATCTCCCATATTGTGATTAGAGCCGTAAAGAAGAGAAGCCTTCTTACTGTTGAAATCATCACCCATCTCCTCCTTCATTACTTTCTCAATTTCCCCACCGAGTATGGACATAATATCTTCTTCTAGCTTTGCAAATTCTGGTGATGATGGAGTTCTTGGTCGAGGTAAATCTACTGGATATATTTTGCGAATCCCACCTGGGCGTGTTCCCATTAGTACAATTCGATCTGATAACAGAATTGACTCTCTAATATTGTGTGTTACAAAGATTATCGTTTTTTTCGTCTCTTGCCAAATGAATTGGACTTCACGATGAAGCATCGTTCTAGTTTGTTCATCTAAAGCCCCAAATGGTTCATCCATTAATAAGATTTGAGGGTCCATTGCTAGCGCTCTTGCAATGGCAACTCGTTGTTTCATCCCACCAGATAGCTCATGTGGATAAGAATTCATAAATTTAGTTAAATGAACAAGTTTCAAGTACTTTTTCGCATGTTCTTTCGCTTCACTTTTCTTCATATTTTTCCTAAGTGCGAAAGCCACATTTTCTATCGCCGTTAACCATGGCATTAAAGCAGCTTCTTGGAAAACTACGCCACGATCGGAACCTGGTTTTGTTACTTTTTTATCTCCAACATACACTTCTCCATTTGAAGCTTCATCAAGACCTGCAATAATATTTAATAAAGTCGATTTACCACAGCCCGATGGACCAAGTAAGGAAACAAACTCCCCCGGTTCCACTGTTAAAGATATATCATCAAATACAGTAAAAGATTGATCTTTTTCTTTATTATGGAATGTTTTCTCAACATGATCGATAAGAACCTTTTCCATCCTTTATCCCCCTCGTACTTCCTCCTAATAAACGAAAGACTATAATTCTTATAACCTTTATCGGAATTAATATATTTAGTATATGATGGTATTAGAAACGTGTCAATAAAAAGATAAATTTATTAAAACTGTGTTCCATTACTTCTATATAAATAAGTTTTTCTAAATTTCCTATATTATTCTTTTATCTTTTACTCCTCGTTGTCATTTTGGCTAATCTAACTTGCTTTAATAAAGTTACTCTTATCTAACATTAATACATATTTTTTTATTAAGAGTAAAAAATATCATTATTATTTGTGTAAATATAACGTTCAACATATTGTAATAACTTTTGAAAAAAATACATTTACGTTAGTGGTTACTTACGATAATATGTTTATTTGGAATACAAAAACAAACGAAGGAGTACATATATGGATATCATTGAACAAGTAACACATTTACAATTATTGAATCAATTTTGGATTATTTTATTATTTCTTATTCCTATGGTTTTAATCTCACGAACAGTTGTTGCAGGTACTCGTTATTCCCCTATATTGATAATAGTTATTTTCGGTCTTGCTATGGGATATATATTAGTTCTAAGTGATGTATCATCACCAGGTTTACCTGAATTCCCATTTGTTAATCTAATGGCAGGAACAACAATTATTGCACTTATTGCATCATTTTTTGTGGGTGGACAAGAACTCCGTAAGATATTAGGAAACAAATCAATGGATGATGATGATTTCATTATTCCATCTGACGAAGAAACAGTTCTTGGTACATCACGAACACAATTTGTATTTATCGTACGTTCCTTTTTCTTATTACTTGGTATAGAAGGTGTTTCAAGAATACTACTTTCTACAGGTACTGGAATTAATGGGTTAACAAATTATTACCCTTTAATTGCATATATCGGCTTAATAGGATCTGTTATTTTAATCGATAACAAAGCGAAAATCAAAAATAAACATCTATACATTCGCAAAGGTTTATTAGAGATTGCAGTTATTATCGGAATATTATTTTTATCATTCCATATAGCAGTATTAATCAGACCAATTATTTCACTGCCCCAAATCTTCTTTGCGATGATGATTTCGGCAGGATTAGGTGCAATTTGCTATAAATGGATTTTTGGTCCAACTTTACGAGCACTTTTATTTGCAGGTATTCCGATTGTATTAGCTGCTAACTTTATGGTTGGTGGATCTCGTATCGGGGATGCATTTGCTATTGAGGGAATGAATTCCGTTCTTTCTTACGGATTTTTCGGACAATTATTTTGGATGTTTGGTGGTATCGCTCTTCTTATGTTTTTTGCAAAAACTGCCAATACACGAAATCTTGCACCTGGTATGGCAGGAGCACTATCCCATTCCGGATTAACAGGGGCGTGTACCGCTGGTGATTTTGGAAAAATAGCAGCAAAACGTGCGCCAATAATGATTAACATCCCATTCTTTGGTCATATCTTTGTCTTCTCGATTTTAGCTGTTAGTGCAGACCGTGGAGAATTATGGTTATTACCATCGTTTATTCTAGTAGCAATTGGATTAATATTAACTGTAATTTCATTAAATAAAATGAAAAAAGCTAATGGAGATGATCGAAAGGAAGTTAATTCATTAATGATTTTCTCTTTTGGTTGGCAGATTACCGCTGTTTTTGGTGGATTAACGTTGCTTAGCTTAAGTGCTATGCAGTTTGATTATTCCATGATGGCCCAATCAAGTGCCATTTCTCACTTCGGGTTATTTGCAGCCATTCAAGGTGAAATGTTTGGTACTGAAGCAGCATTATTGATTCCCTTTATCTTTTCTATGCCATTCCTAGTACATCCACTTGTATTCTTTATGTTTGGACGAGCGATGGAAAACGATGGTAATATGCCGGTAGTTCCTGTATATATATTTGCAATACTAGGGGTAGCTGGTGTTGTATTCTCTCTATTCTTCTTTTAAAAAACTATTATAATAATATACAATTATGAAGCTAGATTTAATCTAGCTTCTTTTTTATATCAAAATATCTATATAAAATAGTAAGCCACATTCACCTCACGAGTATATATAAAAATTCAGAAAATATAGTATTATTTTCAAGATGAATATAGTATAATAATATTTAATTCGATTATCGAAACAATATTATTCTAGGAGATGATTTGATGTCTGAAGAATTAACAAAACGTCATGAAGTAGATGTTGAGGAAACATGGAAAATTGAAGACCTATTCCCTTCAGCAGAAGCATGGTTAAACGAACTACAATCATTAGAGACGTCAATTGAAACAGTAACAAAATATAAAGGTACCTTTAAAGATAGTGCATCTAATGTTTTAGCTTGTTTCCAAGCACAGGAAAAATTGGCTGAACGATTAATTCCAGTTGGTACATACGCTAATTTAAAAATGTCTGAAGACGGCACAAACCCAGAATCACAGAAGAACTATGCCATTGTAAGTTCGGCAATTACGAGAATTAATACAGCGTTATCTTTTATCGAATCTGAAATTCTTACTTTATCTGACGAAGAAATAAATAAATACTTCGAACAAGAGCCTAGTCTTAACAATTATCGTATCCCTTTAAATGACATCTTGGCTAAGAAACCTTACTCTTTATCACCAGAAACAGAAGAAGTTTTAGCATCACTAGGTGAAGTACTAGGTGCGCCTTATCGAATTTACTCTACAAGCAAATCCGCAGATATGACATTTGATTCTTTTGTTGATGATAAAGGGAATCAAAAAGCACTTTCATTTGCAAAATTTGAGGATCAATATGAACTATCTTCTAATACAGAAGATCGTCGTAATTCATACGATTCATTCGTGAAAACATTGAAACAATATGAGAATACGTATGCTACGGTGTATGCTACAGAGGTTAAAAAACAAGTATCTTTGTCTAAAGTCCGTAATTATCCATCTGTTACACATATGTTACTTCAACAGCAAAAAGTAAGTATTGAAATGTATGAAAACCAATTAGATATTATATATAATGAATTAGCACCTCATATGCAACGATTTGCGAAACTTAAGAAACGTGCCTTAAATTTAGATGAAATGAAGTTTTGTGATCTAAAAGCTCCACTAGATCCTGATTTTCAACCTGAAACCACCTATGAAAAAGTGTCTCAACTCATATTAGAATCCCTTGAAGTTATGGGGCCGGAGTACTTAGACATTATGAAAAAAGGACTAACTGAACGCTGGGTAGACCGTTCGGACAATGTTGGGAAAGCAACAGGAGCATTTTGTGCTAGCCCTTATGGATCTCACCCATTTATTCTAATGACATGGAAGGATACAATGCGAGGAGCATTTATTCTTACACATGAATTAGGACACGCTGGTCATTTTTATTTAGCGAATAAAAATCAACGTGTAGGAGATGTTCGACCATCAACTTATTTTGTTGAAGCTCCTTCTACGATGAACGAGTTGTTGTTAGCTGACCACTTATTATCCAATACAGATGATCCAAGAATGAAGCGGTGGGTAATTTTACAATTGCTAGGTACGTATTATCATAACTTTGTTACTCATCTACTTGAAGGCGAATTCCAAAGACGTGTGTATAAGCACGCAGAAGAAGGAAAGCCACATACCGCTTCAACATTAACTAGTATTAAACATGAAGTTTTATCTGGATTCTGGGGTGATTCTGTTGAGCTAGATGAACATGCTGGGTTAACATGGATGAGACAACCTCATTATTATATGGGACTCTATCCTTATACGTATTCTGCAGGTTTGACAGCATCTACTGCTGTAACGAAGAAAATGAAAGAAGAGGGACAATCAGTTGTTGATAAATGGCTCGAGGTATTAAAAGCTGGTGGAACAATGAGTCCACAAGATTTAATGAAACACGCTGGTGTTGATATGACAGATCCGAATTCAATTCGCTTAGCAGTTGAGTATGTAGGATCATTAATTGATGAGTTGGAAAAAAGTTATGAGTAAATAGTCATTTTCTAACGCCTACTAGTTATAGTAGGCGTTCTTTGTTGGACCGGGTTCCATTTGTCCTTTATAGTTTCCAGCATCCTAAGCTCACCGCTTTGAGAGACGCCCAAAAGGTCCAATAAACATCCTTTTAGGCGACTTTCTTATATATGCCAATTATCATTGAATACCACATTATTTCTAAACGAGCTTATGAAATGAAAATGCAGAAACCATACTGCGTGATTTTGTTCATCTGCTGCTGCTCTTCGAAACATATCTTTTATTGATTGCTGCATTTGGTAATCTGAAATGTTCAAGTAAAAATCCGTTGTTTCTTGCTCATCCACAAATGCTGCTCGTATTGCCTCTAAATGATTTGATGGACACTCCCTGGTAAGTTTAGGTTGGTATTGTTGACCGGTTAATGAATAATGCAAATAAGAAAATTGATTATAATGCTTTTCTTCATCTTTCCTTATGAGTTTTAATTTTTCTTTCTGCTTGTTTGTTGGTGCCATTTTTTCCATAGTTTTATACCAAGTCACTGCAGTATACTCTCCATCAATCGCTTTTTTCAAATCGTTAAGAAAAGCTTGGTTCCCCCCCAATTGAGCATCATGACGTGATGGATACACTCTTTCCACCTCCCAAAACCTTTATTAATTATTTATATGAATTAATTTTAGGCACGTGAGAGTTTTCATAATTTTAGCAAACCTCGTCATAATTGCTGGAACGTGGTATAATTTCTAAGACTTTAAAAGTAAAGGATGATTTAGAACATGATCACAGTATCAAACGTTAGTTTACGTTTCGGTGACCGTAAACTATTTGAAGATGTTAATATTAAATTTACTCCTGGTAATTGTTATGGACTTATTGGTGCAAATGGTGCAGGTAAATCCACGTTTATTAAAATATTATCTGGTGAACTTGACTCTCAATCGGGTAATGTAAGTTTGCAACCAGGGCAAAGAATGGCTGTGTTAAAGCAAAATCACTTTGAGTTTGAAGAAGTAGTAGTATTAGAAGTTGTAATGATGGGTCATAAGCGTCTTTATGAAGTAATGAAAGAAAAAGATGCTATCTATATGAAGCCTGACTTTTCTGATGAAGATGGTATGAAAGCCGCAGAACTCGAAGGTGAGTTTGCTGATATGAACGGATATGAGGCAGAATCAGATGCAGCCATCTTATTAAAAGGGTTAGGAATTAATGAAGATCTGCATCAAAAGAAAATGAAAGATTTAACTGGAAACGAAAAAGTAAAGGTTTTATTAGCGCAAACACTTTTTGGTAATCCTGATGTTTTATTATTAGACGAGCCTACAAACCACTTAGATATTGAAGCTATTCAGTGGTTGGAAGAATTCTTAATTCAGTTTGACAACACCGTTATTGTCGTATCCCATGACCGACACTTTCTAAATAAAGTTTGTACACATATTGCCGATTTGGATTTTGGGAAAATTCAAGTTTATGTTGGGAACTATGACTTCTGGTACGAGTCTAGTCAATTAGCACAAAAAATGGCACAAGATCAAAATAAGAAAAAAGAAGAAAAAATTAAAGAACTTCAAGCGTTCGTTGCTCGATTTAGCGCTAATGCATCAAAATCAAAACAAGCAACATCTAGAAAGAAACTATTAGATAAAATTGAGTTAGATGATATTAAACCTTCTTCACGTAAATATCCTTATGTACATTTTAAGCCGAATCGTGAAATTGGAAATGACGTTTTACAAGTGGAAGGTTTAACAAAAACAATTGATGGTGTAAAGGTACTAGACAATGTTAGCTTTGTTTTAGGAAAAGAAGACAAAATTGCTCTTGTGGGTAATAAAGAGATTGCAAAGAGCACATTAATGAAGATATTGGCTGGAGAAATGGAACCTGATAGTGGAACATATAAATGGGGTGTCACTACGTCACAGGCATTTTTCCCTAAAGACAATGCAAAATACTTTGAAGGATCGGAATTAGACTTAGTTGATTGGCTTCGTCAATATTCACCGGAAGATCAATCGGAATCGTTCTTACGAGGTTTCTTAGGGCGTATGTTATTTTCCGGAGAAGAAGCGAAAAAGAAAGCAAATGTTCTATCTGGTGGAGAAAAGGTACGTTGTATGCTTTCAAAAATGATGTTAAGTGGTGCGAACGTTTTAATCTTGGATGATCCAACAAACCACTTAGATTTAGAATCAATTACTGCTCTTAACAATGGTTTGATAAACTTTAAAGGTGCAATGATCTTCACATCACATGACCATCAGTTCAATCAATCTATTGCAAATAGAATAATTGAAATAACGGATACAGGCATCTTTGATAAAGAAGTTTCGTACGATGAATATATTGAGTTAAAATCAAAAGTAAAATAAAAGTAGTAAGAAAAGCGCTTGGAGCTAGACAACTTTCTAAGTGCAAAAATGTTATACTTTCTGGCTTATCTTAAAAAAAAATCTTCAAGCAACGATGCTTGAAGATTTTCATTTTTAAACAGCTATTAGAAGGCGAGCCATTTTTTATGCGGAGCATTCATTAGTTTCAAAAGTAAACCCTGTATCTCCGTTCCTCTTTAGGAGCTTGGAGAATTTTACTGCATTTAAGTTTACATGACCGTATATATGTGGAAACATTTCTCCCGATTCAGAAAGGTCTTCGAATACACAAAGGCTTTCTAATTCGTTTGAATAAATTTGCAATAAGACAATTTCAGATTCATTTGGATACAGCTTATTCCCCTTTTCTAATAGCTGTTCCTTTGTAAGACAATGTACAAACCCTTCCTCGTCCAATGACTTCGGCCAATAAACATCTTCTTGTTTTGCCTTCTCCCATGCTTCCTTTGTCAAAAGATGATAAATCATGATTTAGTTCCCCCTATATTGAACATTAACACCTTGATTATAATGCTTTTCAAAACAGTTGTGTATACGAATAACTCATGATTTCATAATTTATCAAAAGTTTGTTACAATTTTATGAACTTTCTATTGAAAGGTGCTTTTAATGGCTTTCTATCGTCACTTGACTTCCCATTTCCCCAGATTCTAACTCTGCTACTGATACAATTAA
>NZ_JBGUAU010000038.1:0-49000 GCF_041820985.1 Evansella sp. AB-rgal1
ATATCCGCTTATTTCAAAATCTCACTACCTAACCTCCGTAAATTATCCTCACCTGGTAGTATCAACCTGAGGGAGTTTAAGTACATTTATCATAATGTTAATTTATGGTAAAACGAGTCAGATTCACTTTGTGAAAAGGTCTCGTTTTTGCTGTATTATTTTTATTTTTCTCCCCTCTAAACGGAACTACTTATAACACAACCCCGACCCTTTTTACTGTCAATCCACAGGGTACAAGACATAAGCTCAATCTAAAGATGGATTTCTGAATACGTTGTATTAAGAAAGGAGGGTGTTACTATGCCAGAGTTATTGACAGGACCAATTGAAAACACACCTGTGGGTGGAGTTAGACCAAGTACTCAAGTGACTATAAAAATCACGAATCAAAGCACAACTAATTTTGGTACTGTATCCATTAGAGGCTTTATATTAAACGCCTCTAGAACACTATATGTAAACGAACTATTTGCAATTGCTCCTAATCAAGTAGTAACAAGAACCTATAATGCTACTTTCAATTCCTTTGAATATATTTTTACAATAGATGGGGCAGCCGAAGATGATATAGAGATTTCCGTGTGGGGTAAAAATGCAGCAGGTAATTTAGTTACAGCCCATCGACTTGTTTCAGATGAACTATTAGGTTCAGAAACCGGACCTCAGGGTGTACAAGGACCTCAAGGTGAGCAAGGACCACAAGGTGTTCAAGGACCACAGGGAGATCAAGGACCTCAGGGTGTTCAAGGACCTCAGGGAGAACAAGGGCCTCAAGGTGAACATGGCCCTCAAGGTATTCAAGGACCTCAAGGAGAACAAGGGCCTCAAGGTGAGCAAGGACCTCAGGGTGTACAAGGACCACAGGGAGAACAGGGACCACAAGGCGAGCAAGGGCCTCAAGCAAGTTTAGGATATGGGTCACTAAGGGGGGCTACGACTCTACCTGTAACGATTGGAAGTAACGTAGTTTTTGACAGTGCAGGTCCTTGTTTGAATACCTCATCAAGTTCTACTTCTATTCAAGTTTTAACAAGTGGTGTATATGAAATCAATGCACATATACTTTTAGAAGGTGTTTCAGGAACAGCAGGCTTTATACTTCAAAGAAATCTTGGCTTTATTAACTCAACTGCATTTAGGACGTCTTTTCAAGGAAGTGGAACAATCGGAGTAGTCCATCAAATAGCTTTAAATGCAGGAGATAGTATTTCCATTGGAACTAATACAGTAGGTGGTTCTCCTAATTATAGAGGTCGAAATTTAACAATAACAAGACTTTCATAAGTTGAGTTAATGTCTATTATTATAGACCCATCTAAATCAACTACCTTTCTACTAGAGGTAATGATGTTCATTATTTTTCACCAAAGCCAACAAAGACTAGCCTATCGTCGAATATACTTATCGATAGGCTGATTTCAAATCCCCCAGATTATTAATAGTAAAGAATATATTTTTACGCAAAATGTTAACGTTGAATACTACACACTAGTGAAACAAGGATGTGTCAAAAGTATGTTTCCTTTGACACATCCTTGTTTCTTTAAGCTATTTTTCTACTAGCCACCTTATTACTTCGTTCCTATATATAATATATCACTCTCTGATAATCCGTATTGTTTTGCTTCCTCTAGCCCATACTTTTCAGCGAAGTTGTATGGAATGACAGAGAATCCCGCCTTTTGTAGTCTACTTAAATAACCTTCCTTATTATAGATCCTAACGTGATCATCTTGACCAAAATGTTCTCTTCTTGCTTCAGATGATGTGATCGTTTCATCCTCTATGATTCTGTCAAAATTTAGAGCGATTGGTACTTGTAAAATACTCCATCCTCCAGGCTTCAACACCCGATATAATTCTGACATAGCCTTTTGATCATCCATAATATGCTCCAGTACATGACTGCAGATGATAACATCAAAGTAATCATTGCTGTAAGGAATTTCTGTTATATCTATTTTTACCGTTTCAGTATCCATAGGAGTTAAATCTCCGAATACAATGGAAATGTTTAACTGCCCTTTTATCCAAGCTTTTAAATTTTTTTCTGGTGCAACATGTAATATACGTTGCGGCTTATCCAACAAATCCGTTTCCCTTTCGATATATAACTTATAAAGTCTTTCTCTATCAAAAGAGTGACAGACAGGACATGTTGCGGTATTTTTATTCCACATCTCGTATTTACACTTTGGGAAATCAAATATATCTGGCCATGGGATGAATTGTGTAAACGTATGCTTACAATAGGGACAATTTGGCCCTACCTTATCATGATAACCTTCCATAGGTTTTCCCCCTCCCCTATAAATATCTTGCTGCAATTTACTCTATATAAGTAACATAACGCTTCTAAGTAAAAACAACTTCTGATGAAAAAATTATTTGTTTTTTATTCATATGCCTTTTTTATGTATATGTGAAAAATAGAATCGAGAAAATAATTCATTGTTTTTGCTAGTTTTATATTTGAATTTTTTTACAACATGTAGAGTGACAGAAGATAACACACTTTTCTATGATTTTAAGAAAAGTGCAGCATGGTATTAGTTGCTGAGGAGTGTCTAATAGTTTGTTCAACAATACACCTCTAGAGGCGTTGAAGTTACTCAAAGTTTGATTTTGGTAAAATAGAAGCAAAAAAAGACATCCTTTTTTTGGGTAGGGTTGTGGTGACTCTACTTACCCAAAAAGGATGTCTTTTTATATTTACTTTTTGTTTCTATTCATTTTTATTGCGGAAGTTGTGTTATTTACTAGCTAGTTCTGCTTTTTTAAGCTCAGACTTTGCTAAGTCAAAGCGATCTGCGTTCATTACTTTCACCCAAGCAGCTACAAAGTCGCGTACAAATTTCTCTTTGTTGTCTTCTTGAGCGTATACTTCAGCAATGGCACGAAGAATCGAGTTAGAACCAAACACAAGGTCTACTCTTGTTGCTGTACGTACTACCTCACCACTGTTGCGGTCACGTCCAACATATTCACCATCTTCTACTGGTTTCCACTCTACTCCCATGTCAAGCAAGTTAACAAAGAAGTCGTTTGTAAGTGTACCAACGTTTTCTGTGAATACGCCGTGTTGTGTTGCCCCGTGGTTTGTTCCTAGTACACGCATACCACCAATAAGTACCGTCATTTCAGGAGCAGTTAAACCAAGTAATTGAGCTTTGTCTACAAGAAGCTCTTCTGAACTTACACTGTACTGTTTTTTCTGATAGTTACGGAATCCATCAGCAACAGGCTCTAGCACTTCGAAGCTTTCAGCATCTGTTTGCTCTTGTGTTGCATCTCCACGTCCAGGAGCAAATGGAACTGTTACATCAAAACCTGCATCTTTTGCTGCTTTTTCTACTGCAGCACTACCAGCAAGTACAATTAAATCTGCAAGGCTAACTTCTTTTGTAAAGTCGTTTTGAATGCTTTCTAGTACATTTAGAACCTTTGAAAGTTGCTCAGGTTGATTTACTTCCCAATTCTTTTGAGGCTCAAGACGTACGCGGGCACCATTTGCACCACCACGGTTATCAGAACCACGGAACGTACTAGCAGAAGCCCAAGCAGTTGTAACTAGTTCCCCTACGGATAGACCGGAAGCTAAGATTTTTCCTTTCAATTCTGCAACATCTGCATCCGTTAGATCATAGTTACCAGCTGGTACAGGATCTTGCCAAATTAAATCTTCTTTTGGAACTTCTGGGCCTAAATATCTTGCTTTAGGACCCATGTCACGGTGAAGAAGTTTGAACCATGCACGTGCAAAAGCGTCTGCAAATTCATCTGGATTTGCATGGAAACGTCGAGCGATCTTTTCGTATTCTGCATCATGACGTAATGCCATATCTGCAGTAGTCATCATTGTTGGAACTTTTATGGAAGCATCTTCTGCATCTGGTGCTAAATGTTTCTCATCAGGATCTACAATATGCCAGATCCATGCTCCTGCAGGACTCTTTGTTAGCCACCACTCATATCCAAATAATAAATCAAAGTAACCATTATCCCATTGTGTAGGGTTCGCAGTCCAAGCACCTTCAATACCACTTGTGATGGTGTCTCGCCCTTTCCCACTTCCATAGGAGCTTTGCCAACCAAAGCCTTGCGCTTCAATTGGAGCTGCTTCTGGTTCAGGACCAACATGGTCAGGATCTCCAGCACCATGTGCTTTCCCAAATGTATGTCCACCAGCAACTAACGCAACCGTTTCTTCGTCGTTCATTCCCATACGGGCAAATGTTTCTCGAATGTCTCGAGCACTTGCAATAGGGTCTGGTTTTCCGTTAGGACCTTCTGGGTTAACATAGATAAGACCCATTTGAACAGCCGCAAGTGGATTTTCAAGCTCACGATCACCTGAATATCGGTTATCACCTAACATCTCTGTTTCAGCACCCCAGTAGATGTCTTCTTCTGGATGCCAAATGTCCGGGCGACCTCCACCAAAACCAAATGTTTTTCCACCCATAGATTCAATCGCAACATTCCCTGTTAGTAGGAGTAAGTCGGCCCAGGAGATCTTGTTTCCATATTTTTGCTTAATTGGCCATAGAAGGCGACGAGCTTTATC
This sequence comes from Evansella sp. AB-rgal1, assembly GCF_041820985.1. Classification (NCBI taxonomy): domain Bacteria; kingdom Bacillati; phylum Bacillota; class Bacilli; order Caryophanales; family Bacillaceae; genus Evansella; species Evansella sp. AB-rgal1. The sequence goes on from NZ_JBGUAU010000038.1 coordinate 4,568, forward strand.
AAGATTACCGTTATCTGCCCAGCTATTAAGTGGAGCGAAACGTTGGTTCCCAGTTCCACCACCACCGCGGCCATCACCCATACGATATGTACCGGCAGCGTGCCAAGACATACGGATAAAGAATGGTCCATAATGACCATAATCAGCAGGCCACCAATCTTGGCTGTCTGTCATTAGATCAGTAAGATCTTTTTTAAGTGCTTCATAGTCTAGCTTTTTAAATTCTTCCGTATAATCAAATTCTTCACCCATAGGGTTCGATTTTTTGTCGTGTTGATGTAAAATATTTAGGTTTAGTTGATTTGGCCACCAATCTTGATTTGTTGTACCGCTAGTTTTCGGACTAGTTGCGGCACCGTGATTAAATGGGCATTTTCCACCACTATTGTTATCAAAAGATTGCATATTTTTTTCTTCCCTTCTTTTATAGATTCTTATTAATAATATAGATTCTAATAGTTTAAAAACTTATATGTTAGAAATCTATAATTATTATTATGTAATGATTATAATAAACTATCTTTTAAAAAGAAAGAAATAACACTTGTAAAAAACAAAAAGAATTTCCAACACGAAAAAACATAAGAAGATAAAGGGTTGATGAGAGAAAATCTTCTATAGTTCTAATGGAATGATATATTTGTTTCTTATATAACTACTTTGCAAAAAGAATGTAAACTACATAAACATTGTGAAAATATTTTTATATATGAGAAGTAAACGCTTTCTTTATCAATTAGATTCAATATTATCAGTGGATAGATTCCTTTTTAGCATATGGTATATTGGGAAAGTTTAGTACTCATTTTAAGACGGTAGTGGAAAGTAGAGATATTAGTTGCATTGGAGCAAATCCTGATGGCAGTCTTTGGCTTTTCTGTTCTTTAAGAATGTTTACCTTTACTAATGAAAGAAAGTGTAAGAAAAACTATTAGATTCGCTAGGAAGACTTGGGGATAACCTAAGTTTTTCTAAAAGGAAATAAAGCCTTTTAAAAAAAATGTCGTAACTTGTTGTAGCTGTTAGAGGGATAAGTTAAACTAGTATGTATCCTTGTTCCTTCATAGAGAAGATTCATATCAAAAGTGATTGCAGGGGTGTTACCAATATATAAATATTTCGTTTCGCTAAACGAAGGAAGCAGGGAGAACCGTCCCCAATGCTTCCAAGAAAGGTGATGTTGGATTGATGAAAAAGGTTTATTTGAATCATGATGGTGGTGTGGATGATCTCATCTCCCTATTTCTTCTTCTTCAAATGGAAGGTGTGGAAGTTGTTGGAGTTGGAGTAATCCCTGCCGATTGTTATTTGGAGCCTGCCATGTTTGCAAGTAGAAAGATAATTGACCGATTTGGGAAAGGGAAGAAAGTTGAAATTGCAGCTTCTACGTCTCGTGGAAAAAATCCATTTCCAAAGGATTGGAGAATGCATGCATTTTTCGTAGACGCTCTACCAATTTTAAATGAAGCAGGAGAAATTCGTACACAAGAAACGGAAACTCCAGCACATATACATATGATAGAAAAAATTAAGAACTCAGATGAACCTATTACCCTTCTTTTTGTTGGCCCATTAACAGATCTAGCAAGAGCGCTAGATGAAGATCCCGAAATAGAGAAAAATATAGAAAAACTTGTTTGGATGGGGGGAACATTTCTTGAAGTAGGAAATGTGGAAGAGCCAGAACATGATGGAACTGCCGAATGGAATGCTTTTTGGGATCCAGAGGCAGTTGCAAGAGTATGGGATACGAATATTGAAATTGACCTTGTAGCATTAGAGAGCACAAATAAGGTTCCTTTAACATCGAGCGTTCGTGATGATTGGGCTAAAAATCGCTCTGATATTGGAATTGATTTCTTAGGTCAATGCTATGCCATGGTTCCGCCACTTCAGCATTTTGTTACTAACTCAACCTATTTCCTTTGGGATGTATTAACAACAATGACTATCGCAAATCCTGATTTGGTAAAAACAAAGAAGGTTTCTAGTAGAGCGATTGCCGACGGTCCGAGTCAAGGGAAGACGGAACTATGTGAGAATGGGAAAGAAGTAAATTTAGTCTATGATGTGGATCGAGACGAATTCTTCCGTCAAATTTCCCAATTAGCTAGGCAAGATGGGTGAGGTGAAACCGATGGAACGTGTAATAATAGATACGGATACCGCAGGAGACGATACAATCGCTTTGTTGACAGCATTACATTTTTTTAAAGTAGAAGGTGTAACCATTACTGGTGGGAATGTAGCGTTTCAACAACAAATTGAGAATGCACTTTACACGATTCAAGTAGCTGATGCTGATTTTTACACTCCCGTTTATAAGGGGTATGAAGGCCCTTTATTCTCCTATGGGAATAAACAGCATGTAACGGTAGAGGATGTTCATGGCAGTGATGGTATGGGCGATTCTTTTTTTGAAAAAGCGAGCCAACGACCGGAAGAAGGTCATGCTGTAGACTTTATTATCAATAAAGTGAAGGAATTTCCTGGGGAATTAAATCTACTTGCCATCGCTCCATTGACGAATATTGCAATGGCGATTAAGAAAGCACCAGAGATCGTAGGCGATATCAAGCACCTCTATATTATGGGTGGAACAAATAACAGTTTAGGTAACATTACCCCTGCTGCAGAATATAATTTCTGGGTTGATCCCGAAGCTGCAAAGATTGTTTTGCATTCTGGAATTCCTATGACGATGGTAGGGTGGGATATGTGTACGCAGTACTCCCTTATGGATGATCGTGATCATGAGGAGATTCGTGAGTTGGGAACTAGCGGTTCCGATTTCTTTATCAATGTAAATAGAGTTGTAAAGCAATTTAACAGGGATGTACACCGATTAAATGGCACTACGCACCCTGATGCTCTTTTAGTAGCGATTGCTGCGAATGAATCTATCATGACAAAGTCTACTAGCTATTTTGTGGATGTGGAAACGGTTGGAGAGCTCACGAGAGGCTATAGTTTGGTGGATATCAATAATCGTACTGGTAATTCTCCAAACGTACGAGTGTGTGAAGCGGTGGATCGTGAGAAGTTTAAAGAGGTTTTGTTTGATGTTTTGAAGGCGATAAAATAGGGTGGAGAGACAAAGTTGCGGAGGATAAAAGATGCAACTTTGTTTTTTTGTGATTAGAGAAAGTAGAACTATATACTAGCTTTTCGTGTGTTTTTAGATTGGTGGGCAAGAAGAGGAGGTTAATAGAAGCTAATGGTTATAATAGGAACCTAGTAAGTTCCGGTTTATTTTTCGTTTCGGTTCTAACTCATTGACAAGAACGAATGTTCGTTGTAAATTAAGTTTGAACATATGTTCTATCGAAGGGGATGAGGAGATAATGAGTTCCAGACTGGATCATGACCGGTTGTTTAAAGAGTTGATAGAAACTTTTTTTGAAGAGTTTATCCATTTGTTTTTTCCAAATGTGTACGAGCATCTTGATTTTCAAACACTTCGTTTTCTCTCAGAAGAATTATTTACAGATGTAACGGAAGGCGAGAAGTTTCGGCTTGATTTAGTTGTTGAGACGAAGGTTAAGGATGAACCAGGACTCGTCATTGTGCATGTTGAACCTCAATCTTATAAACAAGATAATTTTAATGAAAGAATGTTTATTTATTTTAGTCGTCTTTATCAAAAATACCGTAGAAAAATCGTGCCAATAGCAATCTTTAGTTATAACAATCCACGCAATGAACCAGATTCTTTCCAAATAGACTTTCCTTTTTTAAAACCCTTAGATTTTCAATTTTTAATTATTGAATTAAAGAAGCAAAATTGGCGTGAATTTATACGCTATGATAACCCAATTGCCGCTGCTCTATTAAGCAAAATGGGGTATACTATAAGTGAAAAAATAGAAGTGAAGAAAGAGTTTTTTAGAATGCTTCTTCGATTAGAATTAGACACAGCAAGGGAGGCTCTCATCGCAGGTTTTTTTGAATCATACTTGAAATTATCGGAACAGGAAGAGCAATTATTTTTAGATGAGGTGAAGTTGATGAAACCGGAAGAAGGTGAAAAGATTATGGAGATCATGACATCTTATGAAAGAAAAGGTAGAGAGATTGGGAGGGAAGAGGGTCGACAAGAAGGTAGACAAGAAGGACTACAAGAAGGAAGAGTTCAGGTAGCAAGGAAGATGTTGGATAAAAAAATGTCATTGGAGGTCATTAAGGATGTAACTGGGTTATCCATAGAGACTCTGGAACGGTTAAGAGACGAGTTGTGATTAATATCAGATAAATATTGTCATTGTGGTTCCGTTGAATATGTACTTATGATGTTCTCATAAGGACTTATTTACTCACAGCTTCCAGCACACGTGCAATAACATTATGATAAAAAAGGGGGCAGTGCTACTAACTATCTCCTCAAATGAAAGGAGCAGGAGGACGCCCCCCCATTGCTCACTAAATCAGACTGGTAATGGAAAATAAACCGCCTTTATTTTAAGTTGTGGATCTATCCATTTTTAGAAAATAACTTTCCTGTCTGACATGTAAAAGGAATCTGATGGTAAAAAGGGACTTTAAACTGCCCCTGTTAATCGAGAAAAGATGATGAACAGTTAAATACATCTGTTTGTCATCATCCACTATTTCGAGAACCGAAGGAAGCAGGAGAACTGTCCCCAATGCTTCCCTTTCTGCGGTATACACTGAGAATGATGCCTAATACTGCTGAGTAAAAAAGTAACATCGTTCCTCCATAACTTATAAATGGGAGGGAGACTCCAGTAATCGGTAGTAATCCTACAACCATTAGTATGTTCCAGCAAATTGGAACGGTGAATAGTGCAGCACCTCCCATGACCAGCAATCTTCCAAATAAGTCCTTTGTTTTCAACGCATTTACTGAAATACGACAAATAAAAAGTAATAGCAACAAACAAAGGAAGATTCCAAATGTCCACCCTAAGGAATATACAAGCCATGGGAAAACGTAGTCAGTATGTGATTCTGGCAAGCTCCGCATATTAATTCCGTTAAATATGCCATTTCCAAACCATCCAGCTTGGGAAAGAACATCACTTATAAGTAAGTTTATATATCCAGCACCAAATGCGTGTTCAACAGGATTAATAAAAGCAAGTAGTCTGTCCAAGCGATGCTGAGTATTCATTATGAAGTAGCTTAGAATAGAGAGCCATGCGATTCCAAATACTCCATTTATTGCTAGCGATTTAATAACAAACTTTTTACTTACACCAGAAAACGCAAACATCGTTACAACACATACAAAATAGATGATACTCGTGATGAATTGTGGGAGGACGGTGTAAAGTAAGATTGGAAACCAAAATAAGAGAAGTACTAATACTTGTTTTTTCCACGTTGTAAATTCATCATGTATCTTACTTATAATGCCTGCCCATCCAACGAAAAAGAAAAATAATGATACTCCACTTACATCAATATGAATATTTCCAATTAAAACCCATCTCATTATCCCAGCTTTAGGAACTCCAAAGAAATGTGTGAATAAGAGTAGCGTAATTCCAACCGCAATAAATAGTTTCCACCAATTCAATAACTTTCGATAATCAAAGAATAGCATAATGATGATCATAGAAATCGCAAAGGTATACCAAAGTGCTTGTCGCTGTAAAAAATATGAGCCAGGTAAATCGAATTGGGGTATTCCCCCAACCAAAGGAAGAAAACTAATCCCAGCAATAATAAAAAATAAAGATACTAGCACCCAGTCCATTTTCGGCTTATGTAGACGATTCAAATTCTCACCAACAGTATATGGATTCCCCATTTCAGCGATCGCTTTTTCTTCCGCTTCTTGTTTGGAATACTCTTGATTTTGGTAGCAGCTACTGAGTTGTTCTAAATGTATAGTTAACTCTTTTTTTATCATGCTATGAGCAGCTTTCCATTTTACTCGTGAAGTAACTTTTCCTAAGTATTCCTCAAACTTAGAAGAGCTCATAATGACGCCTCCTCTAATAATTGCTTCAGAGTTCCTCGTTCCACTTTCGCATGTTCTTGCTTCCTTGCACCTACTAAAAGCTTCTTCCCTTTTCTAGTTAAAGAATAATATTTCTTTTCATCTTTCCAATTGGATTGTAGAATCCCTTTGTTTTCGAAGAAATGCAATAAAGTATATAATTGTCCTTCGTTGTTTTTAAAACTATTAATGTTTTTTTGGAAAAGGAAGGTGGAGATGTCGTAGCCGATTTTTTCATCTTGCTGAACCGATTCTAACACAGCGACTAGAGTTTCTTCTTCCCAGGTATGAAAATGGAGATGAGATTGCTTACCGCGAATCTTCTCTCTCACTGCATGTTTCCTCTCACAAGAAAAGGATAAGTCCTTAAACACTGTTTTCTTCAGGGATCTCTTTAGATTTATAAATGGATCAGTCATCCTTTAAACCTCCTTCGTCATTTCATCTTTTAGTAATTCCTTCGCACGTTTTAATCTTGTTTTCAGAGTATTTATATTAACAGCAGTCACCTTACTTATCTCCGCTATTGTTAGCTCTTCGTAATAATGAAGAAATACCACTTCCCTATATTTTAGTGGTAGGGTCATGACTGCGGTTGCTAGACTATTCTCTTCGTTTCTAGTCACGATTTCCTCTTCCACTTCCTTGGATTTGGACGGGAGATATTCAAAAAGCTTCTCATTTAAAGTTATTTTTCGATAATGCCAGCTTCGTAAGTAGTCCTTACAATGGTTAGCAGCAATTTTGTATAACCAGGTTTTAATTGATGATTGGTGATGAAACTGATCTAATTTTTCATAACACTTAATAAATATTTCTTGAGTTAAATCTTCTGCAGTAGCTTGATTTCTGACATATGTATATACTAGATGGAGAATGATATCGCTATATTCATCCATCAATTGATCGATGATTAGTTCGCGGTCTTCCAAGTTTTCTTCCGTAACAGCTATTTGATTTGAATCATTCATCTTATGTATCACCTCTTCCTACATTTTAGACGAAACCGACTAGATTTTGGTTTGGAAAAAAAATAATATTTTATTACAATGTAGATGAAGTCTGTATAGATAGAATTGAGTAATCATAATGTGTTCAATATAGAGGGGAATTTTCGATTAGTTTTAAAGAATTCCTAAGAGGGCTAGAATAAGTATTTCGTTTAGCTAAACGAAGGAAGCAACGAGAACCGTCCCCAATGCTTCCAGAAGGGGTGAGGATATGTGGCTAATATAATGGATTATTTGGATTGGCGGGGTGATTTGACGTTAAAGCAATCGCCTTTTAATGAAGTGGATAACCTTATTCTTTCCCAGATGTCGTATGTGAATTTTGAACAGATTGTACCTGGTTTACATAGTGACCAAGATATCACAATTAAAGAGGCATCGGATTTATTTTTTACACAGCATTCTGAGTTAGAAATAAATAATTTAAATTTTTTAATGAAAATGTCTGTTCATCTTTTGGAAAAAATGGCTTCATGCGAACGTTTTGCGGAGATGTCTCTATCGAACTATGTGAATATTATTGACCACCACACACAGAAACAATTTTCCGCGGTCACCATCACGTTGGATGAGGACAACGTTTTTGTTGCGTTTCGTGGAACAGATAATACGATTGTCGGTTGGAAAGAGAATTTTAATATGACCTTTATGTCTCCTGTTCCTGCACAACTAGAAGCTATTGTTTATTTAGAGAAAGCGGTAGGGAATTTAGATAAAAACATTCTAGCAGGTGGTCACTCTAAGGGTGGTAATTTGGCAGTATATGCTGCTGTGAAAAGTAGCGCTGCTATTCGAGAACGAATTACTACGGTATACAATAATGATGGTCCTGGTTTTCACAGGGATGTCATTGAATGCATGGAATACAAAGATATGCTTCCAAAGGTGAAAACTATTGTTCCTCAGTCTTCCATCGTAGGAATGATGCTGGAGCATGAAGAGGAAATTATGGTTGTAAAAAGTGGAGAAAAATTACTTATGCAGCATGATCCTATGTCTTGGGATGTATTGGGAAACTCTTTTATTTGCGTGGCAAATGTGTCCAAGGAAAGTAGAATTGTAGATGGAACTTTGAAGTCGATGCTGCAGAAGTTAAATGAATCTCAACGAAGTCATTTTGTTGATTCATTGTTTCAAATATTGGATACTACCAATGTGAATACCATTGATGACCTAACACAAGATAAGTGGAAAAAAATAATGGAGATTATCAAAATCGTAACTAGTATGGAGCCGGAAAATCGGAAAGTCATGATGGAAACAATAAAACTATTATTCAATGAAGGAAATAGGGTGTACAAGGAGGCGAAGCTGGAAGAGAAATCAACAAAGGCGTAACGTAAACTTATAAAAGTATGTCGTTTAGAGGGAGATGACTTTCCTTAAGAAATGGGTGAGTTAGTACGAGTTGCAATTGCAGCTCTTTTTTTCTACCTACCAACTGGAAAATGATGTTAAACTAAAGTTGATTATTATCAGAAAGTGTCTCCTCGGAGAGTTCTGAACGACTTATGAAGATTATAAATCACTATTGCTCCATGTGATCCAACAACACCTATGAGAGAAATTTCACTTAAAGTAATTCGTTCATAGGAACAGAACATTAAACGAACAAGCAATTTTGTTTAAGGAAAAAGTGAAAAGAGGGAAATTTACAGTGGATAAGGGTCAAAGGAAAATTTGGAATGAAACCCATAAAAAATGTAGAGAAATTCTATTGAAGCCAGAAAAACACAATGAAGCAGTAAAGTTATTGTTATCATTGCATTCTGTTCTACACTCTTCCTCTATTAGTAACTTAGCTGAAACTACCTTAGCAGATGAAATAGTGAATAACTTGGATGAAAACGTATTTAGACAATATCCAGTGTCTAATCCTGATACTAGAAATTCAATTGCGTGGCATCTTTGGCATATTACCCGTATTGAAGATATGACGATGAATATATTAGTAGCTGATAAACAGCAAGTTCTTCACACTGCGACCTGGCTAGAGAAAATGAATATCCCGTTTTCGCATTCTGGGAATGATATGAGTGAAGAAGAGGTTGCTTTGTTAAGCGCAAATCTTGATTTTCATTCATTATTAGAATATAGGGAAGTAGTTGGTAAGCGAACACAAGAGGTTATTTCTTTGTTAAGTCCTGAACAATGTAATATGAAGGTGGAACCAAAAAGAATAAAACGGTTATTTGATGAAGATGCAGTTAATAAAAATTCTAAATGGTTAGCTGATTATTGGAGCAGAAAAGACATTGCAGGTTTACTACTGATGCCTGCCACAAGACATATATTTATACACTTAAATAAATGTGTTCGTATTAAGGACAAGTTTCATAAGAACTTGTGATAAATAGAATAATGGACCTAGTAATTGCTCTTGTTCTTTGTATTTTTCTCCTCCCAGCCGAAACATTTTAGAGTCATTAAAAGGGTATTTTACTTCGTGTATCGAAATATGTGATAGATTACTAATACAAATGCGAGGTGTAGGTATGAATAAAATGGAAAAGAGAATAGACTCTATTTTTTCAAAATGGCAAAATGGTCTATGTCCTGGTGGGCAGGTTGTTGTTCGAAAAGGTGGAGAAGTAGTTTATAAGAATAATTTTGGATATGCCAACATAGAACATGAAATACCTGTGAGGGATGAGACGGTTTTTCATGTTGCTTCTGTTTCGAAACAAATAACAGTCATGTGCGTGCTGTTGCTGCAAGAGGATGGGAAGTTACACATTGATGATGATGTGAGGGAGTATGTAGCTGAATATATCGCGTTTCAAGAGCCGGTAACGATTCGTCAGATGATGAATAATGTAAGTGGTATTCGCGATCAATGGGAGTTACTAGGCTTAAGTGGTGTGAGAATTGTGGATACCATTACCCAACGAGATGCATTATCGTTGATAGGAAAACAAAGAAAACTTAATTTTGAGCCACAATCTCAGTTTTTGTATAGTAACTCCAATTTTTCTCTATTGGCAGAAATCGTGGAGAAGTTGTCAGGAAAAACGCTGAATGAGTTCGCAGAAGAACGGATATTCAGACCTTTGGGGATGAAGAGCACGTTTTTCAAGGATAATTATTGGAAGGTAATCCCTCACAAAGCAAATTCCTATTACGATGATGGAACAGGAGACTATGTTTATAGCGTTCTTAACTATGGAACATATGGAGCGACCTCCTTGAATACAACTGCAACAGATTTTTTGAAGTGGATGGAGAACTATAATACTCCTACTATTTGCAAGGAAGAGACCATTCAAATGATGTGTGAAAAGCCAACTTTATCGGATGGATTAGAAAGTAGCTACGCTGGTGGACTGTTCGTAGGAGAACATAAAGGTCACAAGTATATTGAACATGGCGGAGCGGATGCTTCTTATAGAAGTGCGATGTTGAGATTTACAGATGATGACATTGATATCGTGCTGTTCTCTAATACGCAAAATATGCTCATGAAGGATGCAGCATTTGCGGTTGCAGATGCGCTGTTTGGTTATGAAGAGAAGGAGCTACAAGTAGACCAACCTAAAGAATACGAGGGAAAATTGGATACAGGAAAAGTGGAAGGCTATTATTTCCCATCATCTGATTCTTTGCATATGGCGTTTGATGTTTTTGTAAAAGATGGTAGTGTACATATGAAAAATGCGTATGGGTCAGCTCCATTAACTCATGTATCAGGTAATCATTTTGTAATTGATCAGTTTAACTTGGATCTATACCTTGGAGAAAGTCCTGTTTTGAAAACAAAGGAAAAGCTTGTTCCGTTGAAAAAACTTGCGCCATTTACTCCTGAGGATAGTTCTGTATATGAAGGGCGATATCATAGTGTTGAGTTAGATACCGCATATGAAGTAGTAAAAAAGGATGGTGCTTTATACCTTTCTCATTTCCGACATGGGGAACAGGTCCTTTATCAGTTGGAGGAAAATAAGTTTGTAACGAATGCACCTTTTACCTTCGTTGTGGAGTTTATGAAAGAAGGAGAAGAGGTTACAGGCTTTGTGTTTAACGGTGGAAGAGTGAAGAATGTAGAGGTTGTGAGGGAGAAAGGACTAAATTAATTTCTGCTCATAGAGAGAACGTTTCTGTACGATGCAGAGACGTTCTTTTGTTTTTTCTGTAAACTTTTATTTAGGTCGCCATTTTCAGTTATACAAACGAATGCTGATCCTACCGTATTTTCTTAAGTTCATTGTATTAACTGCTAGGATACTGAAAATCTATGATAACCTTATTTTGTGGAAAATGAAATATATTGGATGTTATATACGTCTAATTTAATAGATGGATTTACTGATGGGGGAGAGAGAATGACTGATAAGGAGCGGATTTCGGAGTGGTTTCACCAGTATAGCGATGATGTATATCATTTTCTAATTTATCGAGTAGGATTTCATGAGGCTGAGGATTTGCTGCAGGAAGTGTATATTCGTGCTTGGAAAAATATAGATTTATTTGAGTGGCAATCAAATCCGAAAACCTGGTTGCTTAGTATTGCTCGTCATCTTGCTGTTGACGAGTATCGTATCAAGAAGAAAAGCATATGGAAGAAGATGATTTCATTTGAATCCAAACATGAAACCAAATCTGTGGTTTCTCCAGAGAGTATCTTTGAATGGAATGAGGAAAAAGCGAACATTTACCTTGGTATTCAATCTTTAAAAGAGAATTATCGTGATGTTCTTATATTAAGGGGGATTCAAGAGTTATCCGTCCGGGACACAGCAGAAGCGTTACAGTGGAGTGAAAATAAGGTTCGATTAACATATTTTCGTGCAAAGGATGCTTTACGCAAGAATCTGGAGAGGGGGATGTATCGTGAAACGAGTTCACAGGGATGATGTAGATGAAAAATTGAAAAATATGCCAAAGCCCTCTGTTAATGTTTCTAAGAAAAAAAAGATACATAATTCACTTATGAATATGGATATTCAAAGAAGTGTCAAAAAGCCCTCGTTTTTTCGAGGAAATGACTTGAAGTCGCTTGGAGGATTTGTTGCTATTGGTGCTCTAGTGCTCTTTGTTTTTGTTGCTACATTAATTGTAGATAACTACAGGAAAGGAGATGAAATACTAGGAGATATAGAAAATGAAATGGATAATGAAATTGAAGTACACCAAGAAGAAGCGAAAAGGACTGTTTATGATGAAGTGTTTGGTTTATATATATATGAGTACTTATTTAAAGGAGAGAGTAATCATTGGGAAGGGGAGTTTTATTACTTTGGTGAAGGAGTATCTGGTGATGTAAGTTATAAGGTTGGAAATCAAACAATTGAAGCCCAAGGTTTACATTCCTATGAATTGAAGCTAACTTACAAGGGAGAATCTGTAGATATTCAGAATGTAGAAGAGTTGGAAATTACAACTTCAGTGAAAGGCGATTCAAAAAAATGGGAGCAGTCCACAAATAACTTACAAAGCGATAAAGAATATTGGATAAGTGGAATAGGTTTTGATGGGAGAAGGGGAAGCATCAAAGAGAATGATGAGTATATAGAGATAACTGTAAAATGGGGTAATCAGGAAGAAACAATTACTTTGTATTCTTCTCATCTTGATGAATGGGAAGATCGTGGTCCTGCAGTTGCACATTTACAAGAGATAGTTTCGATGTATATAGATGATTCAATCGACTTTATGGATTTAGCATACAGAACATATCACCTTCATTCGGAAAACAATACTCCATATCTTGTCATTGCATCTTCAGAAGAACTAGAGCAAAGCTTTAAGGATACGGTTTTAAAGTTAGTTGATAATAAATTTGATGTAGAATTTAGGAAGGTGGAATTTTCACGGCAGCAGTTATTTCATACAGATGTTGGGTTAAATAAAAGATTGATAGAAGAAAAAGAATATCAATCAGAGAATTTCGAAATCTACTTTGTAAGAGAGTTTACTTTTGAAAATCGAGTAGGTATTGGTATCGCCCCTTATACAGATCAACATGCACAAGAACTGTATGACTATCTAGACACTGATGACATCTTGGTGTTAGATGCTACGGAAGAACAATACGAGGATTTGTTAAGAGACTATAATATCAATAACTAATCAAATAGATACGATTTTCTATATTCAACTTGAAAAAGTATGACACATGAAGACTTTTGTAGCTTTGCCTAATTTTTTTATCTTGTTTTATTTGTCTCTATGTAAGATCGAGTAGTCGTTCATAAAAAAGCACATCAAGCAAAATAAACCTGCTCGTTGTACTTTTTTTCGGTATAAAAAGGTTTTTCGGGGTTATCTTAATATTGTTTTTATTACCATCTGTGAAAAAACAGATTACATAGGAGGAAAAACTAGATGGCAAAGAAAAGTTTGTTTTGGTTAGCTTCATTTGTATTACTAGTAGGTTTGGTTTTTGTTGGAACGAATGAAGGGTTTGCGGAAGAGCATGATCAAGAGGATGATCAAGATATCTTAGTGGAAGATCCAGCTGAAGTTGAAAAGGAAAAGCAAGTAAAAGGAATGAAGATCGCTAAGTTTGAATTGGAAATTGAACTAATGGATAAGACCGAAATGGAATGGGAATATGAAAAGAAAAGGAAGAAGGCTAAAGCAGAAATTGAGCATGGTGATAAAAAGATAAAAGGTAAAAAAGCAGTAAAAGAGATGGAAAGCATTATTGCTAAGTTAAAAGTAACAAAAGATATGGAAGAGGATGCAATCGTTGCTCATGTATTAGAGGTAGTAGGTGTTAATGCAAAGGATGTTAAGAAGCTGGAACTAGAGATGGAATGCGATAAAGGGAATAAGATTAGTATTAAGAAATAAATAGAAAAAACCCATGATGCGGTAAAACAATACTGTATCATGGGTGTTTTTTGTTTTTTTGCGGTAACGTTCATGAGAGGCCTAGTATGGAAAAACTACCAACGCCTATAATTCAGTACCGTTTCCTTCCATCTAAATAAGAAGAGACAAACACGTTATCGAGATGTTTCACTTTAGCTCTAGTATGTTTTTTTGTACTTCCTAATGGCTTCTCTTTTATATAACGATACAAAATACTTTTTGCCGTTTCTAATCCCATGTGAACTTTAGGGTTGTTAATATTATTATCAATCTTACCAATGTGTTTAAGGTTAAGGTCAAAGTCGCCTTTTTCCGCAAGCATATGAAAATAGAATTTCAACTCATTATCTGTTGTACCTACTTTAACTAGTACAACGGAACTTTGAAGTCCATTTCTTGGATTTATACTATATTGGAGATTGACTTTTTCTGCACGTTTTTCTGCTAGGAGCCTTTTAAGAGTGGTCTTTTTTAAATGATATAATTCTGAAGGATTGAGAGCTGTTTTTGCATGTCTATTGATTGTATAGAGGGCGTATTGAATTTGTTTTAGATCGGGAGTACCCATATTTTTTGATTCCATTTACATCCACCTTATCTTTCATATACTTCTATTATACCATGTGGGAACTCCGTTGAAAAACTCTAAATAGGCTTTTAGGATGATTCATACACTACATACTTTGATTAGGTAGAAGGAAACGCTTCTGTATTTGGAAATGTTAAATAAAACTTTTTACCCATATTGAAAAATTAGTTCGCCCACTATCTCGATGAAACAGAGAAAAAAACTGGTGGAAATACATATTTCCTTCTTGTGATTTTGATGTGATTTGTCTTTTGAAAGAGGAAAGATTTGGCTATTTATGTTAACATAAAGGGGAGTAATTTACTTAGTTTATGAAGTGCTTCACTTAAGAACCAGGTAAAAAAAGAACACGATCTTCATTTTATGTTGATCTAGTGTTGTAAAAAACGTGAATCATCATTCTTTTGATTTGGTAGAAGGAGGATTTCATGAAGAAAAAACATTACTTCATTGTTGTTGGTATTCTTATCGTTTTTGTAATATCCTATCTCGTTTATGACCAAACCAGATACACGACTTTCGAAAATGAATATATCGACATTCAGAACTATTACATTAATCATGATGAGAATTGGAACATATCTGAAATAGAAGTAACATACCTTGATGTAGATAATAACAAAGGATTTTCAACTGTTATAGATGATTCATCTACTATTGACTCTATCTACGAACAATTAATTTCAACTGAATTGAAAAAGACTTCGACTTCGGATGAGGGTCTTGGGGGAAACAATTTTACGTTACATCTTCTATACTCGGAAGGGAATCCATCGACGAGAATGCATATCCACTATGATAGAATCTATATAAGTGAGCCTTTCCTACACATGACTTACAAAGAAGTAGAGTCTAATAAATTTTATTCATTTTTAGAAGAATTAGATCTTTCGTGGGATCGAGAATTTCAGATGTCGTCCGAATAGATTTTTTTACATCTCTAAAAGGGAGTAGAGAAAATCTTGAATTTGTTACTAAAATTTTGGAGTTGCAATGTTGCAGCTCTTTTTTTGTATCTATAAACTGGGAAATTATGTTAAGGTAAAGGAGTTAGTTCAAGAAGGATAATGATTTTCAATGGTGAAATGTAATGTTTCGGGGGTAATTAAATGAAAAAAATTATATATGGGTGAAAGTAAGGGGGCGATAGCACAAGAAGCTGTCGATGCTCCTACCTTGGTGCCAAAGGGAAGATGAGATGAAGAATTTCTACCGGCTGTTACTTTAAAGAAGCGTTTGGAAAAGAAGTGGTGTTTTTTAATTATAATTTACCGAATTTTACGAAACATTTGTGGTGTGCTTTTCGTCCAGTATATGAGGAGGTACTATGAAAAGAATTATATTTTGTTTGCTTTTATAAGGAATGTTTGTAGATTGTTCTGATAAAACAGAAATAGTAGATAAAGAGGAATGGAAGGAAGTTCAACTTTTCATATTCCTGTTACATTTGGAGATGGAACAGAAGGAGAATATGTTTTGATTGGAGAGGAAGGAAGAATTGGTTTTTTAGTAGGCTCTGGTAAAAGGGAGAAGCAGAATTTCATCCAATTATTGCAGGAAAAGATAATAAATATATGTGGCATTTATGGGGAGAAAGAGAAGAAGTTGAAGGAACACTAAGAGTTGTTGGTATGAACGAAAAAGGAGAAGAACACAAAGTGCTAATTGGAACATCTGGAAACAAAGTATGGGAGTACCAAAATTTAGGAATTAATCCTCACAATGGGGCTGATATCCACATTCCATCACATATGGGGTTTCCAACAGCAGGATTATGGAAGCTAAACGTTTATATTGGTGATGAAATATTTGGTGAAATTATTGTAAATGTTGATGAAAGCTAAATTCTTATTCAACGATAGGGAAGCGTTAGCACAACAGGCTGTCGCTGCTTTTGTTCCAAAACGGGAAGGATAGTGAAAGAAGGAAAGCATTGAGCTATGGATATGGAGGGGTATAATGAAAAAAGAAAATTTTATGATTTTAGGCTCAATATTAACTGTTACTGGATTTATTCTATTATTTTTCAGTACTAATTTTGGCACATCAATAGCTAATTCTTGGCTTCACCAACAAGGTGGGGCAGATACTTCAATGTATCATTTAATGATAAAAAGTTATATAAATAACTTTTTAGTGACTGGAGGGATACTCTTTGGCATCGGACTTTCTACTGTAATTATTGCCTGTTTTCAATTCGCTAATATTAGGGAGAGATAAATCCCTTATCAACAAATAGGGAGGTTAATTAAATGATAAAGGAGAATCATATGCAACGTTTCATATACTATCTTGTATGGACGATAATTATAGGGGGAGGGTTGTATTTTGGGTACAGTATAGGTCAATCCATGCGAAATTTTGATAGCGTTATTAGTGTAAAAAATCATGTATACTTTCAGCATGCTCTTTATCTACAACTATTCCCAGTCATTATTGGCATGCTTTTGAGAGCACCTATATTAGTGAAAGAAATCAAAGAAGGAAGAAAATGGCGTATTGATTACGTGAAGTTGCTTGTAATTGGACTGCCTGCTTTTTATGTTACTTTTAGCCACTTGTTATGGGCATTATCCTCTTTTTACTTACCATTTACTTTACCGTTCACTTTCTTGTTATCAGCGTCATTTGACACCTCGATCATAACAATTACTGGAATTATTTTTGGTTATATTTTGCTTGATAGTATTAAAGAATGATTGATAGGTAGTTTTCCACTATTGTGCTAAAGGGGAAGCGTAAGTGGAACAAACAGGCGTTGTCGTTGTGGTGCTTACGGGAGAGGTTTCTACAATAAGCTCTTACAATTGTTAATAATAGGGAGGTGGTAAAATGGATGTTTTAGAGAAACTAATTGCAGCTATTGTTTCATCCCTTTTGTTTTCAGTGGGGTTATCCATTCTAAACAATACAATGGTATATTTTAGGGTATACTTGATGTTTTCATTTTTTATTTTTTTAATAGGGGGAGTAATATTTTCTATGTTAGCAGAACACCTATTAGAGAAATTTGAATTTAAAACGCAAATATCAAAATACTTTCTATCTCTTATATTTTATTCTGCGGGTGGAATTCTCGTAAATGTGTTTCTGTATATCTTAATTTTCAATGAGGGATTTGGTTTAGAGTCATTATATATGATGCTATTAGGTATTGTTGCTGCGTTACTATTCCTACACGTTATGTTTATTACTAGAAAAGCATTAAACATATTGGTAAAAAGAATTTCTTATTAAACAAACAAAAGCGTTACAAGTTCTCGCTTTCCTTATGTCGCTGATATCATTGCACATGATGTAGAACAAACGATAATCAAGATATGGTGTTACTGAAAATGGATTTGGTACGACATTTATGGCTTCATAAATAGAGTTGGAAAAATCAAAAAGTATAGGTTGGAAAGAAATCGAGATAAAAATAATTCTGGATTTATATTTCAAAAAAAGAACATGATTCAATGGGTAGATGAAGGTGTAACATACAGATTAGATGGTGGCGATTTACATGAAGAAGAGTTATTCCAAATAGCGGAATATTGAGTAGTGTGTGATGACTTACACTTAACCAAACAGAGAGAATTCCTTTAAAGAGAGGGGGAGTATTTCATGCCACAAGGTGACATTGCATTAATAGTTGTTCTTTCCTTAATGTTCGTTTTTATAGTTGGGGTAGTAGTATTAATTGTACTCTGGTTTAAAAGTAGTTATAGAAAAAAGGATATAAAAATAGAAGAACTCCAAAGAGAAATTGAAGAACTAAAAAAACGAACTTAAAGTTTGGAGCGTTGTTCAAACGAGAATCGAGAGTGTAACAGGTTCTTGATGCCTTTTGTATCACGAAAGGGAGGTTAATAAAATAATGTAAAAACAAAAGGAGGGAATAAAGTAAAATGAAAAAAATTACACTGGCATCTGTACTTTTTGTACTTTTAGTGGGGTGCAGTTCAGAACCATCATTCTCAGAAGTGAACCTAGAAGATGTACATGAGGATGCACGCTCCGTTTTTGAAAATATTGGACCAACAGATGATGCCCCAATTTACTATGACGGAGAAGACATTGCATATATCTTCTTGCATGGAAATAACGAAGATAACAAACTATTTCACTTTACGGATTTTAGCGTGGAATCAGATGGTAATAACCTTATGATTTATTACACGCAAGAAGAAACAAACGATTCTTCAGATAATACTCTTAAGTACCAGGTTGTATATAAAATTAACAAAGAAAAAGAGTACGAGAGAGTACGAGTCTTTAAAAATAGAGAAGAAGCAGAGTTTTATAGTGTTCCAGGAAATTAACTACATACTTTAACAGGTTGCCTTACACAAGCAAATATGAAAATAATGGCACGAAGAATTTTTCGTGCCATTTTCATGTGCGAATGAAACGGTGATTATCGTTGTGAAAAATGTGTAATTTCACATGTGAATTTGTCTGTGTTTTTCCGTTTTGCACCTCTGAAGTAAACCCGTTAATACGAGGAACAAAGGTTTTTTGATTTTTTATTGTCTAGTGATGAACAGAACAAATTAGTTTATTACAATATATTTTTAGTATTATATGAAAACAACTTCTTTTTCGCTAAGACCTAGAGCCTCTGCTGTTGATGTTTTCATTTCCTCAAGAAACTCTGGGTTTTCCACCAATGACAATCCATAAGAAGGAATCATTTCTTTCAGTTTCGGCTCCCATTCTGGTACATATTCTGGAAAACATTTTTCAATGATTTCTAGCATAACAGAAACCGCAGTAGATGCACCAGGTGAAGCCCCGAGTAAAGCTGCGATCGAACCATCTGCAGCACTTACAACTTCTGTGCCAAATTGAAGGGTTCCTTTGCCACCTGCTTCTGTATCTTTAATCACTTGCACACGTTGACCTGCTACGACTAAATCCCAATCTTCGCTTTTGGCGTTAGGGATAAATTCACGTAACTCTTCCATACGCTGCTCTTTCGATAACATAATTTGTTGGATGAGGTATTTCGTCAATGACATGTTTTTTGCCCCAGCTGCCAACATAGTTAAGAGATTATTAGGTTTTACAGAAGTTATTAAATCAAAAACGGATCCTGTTTTTAAGAACTTAGGTGAGAAGCCCGCAAACGGTCCAAATAACAACTCTTTTTTATCGTTTATAAATCTAGTATCAAGATGTGGAACGGACATTGGTGGAGCACCAACCTTCGCTTTTCCATACACTTTTGCATGATGCTGCTCTGCTACAAAGGGATTATTACAAACCATAAATATACCGCTTACTGGAAAGCCTCCGAAATTTTTTCCTTCAGGGATACCAGATTTTTGTAATAAGTGCAGACTTCCACCACCACTGCCAATAAAGACAAATTTAGCAGTGTGTCGTTCCATGGTATCGTTCTCATTATTTCGTACTTTTAGTTCCCACTGACCATCACTAGTACGTTTCATATCTTCAACACTGTGTTGGTAATTCATTTCTACATTTTGACTCTCTAAATTGGTAAACATCTTACGCGTTAGTGCGCCAAAGTTAATATCCGTTCCAGAGTCAATTTTTGTAGCTGCAATAGGCTCAGTAGTAGAACGCTCTTGCATAATAAGCGGAATCCATTCCATTAGTTTTTCCGGATCATCGGAGAATTCCATCCCACTAAATAAAGGATTATTGGACAACGCTTTAAAACGGTTTTGCAAGAAGTGAACATCTTTCTCGCCTTGTACAAAACTCATATGTGGCAATTGTCTAATAAAATCCTCTGGATTAGATAGCCGATTGCTGTTTACTAAGTAAGACCAAAACTGCATAGAGTCTTGAAATTGTTCATTGATTTTTATTGCCTTACTAACATCTAAAGATCCATCCGGCTTTTCGACTGTGTAGTTTAGTTCACATAGTGCTGCATGCCCAGTACCCGCATTGTTCCATTCGTTGGAGCTTTCCTCTCCAGCGCTTGCGAGTTTCTCAAAAACTGTTATTTTCCAATCTGGCACTAGTTCTTTCAAGAGTGTACCTAATGTAGCACTCATGATTCCTGCGCCAATTAAAATGACATCTGTTTTAGCTTCTCTGCTGCTCATATTTACCAACCTTTCCTCCTAATTTTTGCAGAAGGATGTAGGTGCTCCTGATTTGGCGTCAAACCAAGCCAAGTCGCAACCTAGTCACACATCTTTTCTGGATCGAATATAACTAGATACTATTGTATCACTATTATTTTGAAAATTAAAATATTATTTACTATTCCTACGATACTTATATTCTATATTATAGCAAAATATTCAAAGGTCGTATAACTCCAGTTTAAGGGATAAACAAGAAAGGGGAACGAAGAATGGCGTGGGAACGGTCCACGCCATATATTTGGATATCAATGTTTTTTATTTAGGTTCTTTATTTTCCTTGTAAGCTCTTTAAATTTCTCGTCCAGTTTCTTGTATTCTTTCTCATTCGGAGTCATAAAGCTAAGTTTTCCCAACGCCTCTTGTCTTTCCGTTTCTAATGTTAAGCGCAACTCATCCAGATCATCTCTTTTCAACGGTTCGTCATTCCATTGTCTCTGGATTTTTTGATTGGAAATGACATACCTAGTACTTGTTGTTTTTTCAAGAAAATATCGATCATGAGATACAACGAGCAGCGTTCCGTCGTATTGTGACAGTGTTTCTTCTAATTGTTCTCGTGATGGTAAATCGAGATGATTCGTCGGTTCATCTAAGATAAGCGCATCCTTCTCTTCTAATATATATTTCATGAGTTTACATTTTACACGTTCTCCCATACTCATCTCTTGAACGGGTTCTGTCCATTGTGAAGCAGTAAACCCCAAATGCTTCATTAAATTTTGAACTTTTCCTCTTGCTTCAAATGTCTCTTGATAAAACAGCTGTGCTGGTGTTTGTTCCAGAGGTAAATCAAACACTTCTTGAGTTAAATATCCAATGTTAGCCGTTGGCGAAATCCATACATCTCCTTCAGAGGTTTCCATACCATTTATTATATTTAATAATGTTGTTTTACCACTTCCGTTTGGTCCAACAATAGCAACTTTTTCTCCATGCTGAATAGTAAAACTAACATTCTTAAATAATGTTCGCTCGTGAAAAGATTTAGAAATATTTGTTACCTCTAAAAGTCGTTTTCCCACTTTGTCATTCGCTCTCATTGAAAATTGTACAGTATATTCTGGCGTTACACGTTCTACTTTCACTCTTTCTAACTCTTTCTCTAATCGCTTTTGTTTTGATTTTACTTGTGCATCCATCTTTTTGGCTTTCACACGATAGTATTCCTTCATTCCATCCTTTTTTGTGGATTGACCATGTGCCTTTTTCGACCAAGAGGTAAGCTCCTTCATTTGTCCATCGATTCGCTCCACCATCTTTTGCTGCTGCTCATATTTTCGTTGCTGTGATAGCCGTTTTTGTCTCCGATGCTCCATATACTGAGAATAGTTCCCTTTAAATTCAACAAGTGTTTTCTCCTCCAGAGACCATATTTTAGTCGCAACGGCGTCGAGAAAATATCGATCATGAGAGACAAGGAGGATGGTTCCGTGATAATTTTTCATTTCCTTCTGTAACAATTGCAAACTTCCATCATCAAGATGGTTTGTGGGTTCATCTAAGAGTAATAGATCTCCTTTTTCGGAAAAACCAGTTGCAAGTCTTGCTTTTCGTTTTTCTCCTCCACTTAAGTGGGGAAAATCAACGTTCGGAACATGCCAATTCTCTCGTAACTTTTTTTCCAGAGGGGTCTTCTCTTTGGAAAAATGGAATTCTGTTTCTTGCTCTACCATAATTATCTTCATATCTTGTTCTAGCCACTGTATTTGTCCTTTTGACGGATGGATATCTTCGTGAATCATTTCTAACAATGAAGTTTTTCCAGCACCGTTCTTTCCGATGATTCCGATGATATCTCCTTGTTGAACACTTGCATTGATATCTTGAAAAATAGTGTTGTCCACTATTTCATAGCTTACGTTTGATAATTTTAACAGTTCTTTCATACGATCAACCCTCTTTACAGGGAGAACAAAAAATCCTCCCAAATTTGATTTGGAAGGATTAGCCGTGCCATTACATACACAAACAAAGCTATCTTTTGACATAGCTCATTTTATTGGATTCTATAGAAAAATGGGCAGACTAATCCTATTTCGATTGATTTGAAATTTGTGATTTCAAATGTTAGAAAATAAGATTAGTTATCCATCGGCCACCCATCATCCCTTCAATAAGTATTAAGGTAATTATAACACAGAAAAATTTGGAAATTCAATAATTGGATGGGGGGATATCAGGAGGAGATCGAGCAGATGAGAGGAGTTTTTATCTCGTGAAATGCTCGATCAATGGCCGGTGAATGTCTAATAACTAAAAATCTACTTAAAGTAAAGTTATTTTTGTCACAAAATCGATATTGACAATCGAAAATGGGAGGAGTAAAGTACGATTATAAAAATAAATATAATCCTTTATATCGCTGAATCTGTCTAAAGGCAGAACGGAGGAACCAATTTTCGGCAAGTAGATTACTAGTTGCCGTGGGGTGAGTCTTATTATAAGAAAGGGTACTCTCTATCCTTAACCCGACAGCTAACTTCGTAAGCGTTCATGGAGAGAAAGGTCTGTGATGAAGACCCTTCTTTAAGATTGGTCTTTTTTCATATGGGCAAAAGGAGATGTCATAATGGCAAGTAAAAAACAGTTTGTTGTTATTGGTCTAGGTCGTTTTGGGGGCAGTGTTTGCAAAGAACTTGTTAGATTAGGGAACGAAGTACTAGCGTTAGATACGGATGAACAAAAAGTAAACGAATTTGCAAAATACGCAACACATGCAGTAGTTGCAGATTCAACTGATGAAAGAGCACTAATCTCATTAGGAATACGAAATTTTGATTCTGTTATCGTTGCCATTGGTGATAACATTCAAGCTAGTATATTAACTACACTACTTTTAAAAGAAATTGGAGTAAAACATGTTTGTGTAAAAGCGAGAAATACTTATCATCATAAAGTGCTTGTAAAAATCGGAGCAGATAGAGTAGTACACCCGGAAAGTGATATGGGGAGACGAATTGCCCAACAAATGTCAGATGAAAATGTAATAGATTTTATTGAGCTTTCGGATGAGTATAGTATTGTTGAGCTAATAGCTTCACCCAAAATTGAAGGGAAAACCCTTATTGATTTAAATATTAGAGCTCGTTTTGGTATAACCATACTTGCTATTAAAAAAGGAAACGATATAGATATTTCACCATTACCTAATTATCAAATTTCTCACAAAGATTTACTTATTGTCATTGGACATAATGATGACATTAAACGTTTTGAAGATCAGGTGATGTAACGTGAAAATAGTTAATTTACTAACTCACTGGCGATTTTCACCGCCACAATTATTGGCTTTAAGCTTCGGAGTTGTCATCATTGTTGGTACACTTTTATTAAAGCTACCATGGAGTACAGTGGAAACTGTTTCATGGATGGATGCTTTTTTTACTGCTGCATCAGCAACGACGGTAACAGGATTAGTTGTGGTAGATACAGGGAGTGCTTTCACTAGTTTTGGGCAAGTAATCGTTATGATTTTAATAAAAATTGGTGGATTAGGATTAATGACGTTTGCCATTATGACCGTTTTAGTCTTAGGAAAACGGATAGGACTTAAAGAAAGAGTGCTTCTACAAGAAGCACTGAATCAGCATTCCATAGGGGGAGTAGTTCGCTTAGTAAAAATATTATTTGTTTTTTCCATTTCCATGGAGCTGTTGGCTACTATTTTCCTTTCCTTTCGGTGGGTTCCTGAGTACGGTTGGGGTCATGGTGTTTTTACAAGTCTATTTCATTCTATTTCTGCCTTTAACAATGCAGGATTTAGTATATGGTCAGACAGCTTATCAAAGTATGTGGGTGACCCCAGCATAAATATTGTCATTACTATTTTATTTATTACTGGAGGATTAGGGTTCACCGTTATCTATGATGTAATGACAACAAAGAAATTTCGTCTTTTTGCATTGCATACAAAAATTATGCTTGTAGGAACAGTTGTATTAAACATAGTTGCAATGCTTGTTATTTTTCTATTGGAATACTCAAATCCATTAACATTAGGATCTATGTCAAGTGGGGAACAGTTCTGGGCATCGTATTTTCAAGCTGTAACTCCAAGAACAGCAGGGTTTAATACCATTGATATAGGGAGTATGAATCCTGGTACGATAGTATTTATGCTACTGTTAATGTTTATTGGAGCGGGCAGTGCTTCTACTGCGAGTGGAGTAAAACTAACAACGTTCCTAGTTATTCTGTTGGCCGTTTTTACCTACTTAAGAGGAAAACAAGAACCAGTGATTTTTAGGCGTAGAATCAACAACGAAATTGTCCATCGAGCATTAGCTATTGTAGTGATTAGTTTAATAGTTATCTTTCTATCCATATTAGCTCTTAGTGTGACGGAATCGAATGCACCGTTTCTGAATATTGTTTTCGAAGCTTTTTCAGCATTCGGTACTGTCGGGTTATCTATGGGGTTAACAGAGGAGCTATCATTTTTAGGAAAACAAATTATTATTGTGCTGATGTTTATCGGAAGAATTGGTCCGTTAACACTAGCATTTGCATTAGCAAAGTCATCAAAGCCACTGATAACACATCCAAAGGGCGATGTTTTTACTGGGTGAGTGAAGGGTGGATATAGAAAGTACTTCGGAGATCTTTATGCGGAGTGCTTTTTTATTTGTGAAAAATAGGGAGACATTATTAAACGGTTTTACAGACATTAGGTAATTAATTATATATGTAACCGTATTCTACTTTATTTACATTCTTTTTATCTCCCATTCACACGTGCTCAATATTCCATCATTAGTATGAAAAGTGTTACCAGTAACGAATTCATTAGAAAATAGTGGGAAATATACGACGAAAGGCCTGTATAAAAGCTTTATAAAATGTGAGTTCTTGCTCTTTTATGTAACATTACTCTTTTCTATACTAAACTTTTCCAAAAAAAATTAGGAAGGATTTGGTAACAATGAAACGAATGTCATCGAAATTTACTATTCTCTTTATGATGTTTGCCGTCCTATTCACTCCAGTACTTCAAGGTTTCACTAACGAAAGTGTAAGTGCTAAAGCGCAAGATAACAGAAATGTGAGTCAGGAAGAGTTTATAAAGTCATTAGTTGAGATGTTAGACGTTGATATGGAGAGTGAAGCAGATCTTATAGATCACTTGCGAGTAGCACAAAACATAAATATCGTATCTAGAGATGAAGTTGAAACGTTTGCTCCTAATGAAAAAATTACTCGTGAACAAGCTTATGTTTTCTTAATCAGGGCATTAAATTTAGCTAACAGTTATGGCACATCCATATTAGAACAATATCGAGATTACAGAACAGTTAGCAACTCTGCAAAGGAGTATCTAGCAGCAGCTTCCTATTTAGGTTTTGTAGGGGAGGAAATAGTACTAAGACCAAATGCACCATTAAAGCAACAAGATTTAGCGTACATACTTAGTCATTACGAGACAAACATTGATAAAATTGCGATCGTCCATACAAATGACCTTCATGGTCGTGTATTGTACAATCCGGAAATTAGAGAAATGGGTTTTGGTAAAATAGCTCAAATAGTTGAGAACACGAGAGATTCCTACGAAAATACTTTTGTGTTTGATATGGGAGATACCTTCCATGGAACAAATTATGTGAACTTCAACCGAGGAATGACCGCGATCGCTGCTATGAATGCGATTGGTTATGATGCGATGGTTCCAGGAAATCATGATTTTAACTATGGGCAGGACAGGCTATTAGAAATCTCTGATGCACTTGAGTTTCCAATAGTAAGTGCAAATGTGCTGAAGGAAGAAGGGGAATACCTTCCTCCTTATGAAATTTTGGAAAGAAACGGTAAATCATTTGCTTTAATCGGTATGGTGGCAACAGACACTCCTGAAAAAACACATCCTGATGGAGTGCGTGGCTTGTCTTTTGAAGATGAAGTAGAGTATACACAAATGTATGTAGACCAGTTAAAAGATGAAGTGGATCACATCATTGTTCTTTCCCATTCTGGTTTTTACACAGATGAAAGAATAGCAGAACAAGTGGATGGTGTAGACCTCATTTTAGGAGGACACAGCCATACAACAATTGAAACGCCAAGGAAAATTGGTGGCACATATGTAACACAAGCATATGAACATGGAAAAGCAGTTGGATTTACAACAATGTTGTTTTATAACGATGAATTGATCGGAATCAATGGGCACTTAAAGCGTGACAGTGATCAACTTCAAGAACAGCCTGACATTGCGGGGCTTTTAGAGACATATAAAGCAGAAGTAGAAGAAGCATTAGAAGAGGTAATCGGTACTGTTGATGTGTATCTTGATGGTGCAAGAGAGCATGTCCGTATACAGGAAACGAATTTAGGAAACATGGTTTCAGATGCGCAACGTGATTACCTTGATACAGATATTGCTTTTACAAACGGTGGTAACATCCGTGCAAGTTTAAATCCTGGTGAAGTAAAGGTAGCTGACATATATACAGTACTTCCGTTTGATAATACTCTTGTAAAACTAGAGTTAACAGGCGATCAAATTTTACGTAGCTTAGAACATAGTGTGCGTTTATATCCGAGTCAAAATGGTGGATTTCTTCATGTATCGGGAATGACTTTCTCGTTTCAACCGGCAAATCCTGCGGGAGAAAGAGTTGTTGAAGTTATTGTTGGTGGTGAACCATTAGAATTAGAAAGAACGTATACAGTTGCTACGAATGATTTCCTTGCAGCAGGTGGAGATGGCTATACGATGTTTGGTGAAGGTAGATTAGTTGCAAATACTGGAGAATTGCTTAGTACTGTAATGATTAATTACATTGCTGATCAGAAGCCAATCCCAGGGCTAGAAGGAAGAATTGTTAACTTAGGTCAATAGTTGGTGAAACTAGGATTCCGATGTGGGTCCTAGTTTTTTATTTTCGGGTATGAGCTCATTAAGCAGTTCGGGCGTCTATTTTAAAGTCTTCGTCTTTAATAAAGACGGTATAAAGGATCTTGACGTCATCGCGCGACATTTGAGGAGGGAAAAGAGGTAGAAATGTCGCGGAAGAGGGAGACGCGCGACATTTGAGGAGGGAAAAGAGGTAGAAATGTCGCGGAAGAGGGAGACGCGCGACATTTGAGGAAGGAGATGAGGTAGAAATGTCGCGGAAGAGGGAGACGCGCGACATTTGAGGAGGGAGAAGAGGTAGAAATGTCGCGGAAGAGGGAGACGCGCGACATTTGAGGAGGAAGAAGAGGTAGAAATGTCGCGAGAGGTGGAGATGCGCGACATTTGAGGAGGAAGAAAAGGTTGAAATGTCGCGGAAGAGGGAGACGCGCGACATTTGAGGAGGAAGAAAAGGTTGAAATGTCGCGAGAGGTGGAGACGCGCGACATTTGAAGAGGAAGAAGAGGTTGAAATGTCGCGAGAGGTGGAGACGCGCGACATTTGATGAGGAAGAAAAGATTGAAATGTCGCGAGAGGTGTAGATGCGCGACATTTGAGAAAGGAGAAGAGGTAGAAATGTCGCGGAAGAGGGAGACGCGCGACATTTGAAAAGGAAGAAGAGGTTGAAATGTCGCTGAAGAGGAAGGTGCGAGATATTGGAAGAAGAAGTTTCCATTTTCATACTCATTTTTTTGTTGTCGAAGAGAATTAGGTGGGATTTGTATGCATCGAGATAATCTTCTGTACTTTCTTTTATCACTTTGCAGGATAGGACTAAAAAACTGCCGAAATACTAAACACAGAAAACGATTTTTTTGGAGGCAAGACATGGAACTTGAAATAAAAGAAATACAAAAGGAAGAAGCGTGGGAGCTTCGGCATATCGTGATGTACCCTCATAAGGATCTAGAATATGTGAAAGTAAAGGAAGACCATGAGGGAATTCACTATGGCTTGTTCCAAGAGGAGACGCTTATTTCTTGTATCTCACTATTTATAAAAAACGAGGAAGCGCAGTTTCGCAAGTTTGCGACACTTCAACAGGAGCAAGGAAAAGGGTATGGAAGCTTGCTGCTAGAATACGTAATGAAAGAAGCGGAGATGTGTGGGGTAAAGAAGATTTGGTGCAATGCAAGAGTAAATAAAACTCTTTTTTACCAGATTTTTGGGTTGCACGAAACAAACCAGTACTTCCGTAAAGGGGAGATTGACTATATTATAATGGAGAAAAGTCTGTAGTTAGGGTATGTTGAAAAAGGAGGATTCGTTGCGCTATGAAACTAGTATTCCAAGCTATTATTTGTTCTATTATTATTCATGTGGTTTATATTTCCAGCATTATTTTCGTTGGGTATATAAAAACAAGAAACTATGTACCTGATATAGCAAGCAGTTATGAAAGTGTGGAATATCTCCAGAATGAAGTTACATTTGGTGTGGTTTTTTCTCCTTTCTTTTTTCTTTTTACATTCGTAGGAGTAGCAGCTATCTGTGGATGCATTCTATATTTTTATAAAAATTGGAGTTTGAAGCAGTAAGTAAACATTGCCAGAGACGGTAGAGGGGGATAAAAATGAGTTTCTTTTTGACTATTCTTTTATATCTTGTCGTTTTATTTTCTATTTCATCATCATCTTCCGTTTTGTCGATTACATGTGGTTTACCAATGAGCCAGTTATTGTGTATCTACTTATTTTAATCTTTACTCATTTATTATTGCAATCTATTGGAAAAATAAAAAAGGAGAGTAAGTAAATCATTAACTATAAGTAAGACTTTTTTTTAATGGAAAAGCCTATCAATTGTTCTTATAGTGTTACTAAAAATTTCTCTTCTATTGAATATGTAGTTTACGGAGGATGAGACTTTCTGATAGATACATTGGAGGCTAGTAAAAGATTGATCTTAGGAATTGCAAAGGTCATAGATCATGAAATAGAAGATGAGTTAAAGGGATTGTCAGATACAAAAAACTTACTTAAATGGTTGAAAAAACAGGGTTCTTAGAAGCAGCTATAGGAACTTATAACATGTATACAATTATGCAAAAGAATGGAGAACTAGTTAGGTGAAAAAAATGAGATACATAGTTAATAAAAAAACATTTGTGTTTATTGTTCTTGTACTATTAAGTTACCTTCCTTTTATTGTAAACACCACAATTGGATTTCTTCTTACTGCAATATTGTTTTTTTACGCTACGTTGAAATTAGTAAGGGTCATCAATATCAATGGATTCAAAGAGTTAGGATTATATTATCATAAAAAATGGATCTATCTATTAGTAAGCGGGATTTTCATAGGTTGTGTATTTAATTATACCGTGTATCTCATATTGTCTCATTTTGATATTATTACATTAGAGCCAACTTCGCTAAAAAGATTGCTGCTTATTTTTTTATTTGCTTTTTTTACGACAGGTTTCACCGCATTTGCAGAGGAGATCATTTTTCGAGGGTTTTTAGTAAGAGTTCTTAAAGAACATCTATCGTGGAAAGTGATACTATTGATGATAAGTATTTTGTTTACTGTATATCATCTACCACAATGGGGGTTACCACTACCATATTGGATTAGATATTTTGTAATGGCCATTGTATTTACATTACCATTTATCTTTACGAAATCTTTATGGATGAGCATTGGTATCCATTTTGGAGGAAACTTTACCTATTATGTTCTATTGACGGAGTTAGGATTATTAGCAACAGAGAAAAATGAAAATATAGTATTGATAATGGGGTGGGTTTCAGCAAGTGTTGCAATCGTATTACTATGTTTTATGTATGTTGTCCTAAAAAAGGTGAGAATAAAGAATATTCTATAGAAGTTAATTGTTTATGTGAGGTCCCATTTTTTATATAGGTAATGATGGAGAGCGTTACGAAACCACGAGCTGTGATCGATGCAGTTCGTTTTTTGTATTTCGAGGATTGGAAAAAAACGAACGAAGATTAATTTATACATAATGTTTATCCACTAGTACACTCGTTATTTAATTAGGAACTTCTAGTGTCACATATAATTGACACTAGAAGAGTGTGTCATATATAATTGACACATAGGAGATGTCGTATATATTGTACATTTATATGGGATGGAAAGGATGTTTGACTTGAACAGAGTCAAGGAGTTTAGGAAACGTTGCAACTTTACTCAAATTGAACTTTCCAAAAGGGTTGGGGTAGCCAGACAAACGATTAACTTAATTGAAAACGATAAGTACAACCCCTCTTTGTCTTTGTGTATTTCCCTAGCGAAGGAGCTGCAAACAGACCTTAATACTTTATTTTGGGAGGAGAATTACAATGAAGAATAACATACTTAACAGTTTTATTGGTGTAGTGGACGATCGAGATGAATATCAGCGTCATGAAATCTATAAGGAATTAGCTTATTCTGGAATTGTATTATGGCATTTAACCATGTTATTAATGTTCGTCAGTCTGATTATTGATACCATTCAAAAAACTTCTTCTTTTGCCACATTAGCTCTTTTTATTATAAATATGATATATGCCATCATGACGATTATCAAACTAGGTAAGAAAAATCTAGATGAAACAGATTGTGCCTCCATAGAGGAGTACGAAGAAAAGAAAAAACAACTGAAGAAAATGTCCATCATCGGTGGATTTCAATGGGGATTATTCATGATCTTTCTATTGGAATATGTTTTACCTTATCTACGTAACGGTGTCCTAGATGTAAGTTGGTTCAATGTTGTTGTTTGGAGTATAGGTGGAATGTTCTTTGGTTTGATTACGTATTGGTTTTCGAGATCGAAGCTGAAGAAGTACTATTAAGGGTACAAAACAAATCAGGTAAACGAGAGTTTGGGAAAAAGGATTGCATTAGCAGCTCTTTTTTTCCTATTTGGATTTATATATAAGAGAAGTAATTCACTATGGTCCGTGATTATTCTTCATTCTTTGTATAATTTACTAGTATCACTTTTTTATTAATGTTGTTTGAAGAAATAGTAACTCAGTTGCTAATGATAACTTTTACATAAATCAAATAAAAAAGAGGTGCGAATTGTGATGGAATTAAACGAATACTTACATACTCATTTTCCAGGTCTTTGTTTACGACCAAGTATATATCATCAATGGGAGACTGGGATACATATAGAATTAGGGGAAGGGATGTATCAGTTTTCAGATAGTTTTCAGCTCAATCTGGCCATGTTTGACCGTGTGTATCGTCAGGTGCTATCTACATTTCACTCGCTATTCTCTGAACAGGATGACATTTTACTTGTAACAAATGTGTATCATCGTGCTGGTGATGAGAAGAAAAAGATAAGGGCAACGAAGGTATATGACCGCTATCTAAAAAATAGAGATGTAAGGTTTCAATTAAGACGCGAGACTTTACCGTTTGTTTTTGATGAAGAAGAAGGAGATAGATTTTATACATCCCGATTTTATCTAAAGTGCAAAAAGAGGGATATACATTCGCTTTTACTATTGAAGGCGATTTGTAACGAAGACTTTTCTTTACATCCTAAATTAGGAGGACAGTACGGTAGCTATTATCCAGATGTATTTTTCATAAATACTATAACAAATGTCATCTTCTTTATCTATGACGATAGAGGTTGCGAAGTGATCGCAAAGGAGAAAGAAGCGATTATGCAGTTAAATAAAAATTAGAGAGGCGGATTTATAGGAACGATTGGGTTTATTGTTATGAGATTAACTCAAATTGGTGCAGTAATGGGATTGTCATACCGAATGTTGGACATGGTGTCTCCCTAGTGAAACCTGATTATTTTCATCTAATGGTGGGAATTCGGCTAGTGAAGGATGAATTTCCAAAAAATAAGTATCTATTCTCTAACGTTTGCTGATAACTAACTAGAACCGAACATACATTGATTCATTGCTTAGTTTGTTCACATGAATTGTCTTTTTTCAATTAGTGAGATGGAAGCTTGGTAATGAAGTATATGGAGGGGCGTAAATGATTGATAATTGAATCTCAAAGGTTTTTGATCATAAAATAGAAGATGCATTAAAAGGTTGTCAGATAAAGACATCTTACTAAATTTCCAAGAAACGATTGTTAAGTTATACCCTCATTTAATCCGAATTTACTCGTTTGCTAGTGATGCTTGAGATGATTTTGTTGAACCACTGTTTCATGAAATGGTATACAAGACCTTTGCTTTTAAATATGGCATTAATATAGAACAAAAGGAAACACACATGTATGAGTATTCGTTAGACAATTGTAAAGGAATACATCATATACAGTGTGTTCCGAAACGGACGCCAATTAAAGCTATCATAAACTTCGAATGTAAGACGCTAGTTAGAAGAGACTTGGAAAAAGCGTTCTCGTTTTTAATTCTTGGAGACGGGAAACATCATATATCAACGGGTTTAGATGTCATCCGAGCATATCAAGTAAGGTTTAATCTTGTGGAGGTATACATATGCTCGAAAGAAACAGGGTTCTCCAATTCAGAAACGATATATTATAGATAAAGAAGATCTAGATTTTGAATTTGTTGCAGAAACATATGATAGACAATGGGACCGCTAGGTATTGGAACTATTTGGGAATTTGAGCGTGATTTTAGGGCAGGATTACAGAACTTTTTGCTAGTTTCGGCTACAGCTCAAAAGTCCTTACTGAGTAATAGTGGTCTGTTTTGCAAATACAAAGGTAAATGACCACTTTCACCAGTTACAATCTCTTCTACAATCAACTTCGATAATATTTGGCTATAAACTGTTCCATTGTCTCCATATCCAAACAAAAAGTAACTATTGGGAAACTCGGGGTATTTACCAATGATAGGGAGACCATCCACTGTACCTCCGTAATAAGCTGCAACAAAATAATCAGGTTCTACTTCCATGTTTGGAAACAGCTTGTTGAATTCCACTATTAACTTATCTTTTTTACTCATCAGTTTGCTGTCTCGGACTTCAGGGAATATCGTATTTTCATCTAATCCACCTATGATGATTCTATTATCTTTCGTGGTGCGTAAAAAAACATAAGGTCTTGCTGTTTCCCAGATGAGTGTGCGATTGTGCCATGATGAGAAATCATGGACAGGTTTTGTAGTCACCGTATATGTGCTCACAAAGGACGCCATTTTTTCTTTTTTTATATCTATCCCCTCGTAGCCAGCACAATAAATAACTCTTTTAGTGTGAATAACGTTGCCTGTCTTTGTGCGAATAACTACTCTGTCACGATCTTTATCATAAGTATGACCGTTCATCTCCGTATTCTCAAAAACACGTACCCCTTTTTTTACACTATAGTCGAATAAGGCATGAGTATATTTAAAGGGGTTTATTTCCGCATCGTTGTATGAATAGTGAGCACCATCTTTCGTGAACCCATATTTCTTTTCTATTTCATTACTTTCTAAGTAAGTTAGCTCAAATTGCTGTTTTTTCAAAAAATCGTATTCCTTCTTTAACTTTTGGATATCTTCTGGACAGCTAGCATAGTACAAGGTGTCTCGGCGAGTAAATTCAAAGTCAATATCCACTATATTTGCTGCATCTTCTATTTCATTGATAGCTTCTCGACATAATTGCAAATGCATTTCTATGTACTCTTCTCCAAAAGTGTGAACCAAGTCAGTAAACAATTTTTCCCCAGCGTACTGTATTATGGCAGTATTGGTACTTGTACTGCCAGATCCTATTCTATTCTTTTCTATTACAATTACATCTAGGTGTGAATCTGCTAGATAATAGGCACACTGTGCTCCTGATCCACCACCACCAACAATCAGTACATCGCAATTAATATCTTCATCTAATGAGTTGTAGGTAGGCGGAGCGGGCATCGTAGTAGGCCAATAATATGTTCCGGATTGTAAGTTCATTTTATTTCTCCTTACTTATCTTTTTGTAGATAGTATTACCTTAGAAAATAGTATCATTCTTATAGAAAGGAAAATGAATTACCTTATCCACCTACGTGAAAAATCACACTCTTTATTTGTTAGATCAAAGAAGAACATCGAGAGACATTGTTTTTTTCAAAGTTATCATATTGTTAATCATTTGATTATGTAGAAATGAAAAACTTTTTTTACGGTTTTTTATAAAAAATGAAACCGATTCTGATCATATTCGTCTTAGCATTAGAAAGAAATGGGGTGAGCATTTGAATGAAAGGAAAGAGTTTGATCTGAGTTTCCAGAATGATCAGGATAGATGGTTAGAGACAATCATGGATGGGTATGGTGAAAAACTGACGAAGCTGGCTTATAACTATGTAAAGGATTGGCGACTTGCGGAGGATATTGTTCAGGATGTTTTTATTACTTGTTATGAGCAGTACGGAAAACTAAATGAAATCTCATTCTTTAAAGCGTGGATTTATCGGATTACCATTAACAAGGCAAAGGACATTCTGAAAAGCTCGTCAATCAAAAGGGTGGTTATCGATTCAGGTTTGTTTCGTGTATTCACATCAAAGGATCCTACGCCAGAAATGGCAATGATGAAGCGTTCAGAACATGAGGTTTTATCCAATTGTGTGTTATCTCTCCCTATCAAATATAGGGAAGCAATTATCTTATATTATTATGAAGAATTATCAATTGATGAGATAAGCACGATTCTGAAAGTAAACCGAAATACGTTAAAAACGAGACTTGATAGGGGCAGGGAGAAAGTGAAAAAGCAGATGGAAAGGTGGGAAGGAAATGGAGAGTAAATGGAACACATTACGAGAGGCCATGGATTCTACGACACATAAAGGAACTCATTTTTCAGAGCAACAGAAGCAAGAAATATGGGAAAAGATTCGTTCCGATAACAGCAGCATGAATGATCAACCGAAGAAAGTTGTTATGTTTGCCATAACTACTGTAGCTGCCGCTATCTTCCTCTTGTTACTAACCATTGAGTTTATAGGTGTAAATGAATCTCCTCCTGGAATGGAAGATGGGAGCCTAGTAGTGGCAGATGAGTGGGAGGTTCGTCATGAATATAGTGAAAACGGCGAGGTGCTGTTCCGTGTTTTTCCT
The DNA here is from genome assembly GCF_041820985.1 of Evansella sp. AB-rgal1. Lineage (NCBI taxonomy): Bacteria > Bacillati > Bacillota > Bacilli > Caryophanales > Bacillaceae > Evansella > Evansella sp. AB-rgal1. The sequence goes on from NZ_JBGUAU010000038.1 coordinate 39,961, forward strand.
GACAATGGTCTCACAGCTGGAGAAACGTATGGATATCTATTCTCTTTCACCGAGGACTTCGATGTTTTCAAAGGAAAATATCTCGCAATCTATGCTCAACACAAGGAGACCGGTCAACGAATCAATGTACTATTTGGAAAAAGGATAACAGAGCCTTCACATGGTTATCAAAGTTTAGAACGATTTACACCGTTTTTAGCAGTTCCTTATGGAGGTTTATGGAAATATGAGGTGTTTATTAAGGGCGAACTGTACGGTGATGTAGTTCTATCGGTAAACGAGAAGCAGAAAGGCACTTTGTTTTTACCAGAGGGAATTCCAGACTATGTTCAAGAACCTGATTTTGGGCAAATCAATTGGGATAGAAAAGCGGTAGAGTTCGGACGGAACATGGTAGGAAATGAAAATAAATCTGGTGTTATTGGAGCTCAAATGCCGAGTTTAAGTGGGCAAAAATGGATGTGGCATATTTGGGGAGAACGAGGTAGAGAGCTTACGGTGGTTGGATACCATCGTGAAACAGAGTCCGTTCACCAAATCTTAAAGAACAGTTGGAGCATTGGATTGGGGGGAGAAAACAACGGTGCTGATGCACATACTCCTTCGACTGTCATCGTTCCTATCAGAGGAGAATGGGCGCTACTCCTTTATGTTGATGGAGAGTTGTTTGATATTTTGGTGTACGAGTTTGAGGAATAAACATTATATTTGAGGATTTTTTTAAGGGAAGAACGGCTTAATTTTGAGATTATGTCGTTCTTTCTCTCTACTTTGACTTGTTTGAAAAAAAATATGAAAATAATGGAGATCCTATTTGAATACTGATTTTTATTTGGAAAATTGTGTTAATATTAGTTGACTTTAGGTTGTTAATTAAAAAACAATGAATAAAACTATGGATAGGGGGATGTACGATGGAGGGTGTTCTTGAAACTATTCTTATTATCATTATTATCTTTTTTATTGCAGGAGCCTTGGAAATATTTGCAATAAGTAAGAGACAAAAACAATTAGAGGAAAAGATAACAGAGATGCAGAAAGATATAAAGGAAGTATTGAGAAAAATCGATCATACATAATTCTATTTTAGGAGTTGAAAAACTTCTTTAATGGAAAAAAAGGAGTGACAACATGGAATTATATGATGTGATACAGGGGCACACTTCCATACGTCAATATGAAGATAAGGAAGTGAGTCAAAAACTACTAGATCAAATTTTAGACGCAGGTATTCGGGCTTCCTCGAGCGGAAATATGCAAACGTATTCGATTGTGGTCACAAAAGACAAGGAACTAAAGAAAAAATTGTACAAAGCGCATATGAATCAATCAATGGTGATTGATGCACCGATCTTAGTCACTTTTTGTGCTGATTTTAACAGAATGAGAAAGTGGCTTGCACTCAACGATGCGCCTGTACAGTTTGATAATTTGATGAGTTTTATGATAGGGGCTATAGATGCTACTTTGGTATCACAAAATTGTGCGTTAGCAGCAGAAGATGCAGGTCTTGGGATTTGCTATATGGGTTCAACATTAGCTAACTGTGATCAAATCGGGGAACTGCTTAACTTACCACCGAATGTCGTTCCCGTTGTTGGTTTTTCATTAGGATACCCAGCTGAAACCCCAGCTCCTCGTGATAGGCTACCAAGGCAAGGTCTTGTCCACTATGAACAGTATCAGGATTATACTGATGAAGAGGTTCTTGAAATCTACAAAGAGAGAGATGAAAAGGGCTGGCAACGGTACATGGACGTTCCTAAATTAAAGGAAATGACAGAACAGTTAGGCTTAAAAAATCTCGCTCAAATCTATACAATTGCCAAGTATACGAAAGAATCCCATCAAGAGTTTTCACAGACCCTATTAAAGTACTTGGAAAAGCAAAATTTTATGAATAATGAGGAAGGAAGAAAAGGTGGCTGGAACATTACTTAGTGTGAAAATGAGAAGAACGATATCTACACTTAGCGGAGGGAATATACGAAGACTCCGGCGGGATAAAAAGGCAAGGGTGAGACCCCTAGAGTGCTTAAGCACTCGGCGGCTCACCAGCCGCCCGCGGAACGCAAAGTATATTTCCGGAGCGGATAGTGTAAACAAGTAATCATTTCGTTCTTCTTCTTGCTTTTACACTTTGTTATGTTATGTTCCAACCACTCTTAATTCTTGAGTTGCTCATCCAATACTGGAGACATTTTCAACATTCTCTTAACCAATATTATTTTTCACTAGTAAGATACCGTTTGTCTTTAAGGAACAATCGCCAAAACCAGATGAATAAGGGGATCAGAATAGCCATCATGACAATATAACCCCATAGTAAGTATTGATACATAGCTAAATTTGTTAATCCATCGAATATGGTGATTTCTGGATATACAATGTAAGGCATATGCGCCCATCCGTATGCAAAGCTAGCTAGTGCAAATTGGACGACAATAAGAATGACTGCGACCCGAGGTTGTCCGATTCGTACTTTTTTCGACGGCCACCATAGGGCACTGTATCCGATGGAGAAGGCAAACATACTTAAGGAAAATAATTCCCATTGTCTTACCATATTTTCTACCATCCACATGGCTTCTGGCATTAACGTTAAAGTCGCTGCAACTGCAAAACTTAACATGATAGGTCCAAAGATAATCGCATTTTTCCGATATTCTTCGTACGTTTCCTTGGAATTCGCTTCTCTTGCATAGTCACTTAAAAACAAGGAAGAAAGGAAGAGTTGGCTCGCTAGACCAAAACCAATGTGAGCATACACTGTTGGGCTCGTTAATACCTTGTCAAATAAGATATAATGACGATCTCCAACGACCTCAACAAATCCACCAATAATGATAGGTAATACAGTAAGCATGAGGGCAGGTATTAACACCCCTGTAATGCCAGAAATATAACGCAACAGCTTCGTGTAACTTTGTACAGAATACGAATACACCATAAAGGCACTTCGTATCGTCAATAATATCAACACTAAGCTAACAGGAACAATCATTAATGATCCAAGGGAAAAAGCTGCACCAGGGAAAAAGCCAGCTAATGCTACTACAAATAAAACAAGAAATACATTCGTTACCTCCCATGAAGGAGACAAATATAAGTTAGCAAAGTTAGCTGCAGTAGTATCTTTCCGTTCATAATAATACATCGCCCAGAACCCAGCGCCAAAATCGATAGCTCCACCTATGGCATATAAAAATAAAAACAGCCAAATAATTGAAATTGCTATATAAGCTTCATGCAATGAAATCCCCCCCTTTATACTGATGTTGTTACTTGAAATTCATTGGATAATGGGTTCCGATGGAAATAGAAACGCATCACGAGCGCGGTTATTACTAGCAATAAAAGATATAAGCTAATAAACAAAACGAAAATGAATCCAAGATTTCCTGAAGCAGTTGCCGCGTCTGCTGTTCGTTGGAAGTTCATGATCGTCCAAGGCTGCCTTCCAATACATGCAAAAATCCAACCCGTTTCCATTCCGATCAAGGCAAAGGCGCCACTAGGAACTAAAGCGAGTAATAGCCAGGTAGGGTAAGGTTTTTTCCTATATAGTATCCACCAGAAGAGAGCGCCGACAGATAAGCCAATTAATAAAGTTCCAATCCCCACCATCACGTTAAACAATGTATGTACAAAGAGTGGCGGCCAATCTTCTCTTGGAAATTCGTTTAGACCTATGACGACTCCATCTGTTGAGCCAGTTGCTAACCAACTAAGCATCCCAGGTATCTCAATTCCCCCTACGACTCTATTCGCCTCGGGATCAGGAGTGCCCATAATAGCTAATGGAGCATGAGACTGTGTTTCAAACAATCCTTCTGCTGCAGCGAGTTTTACCGGTACATAATTATGTAATCCTACTGCTGCCTTATGTCCTGTGGAAGCTGTCCAAATGGACGTTGCTGCGCCAAGGACTAAAGCGATCATTAATCCTTTTCGATAATAACTTACTTCTTTCTCACTTAAATTGCCTCGTAATAGTCGATAAGCTCCAACAGAAATAACCACAAAGGCAGTAGTTAGATATGCGCTGCTAACTACATGAACAGCTGTATAACTAAAAGCTGGATTTAATACAGCTTGCCATGGCTGAACGTTGGTGAATTGTCCATCCACAAACTCAAATCCCGTTGGTGTATTCATCCATGCTTGTACATTTGTAATTAATACAGCAGAAGCAGTAGCACCGAGAGCAACAAAGAATACACTTATTATCCGCATAGTGGAAGAAAGTCGATTAGCAGCATAAATGTAAATAGATAAAAAAAGAGCTTCAACAAAGAATGCGAAAATTTCAATCGCAAAAGGTAATGCAATGACCTGGCCAACTACCTCGATGAATCCTGGAAAAGTTAACGACATCATAACCCCGACGATCGTTCCCGATGGAATTGCAACACCCAGTAAGATAGCAACCCCCTTTGTCCAACGCCTTGCAAGAATGGCATAGTCATTATCTTTTGTAATTAACCTTACAACTTCCGCTATTAGAATCATCAAAGTAAGGCCGACACCTAATGTTGCAAATATTATATGAAACGCTAAGGAGGAACCAAACAGGGTCCTAGCTAGTAACACATTGTCCATCACACTACCTACCTCTCTTAACAGTAATTAACAAAGATATTGTCTATAGAAAGAGGTAGATTTATACATTTTTTTTGGAAAAAATATGAACGTTTGGTGAAAAGTAGTTAAGTCTTAAAGTAAAAGGACGGGGTTTTAATAAGTTGAGCGACGTTTTATCCTGTGAAGTGCACGATCAGAGGGAAATCGAGCAGTTGCCAAGCATTTTTTCTATTTTACTTTCGCAAAGACCTTCCCATTATTTAACTCACACCAATCATCAAATTCTTCGTATCTTTCCTTGTCTCCATACTTTTCCATAAATGCTTCCTTACTTTCGTATACTTCAATTTCATCACTTTCTAGCATCTTTACCATTTGAAAGGTATTTAATTCGAAAACCCTCGATACGGCTATAACTTCACCTAAGTCAACATAGTTAGCATAATTCTCCATTATTCTTCTCCTTTGTGACTAAGTGTTTTATTCGCGCTATTTCTATGTAAATTTCACATGCACCTTACCAGAAGTACACGCCATTCCTTACCTGAAAACTCGTAGCAACCATCGTCAGAGTTAAATCCTTTTTGCAACAGATTCTATAGAAACCATCATGGTCTTAATTAAAACGAAACTTCTATAAAGTATGCCCGAATAGTATCAAGATTATGGGATGATAAAAACGAATAAAGTTTGAACCCTCACAAATAGGCTTGGTTAAAGAAAGTGAAATTTTTTTTTGTGCGAAGGATAGAGTACGTAAATTTACAAATACTACCTCTAGTATACATATCGGGGGTGTGGCCAAAACAAGATAAAGCAAAGTAAATGTTTTCTCATAAAATAAATTATTTTTTACCATCCAAGGAGGAAAGTACAATGAAAAAGTGGTTTATCGGGGTTATGTTTCTTTGTGTGCTGATCATCCCATTTGCAACAGGAGTACTAGCAGAAGAGAGCATAGAGAGTAAAAAGGATATTGTTGATACAGCAGTAGATGCTGGTAACTTTAAAACATTAGCTACTGCACTTGAAAAAGCAGGCCTGGTTGATTCTTTAAAAGGGGACGGACCATACACAGTGTTCGCACCAACGGATGAAGCCTTTGAAAAGTTACTAAAGGATTTAAATATCACAGCAGAAGAGTTATTAGCAAGAAAAGATTTGAAAGATATTCTTCTCTATCATGTAGTTCCTAAAAAAGTCATGGCAAAGGATTTAAAGGACAAAATGCAGGTGGACACCTTAGCGAAGAAAAAACTAGATATCTTACTGGATCCTGTTCGAGTAAATGATGCCAACGTAGTGCAAGCAGACGTCGCAGCATCCAATGGCGTCATTCATGTGATTGATAAAGTCTTGCTTCCTAAATAAATGGCAAATAAAAGACTGAATCCTAAGATGACAGCATCTACTGGATTTCAGTCTTTTTTATGCCCTCTCCATTATGATAAAACATTGTTTTTAAAACACCAAAGTATTCTCGAATCAAATAATTAATCCTTACAAATAAGGGAGACTCTCCACTCGAACTGTAGGAGTGAATTCCTACCTTATTTGCAATCATCTTCGCTCGCAATGCATGATAATCACTCGTCACAACTAAAACAGTGGGCTCATGAAATCCTAACTCAACCATTATCTCCTCGGAATATGTAATGTTTTCATACGTTGTTGTTGCTCGACTCTCATAGTAAATCCGTTCTTCTCTGATTCCATACTCCAATAAGTACCTACCCATAGCCTCCGCTTCCGTTATAGTTTCTCCAGGCCCCTGACCGCCAGAAACAATAACAGGAACATCTTCGTTTTCTAGTAAATACTCTACCCCTTTTTCTAACCTGCTCTCCAACGTTTGCGAAAGTCGGTCTCCTTGAAGACCCGCACCAAGTATAACGACAACATCTATGTTTTCTAAAGGAGCAGCTTTGCTACGTTCCACCTCATAAAGGATGAGACCCTGTACTATGAAGAATGAAAGGAGAAATAGTAGATAGCCTCCAGCTAATATTCTGGTAACGAACTTATTTCTTCTTTGGGTGAAAAATAGAATAATAGATAAAATAGCCAGATTAGCTACAATAAATAAAACCCCGATACTACGTCCGAAAATGCCGAGCAATAGTACCGCTAATAGTATGAAAAAAGAATATAAGTACTTTGTCATTGTTTATCCTACCTTTTAAAAATAGATTAGTTAGAAGAAGGGGAGGTAGATGTGAATCAATCCATCTACCTTTCTATTAAAATAAAATCTTAATAAACTTAATTCTGGATCCTTTTCGTTAGTGACTCGTATCTCAGTACTTTCTCACCCAAGTAATCGAATAAACAAGGACTTGAATCAATGGAAGCAGTAAGATAACCATAATCGGATAGTAGGGAAAAACATCAATAACAAACGGGTAAAACAGGAGTAAGCTTGTAACAATTGGTGCGGCATACCAAAGACTAATATAGGCAGCTCGACAAGCTTCTGAAGTAATCTGTTTTTCTCTTTCGTCACTCTCTTCTAACTCGGGTGGAAGAAACACTGCTTTTTTCCATGATCGCCATTTTTTCTTATTATGTTGTAAGGAAACCAATGCTATCACCCCAAGAATCACTAATACAACTACGATAGGAGTGAAATTTACTTCGATCGACCAAGGTGCCTCTGGATTTTTCGTGATTTCGGCAAATTGTAATTGAGCGTGGTACATGCTGGAGATGGCCCAGCCGAACAATGCTATAGAAACAACCATTAAAGCAAGATTTCGATAAATTATCTTCATGTTAATCATCATCCTCCATATAAAAGATTTCTTCAATAGGCACTGAGAAGATTTTACTTATCTTCATGGCCAACAATAGAGAAGGAACATAACTGCCCTTTTCTAAAGCAACGATGGTTTGTCTTGTTACATCCACTTTATCTGCAAGATCTCCTTGTGTTATTTGGTGTCTTGCTCGTAATTCCTTCACTCGATTTCCTAGTGCCACGATGCTCACCTTCCATCTTTTTCTAACTTGATTGTAAAGTGAACTATACATAATGTCAAGTTTATTTTACATTTGTGAATGAGGAGTTATTATATATATTGTGATAAAATGTTAATGAATTGTATAATTCATACATACAAAGGAGTAGGTTGCCGAATGTCTATCGTTACGAAATTAAACCTAACGAAATATAAGAATCTTACTGTTATAAATGAGCCGAACGATTATGATGTGTTTGCTGGACAAGCAACGGAACTAACTGGTGATCATGACGCTATTTTTGTATTTATCAAAACAATGGACGAAATGGTGGAGTACACGAATCGTGTTATGAAGGAAAACTCTCTTCAAGAAAAAGGTTATTTGTTTTTTGCATATCCAAAAAAGGGAAACAAACGATATGATACGTTCGTGCATCGAGATGAGATTTTCCCAACATTAAAGGTCGGGGAAGATGGGTATGTTGGTGATAGTGATGTTAAGTTTTCCCATATGGTGAGTATGGATGATGTATTTACCGTAGTTGGATTGAAGCGGGAGAAAAAGAAGGAAACGAAGTCTGCAGCTGCTAGTCAGTGTGTGGCAGATTATGAAGAAAATGTAAGTGAAATAGAAGCATTGTTAGCAGATCATCCAAAAGAGCTTTCCTTTTATCTTGAGTTAACGCCTGGATATCAGCGGGATTGGGCTCGATATATCTTCTCTGCAAAGCAGCAGAAAACAAGAGATAAACGAACGGAGCAAATGGTTGATGTTTTATCTCAAGGCTATAAGACAATGGATTTGTACCGTCAGAAGAAAAAATAAGATTTTATTTTGTTACAGCACATGTAAGGGTAGGGCGCGGAAGAGTTGATGACTATCTTTTTAGGCTTCGTACATGCATGAGAAGGGAAAGTCCTCATTATTGGTTCTTCTTCATAACATTATTTTAAGGTATAATTGTGTTATGAAAGAAGGGATCTTTATGATGTATTTATTAGCTGTGATACTCCCGCCAGTGGCTGTGCTGTTTTGTGGAAAACCAATTCAAGCTATTTTAAATTTCTTCTTAACACTATTCTTCTGGTTGCCAGGGGCAATCCATGCTTGTATGGTGGTTGCAGATAAACGTGCTGATAAAAGGATGAAGAAATACTATCGAGGTTGAGGCATCAAAACATAATAGATAAGAGGTTGTCCATTTACACATCAGGACAACCTTTTTTATTCTTGCAAAAGCCTTTCAAGCAAATCCTTTCCTTCCTCTTCTGTTTCCGCAGGTGCAGCAAAACGGATCGTTCCCAGTTCTTCTGTACCAAAATCAATATTCGTAATAACACCAGCAACAGATTGAAATTTACTATCAATCCATACTTCTCCACGGCTGTTTCCATCAAGATCTATCATTCTATAAAAACGAATGCCATCAATAACTTCTCGTCTATCCGTTCCATAAGTAGTAAGGTAATATTCCTTGTCATGAATATTGAGTTGG